>JBAYES010000025.1:0-28452 GCA_041667545.1 Candidatus Omnitrophota bacterium | reverse complement strand
GCAAACGGGAGGATACATACGGCATATTTTTCCCCCCGTAAGACCATTTCCCAGCATTTGCTTGAGTTCATTATCTGACACGGGATTTCGCCGCGCTTATTTGCCTTGAACTCAGCAGGGACGTTCGCACGGCTCCAGCGGCCGTGCTCACTCCACGTGGAGCTGTTTTACTCCTCGCTCTTTCTCTGATAGCTTGCTAAAGGTACGCTCGGAGACCAAGCTAAAACAAGCTCCCCGAGGCCCTGTCCAAAACATACCGTATGTATCCCCCCGTGAAGTTTGGATCCGCCGCCGCCGTATAGTCATATTATCCGCGCTCTTAGTTCTAATTGACACTGCCCGTATAGATATGATATAAAAAAGGCTCCTGTGCGGGGTTCATGAACATAAAACGACCAAAACGAGGTGCCGGAATGATAAAAAGGTATTCAAGGACTGAAATGGCCCGGATCTGGGAGGAGGAGAACCGATTCCAGAAAATGCTTGACGTGGAGCTCCTTGCCTGCGAGGCTCTGGCTGAGCTGAAAATTATTCCTGAAAAAGCCGCGAAGACCATAAAAGAAAAGGCTTGTTTCAGCGTTGAAAGAATTAACGAGATAGAAAAGATCACCAATCATGATGTTGTGGCATTCATTAAAAGTGTGTCGGAAAATGTAGGGGAAGAAGCCAAATATTTTCATTACGGGCTCACTTCCAGCGATGTTCTTGACACGGCTTTGTCCATACAGATGGTAGAGGCCGCGGACCTGCTTGTGGACGGTATGGAGAAACTCAAGGCGGCTCTTAAGAAAAAAGCCATTGAGCATAAGAAAACCCCTATGATGGGCCGTTCACACGGTGTTCATGCCGAGCCGATATCTTTCGGGCTTAAAATGGCATTGTACTACCGGGAAATGGAGCGGAATATTGAAAGAATGAAAACCGCCGGAAAAACAGTAGCTGTGGGTAAAATGTCCGGTTCGGTGGGGACATTTGCCAATGTTGATCCCGGAGTAGAAGAATATGTGTGTAAAAAACTCGGCTTCGAACCCGCCCTGGTCGCTAATCAGGTAATACAAAGGGACAGGCATGCTTATTATCTTAGTGTCATATCCATAGCCGGAGCGACGCTGGAAAAGATAGCTCTTGAAATAAGAGGCCTGCAGAAGACCGAAATAGACGAGGCCCAGGAGTATTTCGGCAAGGGGCAGACCGGGTCTTCAAGCATGCCGCATAAGAAAAACCCGATAATATGCGAGAGAATAACGGGGCTTGCCAGGATACTGCGCGGCAACGCCATGGCCGCTATAGAGAATATAGCGCTCTGGCATGAAAGGGATATTTCTCACTCTTCGGTTGAAAGGGTGATCTTGCCGGACTCTACAATACTGCTGGATTACATGCTGGCTAAAGCGGAAGAACTTGTGACAAATCTTATAGTTAACAAGGACAAAATGCTTCGGAATATGCAAGTTTCAAAAGGGCTTGTTTATTCCCAGCATATTATGCTCGAACTCATAAAAAAAGGAGCGACGCGGCTTGAGGCTTACGATCTTATACAAGGAGCCGCCCTTGAATGTCACTCCGGGGATAAGCATTTTAAGGATCTTGTCATAATGGAACCTGGGGTAAAAAAATACCTTAGCGGAAAAGAAATAGAGAATTGTTTCAGTCTGGACTATCATTTAAGGCATGTGGACGGGATATTTAAGAGCATAGGGTTGGGGTGAGAACTTGAGGGGAGACCATAGTCCATGGTCCATGGTTCGGGACAAACCGAAAGGGCGGGGAAACCCCGCCATACACATCGGGGCAACATGAAAAAAAAGCTGAAAATAACTTATAAAAAAGCGGGAGTTGATATTTCCAAGGCAGACAGGCTTATAAAAGGAATGTCCTCTCTTATTGACACGACAAGAGTCCGGGGAAGCATGGATTCTGTGGGTGGTTTCGGCGGGTTTTTTGATCTTGCCGCAACCGGAGAGAAGGATCCGCTTTTGGTGGCATCTACCGATGGAGTGGGAACAAAATTAAAGATAGCTGAGATAACCGGGAAACACGATACCATAGGCATAGACCTTGTAGCTATGTGTGTGAACGATGTTTTATGCTGCGGCGCAAGGCCCTTATTTTTTCTCGACTATTTTGCCTGCGGGAAACTCGAAAGCAGAATATGGAAAGATGTTCTTAAGGGGATAGTCGCGGGATGCCGGGACGCCGGATGCGCGCTTCTGGGCGGAGAAACAGCCGAGATGCCGGGTATGTACAAGAAAGGAGAATATGATCTGGCCGGGTTTGCCGTAGGCGCCGTTCCAAGAAAAAAAGTCATAAACGGGAAAAAGATCAGGCCGGGTGATGTTCTTCTGGGGGTAGCTTCAAGCGGACTGCATTCCAACGGATATTCTCTGGCCCGGAAAGTATTCAACAAAAATGAAATAAAGCGGCGCAAGCGTGTCTTGCTCAGGCCCACTACAATATACGTAAGGCCTTTTATGCATGTTTCGGGAAAAGCGGACATAAAGGGAGCGGCTAACATAACCGGCGGAGGACTTTATGAAAATATACCGCGCGTTCTGCCGAAAGGTATGAAAGCGGTAATTCGCTCCGGCAGCTGGAATGTACCGGCGGTATTCCGCGAGATAGGCGAAAGAGCGGATATAGGTGAAAGGGAGATGCACACGACTTTTAATATGGGCATAGGGATGGTGTTTGTTTGTTCGGAAAAGGACGCGAAAATATCCCAAAAGGTACTCAGGGAAAAATTTAAATTAAATAGCTGGGTCATAGGGGAAATAGTCAAAGGTGAGAGAGCGGTCGAGATCTTAAAAGGAGAATGCGGATGAAGATACTTGTTATAGGTTCCGGCGGGAGGGAGCACGCTATTTGCTGGAAATTGAGACAAAGCCCCAAAGTTACCGAACTTTACTGCGCCCCTGGTAACGCGGGTACGGGGTTCCACGGGACTAATGTGGATATAGACGTTAAAAAGCACAAGAAGGTAATCGCTTTCTGTAAACGGCATCACATTGACCTTGTAGTTGTGGGCCCGGAAGCCCCTCTTGCCCTGGGGATAGCCGATGATCTTAGAAGAGCGGGCATTGCTGTCTTGGGGCCTTCATATGCCGCCGCGCGCCTTGAATCCAGCAAGATATTTGCCAAAGAAATGATGGGCGCGAACAACATACCAACGGCGGGGTTCAGGGTATTTAACGATTTTAAAAAGGCGCGGGAGTATATCGACACTTTTCCCGACAATGAGCAGATCGTAGTAAAAGCCTACGGGCTGGCCGCTGGAAAAGGCGTTGTGGTCGCCCCGGGGAGAGAAGAGGCCATAGAAGCCGCGGAAAGAATGCTTGTTAAAAAAGAATTCGGGTCTGCCGGAAAGAGGATCATCGTAGAGGAGTATCTGGAAGGAAAGGAAGTTTCGGTAATGGTAATAACCGACGGAGATGAGATCATTCCTCTTGCTACCAGTCAGGACCATAAGAGGGCGTACGACTGCGATACAGGGCCGAACACGGGGGGGATGGGAGCTTTTTCACCCGCTTCGGTCCTGAAGAAAAAGGACATTGAAGAGATAATGGAGAAAATAATAAACCCTACCATACAGGGCCTTAAAAAGGAAAAAATGGATTACCGCGGGATCCTGTATGCCGGCATAATGATGACTCAGGAGGGTCCGAAACTTTTGGAATATAACGTGCGACTTGGCGATCCTGAAACGCAGGTCATATTGCCGAGGATGAAGTCGGATCTTGCGGAATTATTCATGAAAACCGCCACCGGACAACTTTCCGGAACGGAAATAGAGTGGCATAGTTCGGAATGTGTCTGTGTGGTGCTTGCCGCGGAAGGCTATCCGGGGGAGTATGAGAAAGGCCGGGAAATATCGGGAATAATCGAAGCTATGGAAACCCGGGCTATTGTCTTCCATGCCGGAACTAAATATGAAGGAGAAAGGCTCGTTTCCTGCGGGGGAAGGGTTATGAGCGTTGTCGGGATGGCGCCCGATCTGGAACAAGCGGCGGAAAAAGCCTATAAAGGCGCGTCCAAAATATCTTTTGAAGGTAAATGGTGCCGTAGTGATATCGGGATCCGCGCCCGGAGCGATGTTAATGCTTAATTGTAGGGTTCTGCAAAATGGACTTTTATACCGTCTTTGCGAGGAACGAACGAAGTGAGTGACGAAGCCCTTCGTCTCGTGATAAAGACCATGGCTCAGGATTCCGCCAGACGTAATAAAAGGGCGGAGCAATCTCAACATATATAATAAGTTATGAGGTTGCTTCGGTCGCTTTGCTCCCTCGCAATGACGTGAAATTGCTATTTTGCAGAACTCTAGCTTAATTGGTGTAAGGAGGGAAATAATATGAAAAAGAACCCGCTGGTAAGCATTGTCATGGGAAGTGATTCCGACCTTCCGGTCATGAAAGAGGCATTTTCGGTGCTTGAGAAATTCGGAGTCACCTATGAAGTAAAAATACTTTCAGCGCACAGATGTCCGGATAAAACGGCTTCTTTCGCCAAGTCGGCCAAAAAGAGGGGGGCAATGGTGATAATTGCCGCCGCCGGAGGAGCCGCGCATCTTGCCGGGGTAGTGGCAGCGCACACCACACTTCCCGTTATTGGAGTTCCTATGGATTCACAGCTTGACGGAATGGATTCTCTTCTTTCCACCGTACAGATGCCCGCGGGAATACCGGTAGCGACCGTAGCTATCGGTAAAGCCGGAGCGATAAATGCCGCCATTCTTGCCGCCCAGATACTTGGCGTATCTTCTTCTTCCGTCGCGGGGAAACTCGACCGGCACAAAAAAGAGTTGGTTAAAAAGGTGGAAGAGAAGAACCGCAAGCTTGGATCCAAAAATAAATGAAAAACATAAAAAAAATACTTTTTGTATGTACCGGGAACAGCTGCCGAAGCATAATGGCGGAAGCCTACCTTAACAGGCTTTCTTCCGAAAATGAGAAGTCTTTCGAGGCGCGATCTGCCGGGATTTTGGGTATCGAAGGAGCAAGCCCTTCAAAAGAAGTCATTTCTCTTCTTACAAAAGAGGGAATTGATGTATCCCCTTACATTTCAAAGGGGCTTTCGTTAGGACTTGTGAACTGGGCGGATCTTATACTTGTAATGGCGCCGGAGCATAAATTAGCGGTGTTGGATCTGGATCCGGCAGCGGAAAGCAAAGTACGATATCTGGGGGAGTTTAATCCTGATAGAGGGGTTGTGATAATACCTGATCCGATAGGCAGGCCGATGACTTTTTACAAAACGTCGTTTTCCATTATAAAACAGTCTATTGAGGAGCTTATAAAATGGATAAAAGAATAGCTGTAGGATCGGATCACGGTGGGTTCGACCTGAAACAATTCATCTTGAAGGAGCTGGAAAGAGCTGGCCATAAAGTTTACGACATGGGCACAGATACCCCGGAATCCTGTGATTACCCGCATGTTGGGTTTGAATGCGCGTCAATGGTTTCACGCAAAAAAGCGTGGGTAGGGATCCTTATATGCAGGACAGGGGTAGGAATGGCTGTCATAGCCAACAAGCTTCCGGGCGTAAGGGCGGGTGTATGCGGAAAACCGGATCAAGCGGTGTCGGCAAGAGAGCATAACGATATAAACGTACTGGTGCTGGCAGCCGACAGGGTTTCCCGAAAAGACGCTCTTGCTACGGTAAAGGCCTGGTTAAAGACCCCCGCGCTTAAGGGGCGTCACGCGAAAAGGGTAAGGATCATCAAAGAATACGAAAAAAAGGTATTCAAAAAAACATAGTTCTAAAACAAAGAACAAAGCGGGAGAGAGTATGAGGCACTTATACGAAAAAGACCCAGAGATCTTTAAGGCAGTCCTTAATGAGACCATAAGAGAAGAACAGGGGATAGAGCTTATTGCCAGCGAGAATTTTGTTTCCCGGGCGGTTATGGAAGCGGTAGCCTCCTCCATGACCAACAAGTATGCCGAGGGATATCCGGGGGCAAGGTATTACGGCGGATGCGAGAAAGTAGATGTCGCGGAAGAGATAGCCATACAGAGGGCCAAAGAACTTTTTGGGGCGGAGCATGTAAATGTTCAGCCGCATTCCGGATCTCAGGCCAATATGGCCGTTTACTTCAGTGTAGTGAGTCCCGGGGATACTGTTCTCGCGATGGACCTTGCCTGCGGAGGGCATCTTTCCCACGGGCATCCCAAAAATTTTTCCGGGATGTACTATAGTATGGTATTTTACGGGGTTTCCCGCGAGTCGGAAAAACTTGATTTTGACGAGATCAGAAAAAAAGCCGTAGAAACAAAACCAAAAATGATAATAGCCGGAGCTTCCGCTTATCCCCGGACAATAGATTTTAGTAAATTCAGGGAAATATGCGACGAGGTCGGGGCTGTTCTAATGGTAGACATGGCGCATATTGCCGGGCTTGTAGCCGCGGGAGAACATCCCAGTCCGGTGGAAGTTTCGGAATTCGTGACAAGCACAACGCATAAAACGCTGAGAGGACCGCGGTCGGGACTTGTTATGTGCAGAGAAGAATTCGCTAAAAAAATAAATTCGTCGGTCTTCCCCGGAATACAGGGCGGGCCTCTTATGCATGTTATAGCGGCCAAGGCCGTGGCGTTCAAGGAAGCTCTTGAGCCCGGATTCAAGGATTATCAGAAAAAGATAGTAGCGAATGCCTCCATATTGTCTAAAGAACTGACGGCGCGCGGGTTCAGGATAGTTTCCGGGGGCACAGATAACCATCTTATGCTGGTGGACCTGACGAATAAAGGTGTAAGCGGCAAGGAGGCCGAAATATTGCTGGATAAAGCCGGCATAACAGTGAACAAGAACCTTATACCTTTTGACCCCAAAAGTCCCTTTGTTACAAGCGGTATCCGTCTCGGGACGGCCGCTATAACAACAAGAGGTATGGGCGAGGGCGAAATGGCCGCGATAGCGGGGCTTATTGACAAGGCTATTGCCGTAAGGGAGGACTCGTCAAAACTCGACCTTATAAAGAACGAAGTTAAGGATCTGCTGAAGGGTTTTCCGCTTTACGCTGAATGGATAAAAGAAATGGAGAATATTGCAAAATGACATCCGGAAAGAAAAAGAAAGTTGCGCTGAGGACAAAAAAAAGCTCTCCCGCGGCTAAGAAAGAGACAAAACGTCCCAGCTGGGACGAATATTTTTTGAGCATAGCCCATCTTGTTTCAACAAGGTCAACATGCCTTAGAAGGCAGGTGGGCGCTGTAGTAGTTAAGAACAAACAGATACTGGCTACAGGATATAACGGCGCTCCAATGGGAATAACGCATTGTGATGAAGTGGGATGCTTGAGAGAAAAGCTCAAGGTGCCTTCCGGCGAGAGACATGAGCTTTGCCGGGCTCTGCATGCAGAACAGAACGCTTTTCTGCAGGCCGCCAGGCATGGCGTAAATCTTGACGGTGCCACTCTTTACGTTACAGTCCAGCCCTGCGCGATATGCGCCAAAATGATAATAAACGCCGGGATAAATAAAATAGTTATCGAGGGCGAATACCCGGATGATTTCGCGGTAGGATTTCTCAAAGAAGCGGGAGTGGAGATGACCCTGATAAAAAGATGAAGTGCCCTTTTTGTTCGCACATAGACGATAAGGTAATAGATTCGAGGATGAGCGCCGAAGGAATAAGCATCAGAAGAAGGCGCGAATGCCTGAAATGCGGAAAAAGGTTCACGACCTACGAATATGTTGAAAATGCCCCGATGATGGTGATCAAGCGCGACGGAACCCGCAAGAGGTTCGACAGGGAAAAGATCAAAGACGGCATAATGAAGGCCTGCGAGAAACGCCCCGTCAGCATGGACAAAATAGAAGAGATAGCGGAGGAGATAGCCAAAGAGGTACACAAAAAAGCCGATCGCGAAGTGAAGACAACGGTTATCGGTAAAATGGTGATGGATGAATTATATGATCTCGATGAAGTGGCATATGTTCGCTTCGCGTCGGTATACAGAAGATTCAAGGACGTATCGCATTTCAGGAAAGAACTGGAAAAATTCCTGGGATAACCCGCCCAAAAAGACACACACAAACCTTTTTAAATTTTATCCGGTTTTTGCCTTACATTTCTTCCAGGGGCCCGGCGGGTTCTATGGCTGAAGAATTTTCCCGGAGCCAGTCCGTGACGGCTGAAACTTGCCTTTCTGAGATTATGTTTTCCTTGATGGAGTCTTTGACCTCTTGCGTAAGATCCGAAAGGGGGGGCTCGATCACATCATCTATTTTTAATACAAGAGCCCCGGCACGGGTCATGTAGGGATGTAATATTTCGTTTTCTTTCGAGGAAAACGATGCTGCCACAGCCTCACGCGCCGGAATAAGATTTTCGATATTGTCTTCAATGCTCAACGGGGGTGTTTGCTTTATCGCGGAATTTACAGAAGCCGCGGCTTCCTCAAAAGTCATTTCACCGTCTGACATAGCCTGAAAAATTTTATCGGCTTCCGCTTTCGCGAGGTCAACGCTTTTTGCGTTCTTAAGCGCCTGAGAGATCTCATCGCGCACTTCTTCAAAAGACAAAAGTTTGGGCATTTCCGTTCCGATCCTTCTGATCATAAAAGCGCTTCCCTGTTCCGCGCCGGAAAATACGGGAGGGCTTATTTCTCCGTCTTTCAGCTCGAAAGCGGCGGTATTGAAGCCCGGGAACCAGCTTGGTCCAGAAAGAGTATTGTGCAAGGCGAAGAACCCGGTCTTGCCGTACATGTAACCCATTCTATCGGCATATTCTTTCATGGAAAGCTCGTCCCGGGATATTTCAACAACAGCTTTTCTGAGTGTCTCATCGATACGGTCTTTTTCGGAACCCGAGGAATACGCGGTTTCAATGTATTCCACCTGGGCCTTTTCTCTGGAAAAAAGCCTGTCTTTGTTCGTCTCATAGGCCTCGATTATTTCCTGTTCGCTTATGTCCGCATCTGCAGAGTATTTGTCCTTGTCCATCAGGAAATAAGAGAAAACGGTTTTGCCGGCATATAGCCGGAACCATTCCAGTATTTCCTCTTCGGAAACCGTAATATTGTCGAGAAGAGAGTTCCGGAATTTCATAACAAGAAGGTTTTCCCTTATGAGTTCCTCGAACTGCCGCGGTGAGAGTGCAATCGACGGATTCCTTAGTATGGAAGCGTAGATCGTTCTGTCAAACCCGCCCCCTCTTTGAAAAAGCGGATGGGAGGCTATAAATGACATCACTTCCTGGTTAGAAACCTGTATTTTTTTATTCCTTGCCGCGGAAAGCAGTAAAAGTCTTTCCCATGCCATAGTGTTCATTAAGGTCCTGTTCTTCAAGATAGAAGACATTCTTTCATAATCGGTGAAGTAGTTGAGCATTATCTGGGTATGTACGCCCTGGCGGCTTGAAAAAAAGTCCTCGGCGGATACCGTCCGGCCATAGATCTTTCCGGCGGGCTTAGGGCGGTCGGAAAGAGACCCCACACCCCAGAAAACAAAAGCCGGTATGATTATTATCAGAAGCCCCGTCAGGACCCTTTTTGAGAATTTTTTGCTCCGCATTATGCCAAGAACCATTATGATCTCCCTTTTTGACAGTGTGTAATTCGCTTCAGACCCTATATTATAATGTTTTTCGAAGATCAGACAAGAGATATGTTGGGAACTTCTGTGGTAGTCCATAGTCGATAGTCCATAGTCCATAGTCTGGGAACTTGACTTCGTCATGCTGCAGTTATTCAAGACCCTTGTAGCATTAAAATATCAGGGACGGTTCTCAATCTGATCCTACACCTGTCCCTGTTAGACTCATTGCGGAGATCGTAGCATCTTTGCTACAAGGGTCTGGCATTCCCTGCGAGGGACGCTCGATCTTCCCGGCGAGAAGATCTTCGCTCGACGGACGACCTCGCTCCCCCTATGGCCCGTGCCATAGGGGACCATGCCCGCTCAGTCGTCCAACGCCCTCTCCGGGAATACCAGACCCTTGTAGCGGAGACGTCGCGATATGCCGCAAGGCATGTTGAGAGTAGTGGATCGTCCGGTTCGGTTGATTGACGGTTAGGGGTGGGCGTGATAGACTATCGGGCAGGAGGGTTAAGCATGGGTATGATGGAAGATCTTATAGAGAATGGCAAGTTCCTTCACAGACACGGCCTTGTTATCGGCGCCGGCGGAAATATAAGCGTAAGGGATAAAGGATTTTTTACCATAAAAAGAAGCGGGGTAGACATGTCATGCGCCGGGCCTTCCGATTATACCCGGGTGTCTTTTTCCAGTGAAGACGATCCCGAACAACTCGGGGTAAGTTCCGAGGTGTTCATACACCGGGCATGTTATATGGCAAGAGAAGACGTCCTGGCTGTCGCTCACGCTCATCCTCCGTATTCCGTAGCTGCCTCGGGAAAACTCTCTTTGCTCGAGAGCCCTTCTTATGAATTCGATTGTCTTGTCGGAAGGGCTTCGCCTGTGATACCTTACATCCAGCCCGGGAGCCCGGAACTGGGTAAAACCGTTGCCGATAAGATCAGGCAGGGAAGCAACGCGGTGATATTGAAGCGTCACGGCGTTGTGGCGGTTGGTAAAGACATAAAGGAAGCGTGTCTCCGGGTACTGGCGATAGAAAGAGCATGTATGACTTTATGCCGGATTTAAGCCCCGGGGCGATCCTCCCTGTACGGAGCATAGCGATCCGCTTTATATAAAATGAAGGATACAATGACACCTCTTCTTTCCGCGCTAAGTGATATCTGCCGTAAATACCCTCTTAAAGAGAAAGTGCTCATAACCCCCGATTACAGGCTTGGCCGGGAAGTCCTGCAGGCGCTGTCGAGGAGCGGCGAGCCGTGGGTGAATTTCACTCTGGCAACGGCATCTTCGCTTGCCAGCGAAGCCGCGGAAAAGATCATTACAGAAAAGAAGCTTAAGCGCGTTTCGGGCCCGGGGATAATGGCTATTGTAGAGGATGTTTTTTATGGCCTGGCCGATTCAGGAAAACTCGGATATTTTGAAAAACACGAGACAAATTCCGGCATAATAAACGCTCTTACGGGCGTTATAATGGAGCTCCGGACCAAAGGCATTTCCCCGTCAGCCATAAAGGGGGAATATCTTACGAATGCCGATAAAGCCCGCGACATTGATCTTATATTTTCCGAATATGAGAAAAGGCTTGATGAAAAAAAGCTTATAGATAAAGCCGGACTTACCCTGATAGCTCTTGAAGGTTTGAAAGATCTTCCCTCAAGACAACGAAGATACATTATTTTTTCCCGTTATTATATGAGCGGGCTGGAACGCGAGTTCATTGAACGCCTTGCGGGAAAAGACCTTGAGATCATAAGTGACGGTCCGGTATTCGGCATAAAGGAACCTAAGGGGCTTTGGGGAAAACAAACTAAGGGAGATTTTAAAGACAGCAGCGCTCTGGCATGGGTATACGATACGCGCAAGGCTTCCAAGGCCGCGGCAGGGGGGGATCTGGAGCTTTTTGCCTCAAGAGGGTCCAGGGAAGAAGTAAAAGAAGTTTTCAGGAGAATGGCTCTTCGTGATATTTCGCTTGATGATGCGGAAATAGTTTATCCGGACAGCGGAGAGTACAGAAGAGAAATAATGTTGTATTCAGAGAAATTGGCCTGTCCCGTGACTTTTTCCGAAGGGATACCCGCTATGGTCACCGGCCCTTTCAGGGCGGTAAGGTGTTTCCTGGATTGGATAAAACATGATTTCTGGGAGATCTACCTGAGGCATGCTCTGGCCTCGGGAGACATAAAAACAGATAAGAATAATGACGGGAGAGACTTGACGTCGCTGGGCCATCTTTTAAAGATCTCCGGAGTGGGGTGGTCAAGGCCGAGATACGAAAAAGTACTAGGCAAAAAAGAAGCCGAATTTTTAAAGAAAGCCGAAAAGCCCTACAGCGACGAAGAGGCGGACAACCATGACGGGTACCTTAAAATGGCCGCGGACATTGGCATGCTCCGTCAAATATGTACGGGACTTTTAGCGTTAGTTCCCGAACCCGGAGATGACGGCCTGGTCAGGCTCAAAGATATGTGCGCCGGGGTGTCGGATTTTCTAAGGCAATATACGGTGAGTCGATCTTCTTATGATTCGGATTTTGTGGAAGAGGCTTTAAAAAGATCCGCGGCCATAGGAGACCTGGGAGTCGATAGAATGACCCTTTCCGAGGCGGCGGATAAGCTTCTGGGGACATTTTTTACCGTGAATGTAAATCCCTCCGAGCCGAGGCCGGGCCATTTGCATGTATCGCATTATAAACACGGCGCCCGGAGCGCCCGGGGCAATATATTTTTCGTAGGGCTTGATGAAATGAGGTTTCCCGGAAGAAGGACCGAGGACCCTGTTTTGCTGGATTCTGAAAGAGAACGCATAAGCCCGGCTCTTGAAGTCTCATCGGACGGTATCCGCAAGAACATTTATGATATGGCCTCCGCTCTCAGCGGAACAAGAGGCAGTGTTACGGCAAGTTTTTCCATGTACGATATCAGGGAAGAAAGGAATGTTTTTCCTTCCTCTCTGATGCTCCAGCTTTACCGCCTCAAAACATCCCGTCCCGATGCGGATTACGAGGATCTTTTAGGGTCTATCATAAAAGGAGAAGGGTCTTTGGGAATTGAGCGAGGGGAGGCGCCGCTCGACATAACGGAAATGTGGATAAAAAAATTATCGCGTGGAGGAGTCCTGAAAGACGGGACAGAAGCGGTAAAAAATATCTATCCCTGTATAGCCGAAGGCCTGAAGGCCGAAGAGGCGAGGGAAAGCGCTGAATTTACGGAATATGACGGCAACCTCGTCGTTACAGGGGGCGAACTTGACCCGAGAGAGTCCGGCGGGATCGTGCTTTCATGTTCAAAACTGGAGAAGGCTGCCGGGTGCCCTTTTAGATATTTCATTTCCAATGTCCTTTGTGTCGATAAACCCGAGGAGACGAATAAAGACGTCACATCATGGCTTAACGCCATGCAGAAAGGAAGTTTACTTCATGAGGTTTTCGAGACATTCACCGCGGAGATGAGAGAAAAAGGAGAGGGACTTTCGGCATTGGACGAAAAAGAGACAGCCGAAAAGATACTTGTTTCAAAGGCGGAAAAATACAGGGAAGAAATTCCCCCGTCAAACGATATGGTCTATCTTGCGGAACTTTCCGTTATGCGGAAAGACCTTGATGTGTTTCTTCTGACAAACAGAAAGCTCCGCACATCGCCCGTACATGAAGAGCTTGAATTCGGAACGGGCGGGAAGGATCCCGTTAAGATATTCCTTCCCGGGGGAAAACATTTCTTTTTGCGGGGAATAATAGACCGGCTCGATAAGGTTTCCGGCCATGAATATCACGTGTGGGATTATAAGACAGGCAGTGCCTACAAGTACGAGAGGCGGCAGTACCTGGCGGGGGGAGAACAGTTCCAGCACGCCCTTTACGCGTCGGCCGCCGAAACCATTTTGAAAGAGACGGGCGAAGACGAATGTCCGGTAGTGACAAAGTCGGGATACATACTTGCTTCCGAGAAGGCCTCGGGATCGGGGAAGGGGGCTATTTTCGCGAGGGACCCATCCCGAAAACATATATGGCAGGAAGCCTTGGAAACATTGCTCGGCATCATTTCACTTGGCGGTTTCCTTAAGGATCCCGGGAATTCATGTTCTTTCTGCGACTATGCCGCCATGTGCGGCGGAAAGAATGAGAAAGAAAGAGCCGCCCTGAAAAAGTCCTCGGGACATCCCGCTATGGAACTTTGGAGAAAGCTGAAAGACTATGAGTAAAATAATACCTCCGGACAACGCTAACAGGATAAAGATCTCAAAGGATCTCGGAAAAAGTTTTTTTGTGGAAGCCGGGGCGGGATCAGGTAAGACCCATAGTCTTGTTGAAAGAATGACGGCTCTTGTGATATCGGGAACTGCCGGGATAGAGAATATAGCCGCCATAACCTTTACCCGCAAGGCCTCTGCCGAACTTAGAGAAAGGTTCCAGATAAAACTTGAGAATATTCTCCGTTCATCGTCCTCATCAAAGGAAAAAGAAAGAGCAAAGAACGCGCTTTTTTGTTTAGACAGGGCGTTTCTCGGGACTATACACTCATTCTGCGGAAAACTTCTCCGGGAGCGTTCCGTGGAAGCCGGCGTGGACCCGGCTTTTGAGGCCATAGAAGAAGAGGACAATGCTGTCTATGCCGAAGAAGCCTGGAACCGGTATATTGAGCGGGAGGCCCTCAGGGGTACGGGTGAGGTAGAGTGGATGCTGTCGCACGGCGTAGACCCGTATACGCTTAAGGAGGTCTTTTTGAAGAGAACGGAACATGCCGATGTTCCCTGTTTTACGCAGGATGTTCCCTCGCCGGACCTTTCCGCCGCTAAAAAAGAAGTTAAAGGTTTTATTAGAAAGATCTCCGGGGTCTTGCCCGAAAACGAGCCTTCGGAAGGATGGGACGGAGTACAGAGTATTGTAGACCGCACGCGCCGCCTGATAGGCATGGGGTACCTTGATGACAATACGAGGTTCATGCATCTTCTCGGGATATTTTCAAAAGATCCGGTGATAACGATAAAACGGTGGGGCGGCCTCCCTTCGGAAGAGGTAAAGAAAATAAAGGAAGATTATCTTGCCCTCAGAGAGAGCGTCATACTTCCGTCTTTTCAAAGATGGGGAGAATATCTGCACAAGCCCGTTATGGAATTTATAGAAAAGGGCGTGGGTGAATACCGAAAATGGAGAGAGGAGAGGTCGCTTCTCAATTTTCAGGACCTTTTGACGTTTACCGCGGCCATGCTCAGGGATCGCAGTGAAGTCAGGAACTATTTCAGATCGGCCATAACGCATCTTCTTGTCGATGAATTCCAGGATACAGACCCCATACAGGCTGAAATAATAATGCTTCTTACGGGAGAGGATGGTTCTGAGAATAACTGGAAAGAACTAACACCTTCTCCCGGCTCGCTCTTCGTTGTAGGCGACCCCAAACAGAGCATATACAGGTTCAGAAGGGCCGACATAGATACCTATAACATTGTGAAGAAAATGTTCGAAGAAGGAGGCGGAGAGATCCTGTCGCTGGATGCCAATTTCAGGTCGCTGCCGCCCATAGGGCATCTCGCCAACAGTATATTCTCAGGCATATTCCCCGAAAACGGAACGAAATACCAGGCCGCGTTCGCGCCGTTATTGACCATAAGAAATAATGAAGAGAAGAAACGCCGCGGGGGCCGCGGCTCCGAAGGACAGAAAGGTATAAGACATCCCGAAACGCCTGCAACGAGGGGTATTTTCATCAATCCCGTAGGAAAGGTTGAAAAACACGCTCTTCGCCTTGTGGCGGAGCGGGACGCGGATGTTATAGCAAGGTGGATAAAATGGGCTGTTTCAGGAGGCATAAAACTTGAGCGATCAGAAAATGAAAGGATCATGGGCCTTACGGGGAGGCCCATACCCTCGGATTTCATGATACTTACCCGGGCCAAAGCCCGGCTTCACATATACGCGCGGGCGCTTGAGAAAATGGGAATACCTTATGAGATCTCCGGCGGGGAAAGTTTCGGGGATTCGGAAGAACTCGGTGAAATATGCCGGCTTTTCAGATGTCTCGCGGAACCGTCAGATCCGCTGAATCTGGTTACGGTCCTTAGGGGGCCTCTTTTCGGCGTCAGCGACCGCGATCTATACCTGTTCAAAAGATCGAGCGGGGAATTTTCATTCCAGGGTTTCTCCGGGAACTCGGGAGGAGCTATCGGACAGGCTTTTAAAAAACTGCTGGAGTTAAGACAGTTTGTAATAGATCTTTCTCCGTGCGCGGCGGCGGAGAAGATCGTGGAAAGCTGCGGGATATTCCCTCTTGCCGTGTCGCGTGAAATGGGATCGACGAGAGCGGGGAATATTGTGAAGGCTCTGGAACTGGTCAAAAGCGGGTCTTTTTCCGGCGCCCACAGTTTTTTAGAGCTTACATCGGCGCTTGAGGCATTTCTTGTTTCGAAGGGCAAGGAAGAAATGAGCTTATTCCCCGCGGGATCCGGGGCGGTTCGTGTAATGAACCTGCATAAGGCAAAAGGCCTCGAAGCCAGTGTGGTTTTTCTGGCCGATCCGCTCACTTCCGGAAAAGAGTTCGAACCGGACACGCATATTGTGCGTACAGGCGATGTTTCGGCGGGATATTTCGCGGCAACAAGGCTTAAAAATAAATTCTCAAAAGAGCTGGAGACTTTTGCTTTCCCTCCCGGGTGGGAAACCGTCACCGAAGAAGAAAAAAAATACATGAAAGCCGAGAGAGAACGGCTTGAATATGTGGCTCTTACAAGAGCCAGGAACATTTTGTGCGTAAGTGTTTATACTGACAAGTCGGGAACAAAAAAACCGGCGTGGGGATGTATTGAACCCGCGCTTAAGGGGATGGAAGCCATAAAGGCAATGGAGACTGAAAAGATCGTGAGGGAGAAAGTCAATTTGACCTTGAATGAATGGGAAAAGGAGATGTCCCGGGTAAAAACAACAACGGAAAGACTTAAGAGAAAGTCTTTCGAGACGACAAGCATTACCAGAAAGGCAAAACAAGACGCGTCATTCGACCGTTCGGTTTCAGGAGGAGGAAGGGCGTGGGGCAACCTTGTGCATAAAGCCCTGGAAGCCTGCGGGAAAGGAATGAGAGGAAAACTGCCCGAACTCGCGGAGAACTGGATGATAGAAGAGGACATGGACCCCTTTCGAAAAGACGAACTTTTATTTCTTGTTGACGGTATAATGAAAAGTGATATGTGGGGCCGCGCCGCGAAAGCCGAAGAAAGATATTTCGAACTTCCGTTTTCAATAACCAGGAACAGGACCGTTTTTTCGGGGGCGATAGATCTGGTCTTCAAGGAGGATGGAGCTTGGGTCATAGTGGACTATAAGACAGATGATTTTGAGAGAGACCCCGGGCGCAAGGCGGCCTATAACAGACAGCTCGATATGTACGCCGAATTCTGGGAGGAGCTTACCGGGGAAAAAGTAAAAGAGAAACTGCTTTTCAAGGCTCAGTAGGCCGGGGTTCTTCGCATAATTGTGTACCGGGTACAAAAGTGTTCGGGTGAGTGTCCCCGGGCTGCATGCAATGGGGTGATCCCCACGAAAATTTCTTAACGGTTTTTTTCATTGTCCTCGGCCCGGCAAAACTCGCCATGCCTCCGCCAGCCGCCATAAGGCGGCTGGTCTTCGGCAGGCTCAAACAATTGCCGGTAATGTATTTTGCCTGCGGGCAATGAAAAAAACCTAAAATTTCCCAAATGGGTCTCACCCCATTGCATGCCGCCCGGGGACTTCGAGTTGGCATTTAGTCCCGGAGACGGTGTTTAAGTGTGTAATGCAAGATCTGGATAAAAGGAGGACAAAATGGCGGATAAAGAAGAAGTGATGAAACAAATGGATGACGCGGCAAAACTGGCGGGAGAAGAATTCGAGAAAAAATACGAAAAATGGACCGCGAAAGACGTGGTCGGCTGGTGGTCCAGATGGTACTTGCAAGCCGGACATAAACGGCTGGGCAGGATGCTGGTTGCCAGGGCAAAGAAAGAAAAGGCGTAGAGAGCGGGTTTGAGAATGACAGCCGTTTTTACGGGGAAGCTTGAGAGGATCGACGAATTCAGGTGGCGTATTCCCGGGACGTACATGCCGGGAATGCGTGTTGACGGCCTGATTTATGCCGACGAGGATATGATCCCGTCGATCATGAACGACAACGCGCCTCAGCAGGTGGCGAATGCGGCGCATCTGCCCGGAATTACGAGGTTTTCGATGGCCATGCCCGATATACACTGGGGGTACGGCCTTCCCATAGGCGGCGTAATAGCTACGGATATTGAGAACGGCGGTATCATCACTCCCGGAGGTGTGGGGTACGATATAAACTGCGGGGTACGGCTTTTAAGAACAAACCTTGATGCCTCGGAAACGGGAACGCGGATCAAGGAACTTATCGACGTTCTTTTTAAAACGGTTCCCGCCGGGGTGGGATCTACAGGAGAAATAAGGACGGGAACAAAAGAAGAAAAAGAGATCATGGTAAAGGGCGCGCATTGGGCGGTGAGAAAAGGGTATGGATGGGAGAGTGACGTCGAGTTTTGTGAAGAGAACGGCGCCATTAAAGGAGCCGATCCTGAAAAGGTCTCAACAAGAGCTTATGAAAGAGGCAAAAAACAATCCGGAACGCTGGGATCGGGAAATCATTTTCTGGAAGTGCAGGTCGTGGAGGATGTTTACCGCCCGGATATTGCCGAGGTTTTCGGCATTGAGAAAGGGCGTATAACGGTTATGATACACACCGGCAGTAGAGGTTTCGGACACCAGATATGCGGCGACTACGCGGCCGGTATGGTGAAGCTTATGGACAAGTACGGAATAAAGGTCCCGGACAGACAGCTTGCCTGCGTGCCCGTTAAAAGCTATCACGGGGAAGATTATCTCGGGGCCATGAGATGCGCCGCTAATTTCGCGTGGGGAAACCGGCAGGTAATAACGCATCTCGCGAGAAAGGCATTTGAAAAGGTTTTTGGAGAAAACTCCGAATCCATGGGAATGGCTCTGGTATACGATGTCGCGCATAATATAGCCAAAATGGAAAAGTATGCGGCGGGAGGCAAAGAAAAGGTCCTATGCGTGCATCGTAAAGGAGCTACAAGAGCGTTTCCTCCGGGGCATCCGGACCTTCCGGATCGCTACAAAAAGACCGGCCAACCGGTTATTATCCCGGGCGATATGGGAAGCTGTTCGTATCTTCTTGCGGGAACCGAAGGCGCGGAAGAAAGCTTTTATTCCACAAGCCATGGCGCCGGAAGAAAAATGTCGCGGGCGGCGGCCATAAAGTTCGCTCGGGGAAGATCCATATCCGGGGAGCTCGCGGAAAAAGGTATAACCGTAAGATGGACCGGAAGGGACACTCTTAAGGAAGAAGCGCCTTACGCTTACAAAGATGTGAACCATGTGGTGGACATTGTGGAGAAGGCGGGGATATCCGTAAAGGTGGCCCGGATGAGACCTCTCGGGGTTATAAAGGGGTAAGGAACGTGAAAGGTTTGCATAATGGGGGTTCAGAATATATAATGGAACTATTTCATGGATCGGTTTGTCCTAATTTAAGACAATATTACGAAGAAAACAAGGGAATATCATATGCTTGACCCCAAATTCATAAGAGAGAATCCGGAAAAAGTTAAAAGATCCCTGAAGGACCGCAATGGGGACGCCGCTCTTGTAGATAAATTCGCGTCGCTCGATCTCGTCCGAAAAGAACTGATAAGACAAGCCGAAGACCTTAAAAGGCTTAAAAACGAGGCATCCCAGAAAATCGGGGCGCTTATAAAACAAAAAGCCGATGTGACGGCCGCTAAGAACGAAGTTAACCTGATTAGTGAGAAGATAAAGAGCCTGGACGAGGAACTGAAAAAGGCGGAAGCGGAGTTTAAAGCGGTGGTCGATATTATTCCCAATATCCCGCACGAAAGCGTACCCGTAGGAAAGAGTGAAGCCGATAATCAGATAGTAAGGGAGTGGGGAAAAAAGAAAGAATTTGATTTTGTTCCCCGTGACCACGTTGATATCGGAAAAAGGTGCCGGCTTTTTGATCTTGAAAGGGGAGCCAAGATAGCGGGTTCTTTTTTCCCGGTGTTTACCGGCGCGGGAGCCAAGCTTGAAAGAGCTCTCATAAACTATATGCTGGACGTACACGTAAATGAACACGGGTACAAAGAACTTTTTCCTCCGGTATTGGTCAACAGAAAAAGTATGTATGGAACCGGCCAGATACCAAAACTCGAGAGTGATATGTACCGTATAGACGAAGAGGATCTTTTTCTTATTCCCACCGCGGAGGTTCCCGTAACGAACTATCATGCAGACGAGACCATCCCCGAGGAAGACCTTCCCATCTATTACACCGCTTACACTTCCTGTTTCAGAAGGGAGGCTGGTTCTTACGGTAAGGACACAAAAGGGCTCATACGTGTGCATCAGTTCGACAAGGTTGAAATGGTTAAATTCACTACTCCCGAGAATTCTATGGCGGAGCTTGAAACTCTTGTTGGTAACGCTGAAGATATACTGAGAAGATTGGGCCTCACATACCGGATATCGGCTCTGTGTACGTTTGACCTTAGTTTCGCGGCGCATAAGTGTTATGACATAGAGCTTTGGGCGCCCGGCGCTCAAAAATGGCTTGAGGTATCAAGCTGTTCGGTGTTTACGGATTTTCAGGCGCGAAGGGCCAACATAAAATACCAGCCGAAAGACAGGACAGGGAAGGCCAGGTTTCTTCATACCCTGAACGGTTCGGGCGTGGCTCTCCCGAGGCTTGTGATAGGGCTTTTAGAAACACATCAAGCGGCCGACGGGTCCATAACCATACCCGAATGCCTAAGGCCGTATTTCGGCGGCGATTCGATAAAGCCGTTATAAGCAAGTATCGATCAAAGTCCCCTTTGATCGTAGAGTTTAAAAGGGTTCTGCAAAATGGACTTTTATTCCGTCTTTGCGAGGAACGAACGAAGTGAGTGACGAAGCCCTTCGCTTCGCTCAGGATTTCGCCCTGAGTATGGTTGAAGGCCGAAGCAATCCCAACATATATAATAAGTTATGAGGTTGCTTCGGCCCCCTGTACCGTACGGTACAGGGGACCTCGCAATGACGTGGAATCGTTATTTTGCATAACTCTAAGAGTTTGAAAATTGGGAGGAATGATTTGCTGGCTAAATTTTTTAAGACGGTTCTGGGCCTGGCCATGATACCTGTGGTCATGGGAACGGCAAAAGCTTTCCATGTGGCCATATCGGATATAAGTGTCTTCAGCGGTATGCTCAGGATCCTGGAAAGGGGAGTACTATCATATCTTCTTTTTCACCTTCTCATAATAAGGCCGGTTTACTTATATGTACTCGGACATGAGTGTGTACATGTTCTGGCCACGTGGCTTTGCGGCGGACAGGTGGTGTCTTTCAATGTTACGCCTTCCGGAGGGAATGTTGTAACCTCAAAAACTAATTTCTTCATAGAGCTCAGCCCCTATTTTGTGCCGATATATACGATCCTTCTGGGCGTGATCTATACGTTAATGAAAGCCATGGATAAGACTATGCCCAATATGTCCATAATCTTCATCTTTCTTATTGGAGTGACACTGGCTTTCCATTTTGTCATGACGGCGGAAGTTATGAAGATGCAGCAGTCCGATATAGCGAAGTCGGGACTCTTGTTTTCTCTTGTTATTATTTTTATAAGTAACCTGGTTGTTGTAATGGCGGTTTTTTCTCCTCTTTTCAGGATATCTTTTGTTGATTTTATCAGGAACTCATACGCTAATTCCGTTGAATATTACCGTCTCGCGTATTTGAGTGTATTGTCGGCCATAGATAAATTCCCGAGATAACGCCGATACTCGGAGAAGAAAAGGCATAATGATAGAAAAAATAGTCCGGTTTTTCTTACGACGGCATCTCCTTACCAATCTCATTTTCGTTACGGTCTTTACAGGCGGAATACTCGCCTGGGTGAATATCCCCAAAGAAGAACTCCCGGATATAACATTCGATACGGTACGGATCAGCGTTAATTACCCCGGGGCATCTGCTGAAGACGTGGAGTATTACGTCACGGAGCCCATTGAAGAAGCGGTAAGGAGCCTGGACGGCGTTTACAGGGTCTATAGCTCTACCGGAGCGGGAACTTCCTCTGTAACCGTAGAGATAGAGAAATTCCACCCCGACAAGGAATCCGTAATAAACGAAATACGGGGAGAAGTTATTGATGTCAGGCTTCCCGCCGAGATAATAGACCAGCCTAACATAAGGGTATTTAAAACATCAAGAAAAGCGATAATAGACGTCGGTCTTATATTTCGTGAGAAGACCATTCTCGATGTGCCTTCCCGAGAGATGCTCCAGAAATATGCGCTTGCCCTTGAAGACCGTCTTATGGCTCTTCCTGAAGTCAGCAGGGTAGACCGCTCGGGATACCTTAAGAACGAGATACATATAAACATTTTCCCGGAAAAACTCATAGAATACAACGTTCCTTTTAATACGGTTATGAGAGAAGTCTCTGACGGCAACGTAAGACAGCCTGCAGGAAACATCGAGAATATCAATGAACCCAAGGTGACTCTGGCCGGAGAGCTTGATACGGTCGAAAAAATAAAGGACATGAGCGTCCAGGGAGGTTTTGAGGGTCAGATAATAAGGGTTTCAGATCTCGCTGAGGTGGAGAAGGGGTATGAAAAGACCAAATCTGTGCTTAAGATAAACGGGCATGAAGGCGTCTTTCTTAATGTCGCGAAAAATACCCGTTACGGGATAGTTGAGTCCGCCGGTGCCATAGAAAAGGCAGTTTTAGATTTCAGAAGGCAGGCTCTCAAGGGAACGGACATAGAAGTTGTTCTTCTGGATGACGAGTCTTTTGATGTAAAGAACAGGCTGAAACTCATCGGGCTAAACGGCCTTATGGGGTTTATCCTGGTACTTATTATTCTTTTCATTTTTCTGGATCTAAGAGCTGGAACATGGGTTGCAATGGGAATACCTTTCACTTTCTGCTTTACAATTCTTGCGGGATTCCTTATCGGGTATTCTGTGAACAATATAACCCTTGCGGCGATAATAATAGTTATGGGCATGGTGGTCGATGACGCCATAGTGGTGGCTGAAAACATCAGCCGGCTTCGTTCGGACGGAATGGAAAAGGAAGAGGCGGCGGTCAAGGGAGTTTCTTTTGTTTTTCTGCCTATAGTGGCTAGTATTCTCACGACATGTGTGGCTTTTGTGCCGCTTTTTTTCTTCTCGGGAAGGTTTGGGGCCATGGTCAAGTTCATACCGGCAGTAGTTTTCTTGATGCTTGGCGGCAGTCTTTTTGAGGCTCTTTTCATACTTCCCGGACATATGACGATATCGCCGGGCAATGACGGATGGATTAAAAGGCCGCGTCAAAAAATGTCCTCTTCTCGGGGACTGACGGAAGAGCCGGGGGAAGAGGCAAGTAGGCCTGCCGGTAAGGTCTGGTTAAAGAGAATGGAGAATGGCTACGAATATTTAGTTACGAGACTCTTGAAATATAAGGTTTTCGTATCGGCGGTGTTTGTCGCGGCGGCCGTGATATCGTTCTATATAGCCGCCGTCAAAATGAAGTTTGTAATGTTCCCGGATGAAGAAACAAGGCAAATAAGTCTTTCGGGAGAAACCCCTCCCGGAACCACAAAATACAATACGGCCCGCATGATACAACCCATAGAGGACTTGATCATGTCTTATAGGGGGGACGGGGTTGTTGGGCTAAGGAATCAGCTGGCGCAGACGCGCCGCGGTTCTGTGGCCAAAGAAAACAGTTTCCGGATGAGAATAGAGATAACTCCAAAAGAAGAAAGGAAAAGATCGGCGGATGAGTTTGTCTCGGAGTGGACGGAAAAAATAAGCGGCATGCCGGGAATAAGCAAACTTCGCATCAGCAAGACCTGGCATGGACAGGACAGCTCGAGCCCCATAGAGATAATGATAAAAGAGAACGATAATGTTAAAAGGTACCAGATAGCGGAGGAACTGGCCGGAGAGATGAGGAACTATTCTCCCCTGGATAATGTGGAGATAGACCGCCCGATTTATACCCCTGAGTATCGGCTTACGCTTAACAGAGACATTATAAGGCGTCTTGCCATAAATCCCTCGGACATAGCCAGAACTCTCCGCGCGTCTCTTGAGGGGACCATTCTATACGAATTCAGGGGAATAGACGAGACGGTTTATACTCGCCTCACTATAGTTACCCGGGCAAAAGACGATATAAACAAAATATTCGATATACCCATAGAGAACCGCGGACAATATCTGGTACCGCTAAGAGACCTCGTAAAAACAGAGGAAATGGAAATACCGGATTCGATAATAAGGGACGGACTTAAGCGAAGTACTCTAGTTTACGCCGATATCAAACGCGGTTCAAAAAAAACGCCGCTTGAAATAGCGGAGTATTTCGAGGAAAAGGTTTTTCCGGGATTCAGCGATAAGTATCCCACATCCGTAATAGAGTTCAGGGGGGAGGTCAAAGACACGAGGGAATCCGGAGGAGACTTCGCGCTTGCTATATTGGTAGCGGGTATTCTTATCTACATAATACTCGCGCTTCTTTTCGATTCTCTTTCTAAACCCGTTCTCATAATGGCGGCCATACCTTTCGGGGTAATGGGGATAATACTGGCTTTTTGGGCGCATGGAATAAGTATGTACGGTTTTTTCGCGGTTATAGGAGCTTTGGGCCTGGCCGGGGTCGTTGTTAACGACAGTATAATAATGCTGTCCAAGCTGGATATCTCCTATGATATTTCCAGGTCCCCGGAGGAAAAAGATGTCCAGATAGCGGCGATAGCTAAGACCAGGCTGCGCGCGGTAATGCTTACAACAATAACTACAGTAGCGGCCATTATTCCCACAGCTTATGGCTGGGCAGGGTACGATCCCATGCTTGCCCAGATGATGCTTGCGCTTTCCTGGGGTCTGCTTTTCGGGACATTGGTAACGCTTGTCATAGTGCCGTGCATGTATAGTTTTTACAGGGGCGCGAAAGTCAGGATGGGGTAAGGGCGAAGAGTGAGGGGGGGGAGGACAGCGCGCAGCGTATGCCCTCCCCGCTGTCCGGCCGTGAAAACAAAAATATAGTGATGATCATATGAAAAAGCGCGTACTTATGTCAGCAATGTTATTCTCGGTTATTTTCTTTGCGGCAGGCCGCTCATACGGCGATCCTGTCGATATCGAGGCAAGGGAGCTTTCTCTGGATGAATTCATCCAGATGAGCTGTGGTAGTGACAGGGTTTTTGAGGAAATACTTGTTGAGAATTTGAAACTGAACTACCTGAAGAAATTAAAACTTCCTGCCGACGATATAGTGCTATCGGTCAAAAATAGCTATGCCGCGTTCCTCCGCCCGGACAAGGGTAATCCGGAATATGAATTTTCACTTTCAAAACTGTTCCCGTATACCGGAACGGAAATAGAGGCCGGATACGCTTCTCTAATGAGTGGTCCTGAAGCCGGGGACGTGGACGGCGAATTTTACGCGTATATTTCTCAGCCTGTTGCCCGGAACGCTTTCGGGAGAACTACCCGTCTTTTGGACAAAATAGTGGGAATGGAGATGGATATAGCCAGGTATCAGATAGTCGAGGCCTATGAAAGTTACCTCTCGGTCATAATAAACGTGTACTACGATTGGAACGAAGCTTACGAAAATCTTAAAACCGCGGAAAATTCTTATAATGAGAGCGTAAAGATGATTGAAAACGTAAGGGAAAGGGCAAAGAAAAGCATAGCTCTTCCGGTGGATGTCAACAAAGTGCTTCACCAGGTACTTCTTAAAGAAGAAACTCTCATAGAGGCTCGTAAAAGTGTTGTTGAATATGAGAATCTTCTCAGAAAAAGCATCGGTTACGATATTCCCGGGAGTTTTATTCCGAGAGGAAGCGACCAGTTCGACGGTGTCGAAATAGATCTTCAAAAGGACTATGAAAAGTTCCGAAAGGAAGGAAGGACATCACTTATCCTCGACATGCTTGAAGAAAAAAGCGCTCTTGAGGTGGATAAAGACGCCGACGCGCTTTTGCCGTCTATTGATCTTTTCGCCGAATACAGGATAAAGGGGGCCGATCGTTATCTCGAGAAAGACGATAAACGTGTTTACGCCGGGTTATCTTTTGAGTATCCTTTTCCGTCCCAGGTGGAAAGAGCGCGGCTTGAGACAACCAAAGTAGACCACAGGATAAGCTCGCTCGACAGGATCAATACACATACGCGCATATACACGGAACTCAGGAATATATATGAGGAGATAGTGAAACAAAAGAAGCTTATACGGATTTCAGAGGAAAAAATAAGAGTATCCGAGGAGATCGTCCATGATGACAAGAAAAATTATTCATACGGCAGGGTGGTTCTCAATAACCTAATAGACGAAGTTAACCGTCTTGACGTTAACAGGTTCCGCCTTATACAGAACAACATACGTCTGAAGAAGCTCATTATCCAGTGGCTCACCATAACCGACCAGCTGGTCAGAGAAACTCCGGATCTTTAAAAATACATGACGACAACGCGCGCTATTACGTAACATTTCAGTCTTCCGCAGTAACTCCGCGGTCCACCGCCCGTCGTTGCGAACCCGCCGAAGGCGGGCGAAGCAATCTCCCCCCGACGTCGTTGCGAACCCGCCGAAGGCGGGCGAAGCAATCTCCCTCCGACGTCGTTGCGAACCCGCCGAAGGCGGGTGAAGCAATCTTCCACCGCCCGTCGTTGCGAACCCGCCGAAGGCGGGCGAAGCAATCTCCCTCCGACGTCGTTGCGAACCCGCCGAAGGCGGGCGAAGCAATCTCCCTCCGACGTCGTTGCGAACCCGCCGAAGGCGGGTGAAGCAATCTCGATAAATACAATAAGTTATAAGGTTGCTTCGGTCGCTTTGCTCCCTCGCAATGACGTGGACGAGCTATTTTGCAGAACCATAGTTCTTGGAATACAGGGAGGGGGAAGAGCAACCAATTACTATAACACCCATTACTATAGCCTTGACTTTTGCCCGAAAAGTGTTAGAATTGACTAACATATGTGAGCGCGTGAAAACGGTGAATAGAGCATGAAAAATAATAAAACGGAACTGACTTCCAACATGGAAGATTATCTCGAGGCTATATACGTTCTTTCCGAGCGGGACGGGAAAGCCCGGGTTAAGGGCATAAGCGACAAGCTGGGGGTAAAGAAACCCAGCGTCAATAACGCTGTTAATGTGCTTTTGAGAAAGGGTTTAGTACGCCATGAGAAATACGGGAACATCATGCTGACGGCGCCGGGGGTGAAGCTGTCACAGAATATAAAACGGCGCCATGATATGCTTGTCAGGTTCCTTTCGGAAATACTCGGGGTAGAAAGGGATACGGCGGTCCAGGATGCCTGCAGGGTTGAGCATGTAATAAGCGCCGTTACCAGTGAAAGATTGTCTAAATTTATGGAATTCGCCGATACTTTTTCCTCCGGGAAAAAACCTGTATGGCTTGAAAGTTTCAGGGTTTTTTTAGAACATGGCAAAAGGCCATATAAACCCGCGGCGGGAAAAATGAAAGAAAAGGAGAAATAAGGACTTGAGGAAAAATCTATTCAAAAAATTTTATAGTTCACGACAAACAAGAAAGGAAGTTTCGGGGAGTCTTAGGAAAATAGTTATCGTGGGCAATCCCAATGTGGGGAAAAGCGTTATTTTTAATAATCTTACGGGTTCCTACACCGTTGTTTCTAATTACCCGGGGACCACGGTAGAGGTGTCGAGGGGTTTTGCCAAAATAGGTGAGGAGAAGTTCGAAGTGGTGGACACTCCCGGCATGTATTCTCTGCTTCCCATTACCGAGGAAGAACATGTCGCGAGGAACATACTTCTTGAGGAGGACCCGGTTATTGTTATACATGTTTTGGACGCCAAAAACCTTGAGAGGATGCTGGGGTTTACCCTGCAGCTTATTGAAGCGTCTTTTCCAGTCATACTGGTTCTAAATATGATGGACGAGGCCGAAAAAAGAGGCAAGATCACCAATTCAGAAGCCCTTGAAAAAGAACTGCGCATACCGGTGATCCCGGTAGTGGCGACGACATCAAAAGGAATGGATGTCTTAAAGGGAAGGATAGAAGAGTATGTCGAAAGTACAGGCAACCAGAATAAAATATGACGACCCGGTAGAATTTTCTGTGGAAATAGCTGTAGACAGGATAGAGAACCTTCTTGCGGGGGAGTACAATTTATCTAAAAGAGCTGTGGCGCTTCTTCTTTTACAGGACGACGAGGAGATGGCGGGTCTTGTAAAGCAAAAGGACGCTGACAGTTCATCTGAGATCCTGGATATTATAGGGGAAGTAAAAAAACATTACAGCCATCCTTTGGATTATGTAATTACGATGAGGCGGCAGCAGGAAGCCGGACTTATTGCCTCCAGGGTACAGGAACATACCGGCCGGGTTAAATTTTCTTTCAGGGAAGGCCTTAGCAGAATAACCATGAACCCCATAACGGGTGTTCCCATTCTTCTGGCCGTGCTGTATTGGGGTTTGTACAAATTTGTCGGGGAGCTGGGAGCCGGGGTCGTTGTGGATCTCCTGGAAGAAATGGTTTTTGAGCGGTATGTAACCCCCTTTGTCGCCGGCGCCGCCGAGGCGGTAATACCCTGGCCGGCAATACAGGATCTTTTTGTTGGAGAGTACGGGATAATCACGCTTGGAATAAGGTACGCGCTTGCCCTTATACTACCTATTGTTACGATGTTTTTCATTGTTTTTTCGATAATTGAGGATTCGGGTTATTTGCCGAGACTTGCTATGCTTATAGACCGTGTGTTCAAAAAGATCGGGCTGAGCGGTAGGGCCGTAATACCTATGGTGCTGGGCCTCGGGTGCGCGACAATGGCTACTATGGTGACCCGTACACTTCCCACAAAAAGAGAGAGGGTCATAT
>JBAYES010000024.1:0-28629 GCA_041667545.1 Candidatus Omnitrophota bacterium | reverse complement strand
GAGCACTTTGTCCGTAACTACGATAACCGAGAAGTTCAGTATCAAGGATTCCGACAGCGGAGAATGGAGAGAAACGGTAGTCCCGATATCCACTGATACCGGGGGAAGAATGGTGTACATAATAACCAAAGGTACACAGAGGTACGCGAATGCCGGGTTCAGTATGAGGACGGATAAGGGAGACGCTATTCCTATATATTTCCGCAGGGGCGCTCCTCCGGTGGCGTCAGCTCCCGCTCCGGCAAGGCCTCGTCCTGAGGCTAAACCCGACCTCAAATGCAACAAGTTCACTTTTGACGCCACAAGTTCGTATGATCCGGCCCGCCAGAAACTTTACTTCCATTGGGATTTCGGCGACGGCAATACCAGCACTGAGCCGGTAGTTACGCATATTTATGAAAAGGGAGGAGAATACACCGTCAGGCTTACGGCTACGAATGAATCCGGCCTTCCCTGTGATACGGCGGGAACCACGCAGAAAATTCTTGTGAACACGCCTCCCGCAGCGGCTTTCAGCGCTCCGGAACTTGTTTGTGTGGAAGACAAGGTTAATTTCGATGCCTCAAAAACAACGGATGATACTTCCGAAACACTTACTTATATGTGGAATCTGGGGGACGGGACGCGTGCTGAAGGGCAGAAAGTCCAGCACACTTACGCAAAAGGAGGTACTTACAACGTCACGCTTAATGTGGATGACAATGCGGGTACGGCTTGCAGTACGGACACCATCCAGAGAACCATAAAAGTAAACACTTCTCCTGTAGCGGATGCGGGGAGAGACATAGATATGTGCCTCAAATCTATTGATGAAGAATATGCCGTGGATCTTGATGGGACAAGGTCAAGGGATCCCGACGGAGATGATCTCAGCTACGTGTGGAATATGGGAGACGGAACAACTCTTCAGGGGGCGAAAGTACGGCATGTTTATAAGACCGGCGGTGCATACAAGGCTACACTCACCGTAGACGATGGTAAAGGGCTTCCATGCAGTAAGGCTTCGGATGCTTTGAATGTAAGTCTGAACAAATCTCCGGTTGCGGTTATTTCCGGAGAAAAGAAGCTGTGTCTTGGTCAATCGGCTGCCTTTGACGGGTCTTCTTCAAGAGTTGAGCAGGGACAGAAGCTCACTTATAAATGGGCCATGGGCGACGGCAGTGAAGTATCCGGCGAAAAGATAACCCACAAATATGATAAGGGCGGAAAATACGCTGTGGTTCTTACTGTCGATGACGGCAAGGGAACTACTTGCTCCAGCGCTACGGATGTGGCAATGATCCATGTTAATTCCAGGCCGGAGGCATCTCTTGGGAAGGTCAGCGATACCTGTGTAGGGAAAAGGGTCAGTTTTGACGCGTCAGAATCAAGTGATCCGGACGGGGACTCTCTTGCTTACATCTGGAATTTTGGTGACGGTACGGTTGAAACCAGCGGGTCAAGGATGACGCATACTTACCAGAAAGGCGGGAAATATACGGTTTCCGTAACTGTGGATGACGGCAAAGGAACACCTTGCTCAACGTCATCGGATTCTGTAAGCCTTAAGGTGAATACACCTCCTTCCGCCAGAATGACCATAGGCGAGGAATGCTGTGTGGATATGGAACAAAAGTTCGACGGGTCGGGTTCAATAGACCCGGATGGAGACGCATTGACTTACAGCTGGGATTTCGGTGACGGCAGTAGCGGGGAGGGAGTAAGAGTATCCCACTCATATGCCAAGCCCGGAACCTACAAAGTGACTTTGCGTGTGGACGATGGATCCGGCACAGAGTGCAGTGCCGACTTTACCGTAGGGGAAATGAAGGTCAGCGGGAATCCTGTTGCGGTAATAAAAGTTCGATAAAAGTATGGGAGACCAAAGAGGGGCAGCGCCGGATTCCATATGGTGCTGCCCCTTGGTTTAGCAATGCGCATATTTAAAAAAGCGGTTGTGTTAACCCTGTTGTTGGGGATGAGTTTTAATCTTTATGGAGTGGAGGGGACCAGGCTTGAACCAGTTTCCGAGCCCTGGCATTTTGGAAGAGTACAGAAAGGGGATGAAGCCCAAAAAACATTCGTTTTGCGGAATTCGGGAACGGGCAATGCAGTGATAGAGAATGTGAGTGCCTGCTGTGGATATGGCGTCGTAGATGTATCAAGATGGGACATACCGCCCGGAGAAAACTCTGAAATAACAGTTACATGCGATACTTCACGCAAAGCGATAGGCGAGGACACAAATAAGGTTACTGTCAAATATAATTCTGACTCTTCTTCCATTCTCAAGGTCGAGGTAAGGTCGGATATAGTTCCATAATAGGAATCGAAGGATAAAAGCAAAGAGCAACAGTAAAAATAGTAAAAAAGTTTCTACCAAAAGGGAGGGAACAATGAAAAAACTGATGTCCATTCTTATAGTGATGATCTTCGCGGTATCTTCTCCGGTTTTCGCCCAGCCGAGAGATTTTAAGGTGCCAGCTTCCGCAAAAGCCTATGAAAACGCCAGTGACCGGTCCGCTCTTAACCGGGTAAGCGACTGGTTTGCGACAATAGGTAAATCTAAGGAAGAAAAAAAATGATAATAGCCGAAAGGAACGCCAAACGCTCCGCCGAAAAAATGCAAAAAAAGGCCAGAAAACAAGTGAAAGACATAAAAAAACAGGCAGAGTGAAGACGCGACCACTTGAGGAGGAGAATGGTATGATAGACAGAATAATTTCGATCCTTGGCGATGAGGCGAAGGATCTTATGGAGCATAAGTGCGGCACTATTTCCAAGGAAGATCTGAATTTGCCGGGAGGCGATTTTGTGGACAGGATCTTTATGGCCACAGACAGGCCTAACGGGGTATTAAGGAACCTTCAGGCGCTGTTCGACCACGGCAGGCTTGCCGGAAGCGGGTATGTCTCGATACTCCCCGTAGACCAGGGAATTGAGCATTCCGCGGGAGCGTCTTTCGCTCCAAACCCCATGTATTTCGATCCTGAAAATATCATAAAGCTGGCCATCGAGGGAGGGTGCAACGCGGTTGCGTCAACTCTTGGGGTCCTGGGTTCAGTATCCCGAAAATACGCTCACAAAATACCATTTATACTCAAAATAAACCATAACGAGCTTTTGACATACCCCACGGAATATGATCAGAGGCTGTTTGCCTCTGTAGATCAGGCCTTTGAAATGGGAGCTGTGGGGGTGGGCGCGACTATTTACTTTGGTTCACAAGAGGCGCGCAGGCAGATCGAGGAGATCTCAGACGCCTTCTCTTATGCTCACCAGCTTGGAATGTTCACCGTGCTTTGGTGTTATCTGCGGAACGACGCGTTCAAAAAGGACGGTACAGATTATCATACCGCTGCCGACCTGACAGGGCAGGCCAATCACCTTGGGGTTACCATAGAGGCCGACATAATTAAGCAAAAACTCCCAGAAAATAACGGGGGATACACAGCTGTCAAATTTGGGAAAACACATCCGGATGTTTATAGTAAACTCAGCACGGACCATCCCATAGATCTCACGAGATATCAGGTGGCCAACTGTTACATGGGAAGAGCAGGTCTTATAAATTCCGGCGGCGCATCGGGAAAGAACGATCTTCAGCAAGCTGTAAAGACCGCAGTTATCAATAAAAGAGCCGGAGGCATGGGGCTTATTTCCGGGCGCAAAGCCTTTCAGAAACCATTTGCCGAAGGAATTGAAATACTCAACGCCATACAAGATGTCTACCTGTGTGAGGCAATAAACATCGCGTAAAAAATAAAGGGGCTACTTTATTCTCATAGGTCCTCACGAAAGAATAAAGTAGCCCTTTATTTCGCCTATGCTTCAGGCGCCGGTTCTGCCACTGTTGTTCCCGGACCGGTCTTTCCGCCGGACATGGGGCAGCACCCGCCGCAAGCATCCGCGTATTGATACGTCATGCCAACAGCTCCCGCAATCGTTAAAACCAGTACTATGGTTTTTAATATTTTCATTACGTCCTCCTTGTTAATCTAATGATACCACAAGAGTATCATTAAGGCAAGTTTTTTAATCCACAATGTCAAGCCGAGACTGGACTGGTCAAGGAGTTTTGATGTGGTATAATATTAACATGCGAATGAAAACTTTTTTAATAGGGGTATTTACGGGAATTTTTGTCGCTGTCTGTTTGTGGCTGGTTTTTCTTATGCCCGAAGCAAATATGGTCGATCTGGGACGATTGATGGATAGGGACACAATCTTTATGGAAGACGGAACGATTATAAGAGGATGGGTACTGCAGGAAGACGTTAATAGTGTTTTTATCGAGACTAAAGATAGTCATATGACGATACATCCTAAAAGCATCCGGAAGATACAGCGGGATGTGAATAAAAAGTACTTGAGGAAACTGGTGTAGATGTGGTTCCCGGCAACCCCCCATTAAATAAAAAACCTGCAAGTTCGGAAAGGGTATTTCTTCGAATTCCCCTGGATATTGATGGAGAAATGTTTATAAACGGTATCCCTCATAAAAAGATCCGGATAAAAGATCTTAGTATGGGTGGAATAGGTTTTTTGACAGAGGGATCCTACGATATTCCGGAAGAATTTCAGTTAATATTTTCCCTCCCGGGTTTTTCAGAGAAAGTTGAAGTAGATCTGCGAAGAAGAAACCGCACTGTTGTGGACGGCGGGTGCAGGGTGGGGGGAGTTTTTGATAAGAAAAACTCAACGGGCAAAAAATCCATAGAAAATTATGTTATGAGCCAAATGGATCTGACAGGTCCGTTAAGAGCTGTTGATATAGCGGCTTTATTGCTTTGTTTTGACGCGGCATGGAGGATAATTTATATTCTTATGGACGGCCTTTCCCGCGGAACATCTTTCTCTCAGGAGCTGGCGTTGCCTCCGGTGCCCTCTGGTTACTTTTTTATTGTGGCGGGGTGTTTTCTGGCCGGTTTTTCATGTCTGTTTATTACAGAAGACGTAAGGAAAGAAATATTCGAGGTTCGAGCATTTCTTTTGTTTCCGGGACTCTTGTTTGCCGCGGTAAAGATAATTTACTACTGGCGGCTTCGAATATCGGAAAATTTTTTGTGGCCGATCAACGCGGCTGTTGTGTACGAGACCGTACTTTTTTTTGTTATTGCTTTCGGGATAGGGATGGGTACGCGTCTTATAAAAAAAAGGCGGCACATTCTTAAATACATGTTCTCTCATCAGGAAGGACTAAAAAACAGGGGATGCTGATACTAATTAAAAGAGGGAAAGGCCTGCTTGTAATGTCGCTGGCAAAGGAGTAAAAGTGAGGAATATCCATCCGGTTGACGAGGATCGTACTATTTTGGACTATTTTGTGATCGCGTTGAAAGGTTTTTGTATGGGGGTTGCTGACATAATCCCGGGGATATCGGGAGGGACTATAGCTTTCATTCTTGAGATATACGAAGATCTCATAAAGGCGATAAAATCCTTTGACGGCAATTTTTTAAGACTTCTCTTGAAAGGTAAGATACGGGAAGCCTTTGGTTCCGTAGCATGGAGGTTTTTAGGGTCTGTAATAGCGGGTATCGGCTGTGCTATAGTTCTTCTTGCCAAAATCATAAGCTGGCTTTTAAGAGAACATCCGGTCTTCATAAACGCGTTCTTTTTCGGTCTTATACTCGCGACGGTGCCAATAATAGCCGGGGCGATGAAAAAGTGGGATGTAAAAAAGATAACAGCGCTTTTTGTTTCTGCTGCGGGAACATTTTTCTTTGTGCAGCTTACACCCGTCTCGACCCCCGAATCATGGTGGTTCATTTTCGCGAGCGGAGCTATTGCCATATGCGCTATGATATTGCCCGGGATATCCGGGGCTTTTATCCTTCTTCTTCTTGGAAAATACCAGTTTATTCTTACGGCCATCCATTCCAGGGATATCGGGACCATACTTATTTTCATGGCCGGTATGGCTGTGGGAATATTGTCTTTCGTCAGGATGTTGGAGTGGCTTTTCAGGAAATATCACGATATGACCATAGCGGTCCTTGCCGGATTCGTCATAGGTTCCTTAAACAAAATATGGCCCTGGAAAAGGATCTTGGAGACTATTACGACATCAAGCGGCAAGATGATACCTGTCAGGGAAATAAATATTTTCCCGACCTCTTTTGACGGCCAGGTCATAGCGGCATTATTGCTTGTTTTAGCGGGGTCGGCTGTGGCGTTCCTGCTCCATGCCATTCCCCAGAGGCACGAAAAGATAAAAGGTAAATAACGGGTGTGATTGAGAGGCTCTTGCGGCAAAATCAGGATGCAAGGTAGTTTAAGAGATTCCCCAGCAGTGGACGAGTTGAAGTATATGTATCGTGAGAACGATGGCGCCTATTAAAATTCGGAAAAGCCTGGATATCTGGCCCGGAAATACAAAAGATCCTGACCTCAGGATCCTGGTAAGACCTTCGGCCATAAGAAAAATGCTTGCCGATATGGCTACATAATCCACCCAGTCTATTTTTATTTCAGCTATCTGAGAAGACATGACCCTGTAGTGTAAGAATTGTCCGAGATGTATCTTAATGATGAAAGATCCGAACAAGAACCTTACGGCTCGCGCGAACTGCGAGCCTAAGGACGCGTTTTTCGCCTTATAAAAGGCATGCGCCGCGTCTATAACAAGGAATATTCCCGCTATGAACGACAGGTAGTCGATCGACACTTTTATAAAATATGAACCGAAAATAAGTGAAGTTACCGCTCCCGCGCAAAGAGAACACAGCCCCGCCACCCATAAATTTTTTGTTGAGACTTTCATGGAGTTTATTTTATCATTAAACCCGAGATTTGTGGATTATAAAGGGGACAATGACGCGAAAAGATTTCACAGGAATGTAACATTTGGGGAACGGGAATGTAACCTGGCAGGAAGAAAATGTACAAAACAGCGGACATCATTGTATAATAAGAAGGCCGAAAATGACGGGAGGCGGATATGAGCAAAATCAGAGTGCTTGTTGTTGAGGACGACAAGAATATTGCCAAACTCATCAGGTACAATCTCGAAAAAGAAGGTTTTTCCTGCCTGAATGTATATAGCGGGGAGGAAGCCTTAGAAACTCTCAGAAAAACCCGTTCGGACCTTGTTGTTCTGGACATTATGCTTCCGGGGATTGACGGCCTTGAGGTTTGCCGGAAGATAAGACAGGAAAAAACGCTGCATGGAATGCCTGTTATAATGCTTACGGCCAAAGGCGAGGAAGTGGACAGGATAGTGGGGTTTGAGCTCGGAGCCGATGATTACATGGTGAAGCCTTTTAGTCCGCGCGAACTTATATTAAGGATAAAAGCGGTGCTAAAAAGGGATATGGAAGATCCTATAGAGGAACCCTTGCTTGAGGCGGGAAAACTTGTAATGGATACCGCGAAACATAAGGTCACCGTGGCGGGGAAAGAAGTGGAGCTTACCAACATGGAGTTCAATCTCCTTAGAACACTTATGAGCAGGAAGGGCCGGGTCCAATCCCGTGATAAACTCCTTGATGAAGTATGGGATATAGCCTCCGATGTTACCACGCGAACGGTCGACACCCACATAAAGAGACTAAGGACAAAACTCGGCAAAAAAGGGGATCTTATAGAAACGGTAAGAGGAGTGGGATATCGGTTCAGTGAAGAGTTTTAGTGGGGGGTGTTCTTGAGGGTCAAATTACACTATAAAATAGCCGGCCTTTTCTGCGGCATAGTCGCGGTAATACTTCTTGGGGTTTTTGCTTATCTTGAGTTTTCGCTTAAGACCTATCTTTATGAAAAAATAAAGACCGCCATAACAAAAGAAGTTCTTTTGGCCAAGTTATTCCTTGAAGAAGATTTCCCGGGGTATCCAAGGTTCAAGAAGATAAGCGATATCAGTATAAACGTGGGCGAGGTCATAGATGCCCGGGTATCCATAATAGGGCTTGACGGCACAGTTCTCGGGGATTCCGATCTGGATCCCGAAGGGCTTGAGGAGGTCGAGAACCATATTGACCGTCCGGAGATACGAATGGCTCTTTTGTCCGGAATAGGGGAAAGCCGCAGGTACTCCACTACCGTGCGGAAGGACATGCTCTATATTGCCGCCGTTCTTGGGCGTAATGAACCCGTTGGGTTCGTGAGAGCCGCTGTTCCGCTTACGGATATAGAGACAGTCTCTCTTCGTTTACGAAAAATACTTGTTCTGGCTCTTTTCGCCGCGTTCGGGGTTTCTATAGCGGCAAGTTTTCTGGCGGCTCTGTTCATAACGCGTCCTATAAAGAAAATATCGGCGGGCGCCATGGATATTGCCAGGGGTGATTTTGACAAGAAGATATATTCGGCTTCAAATGACGAAATATCGGATCTCGCCGCGGCGTTCAATAATATGTCCGATGAAGTAAGGGGCAGGATCAGGGAAATAACGGCACAGAGGGCAAGGTTAGAAGCCGTGCTCTTAAGTATGTCAGACGGAGTAATTGTTGTGGACTCGAAAGGCAATATTATTCTGGTCAACAGGGCCCTTACCGAGATGTTCGGTGTTAATGAAGACGTCAGGGGCAAGAAACCTCTCGAAGTAATAAGGAATGTTGAGGTTCAGGGGCTGGCTGACAGGCTTTTGCGCGGCGGTGTTTCATCCGAGAAAAAGGAGATAGCGCTTGTTCCCGAGGAAAAGGTTGTTGTGATCAACGGAACGCCGATAGTCAGGGATACCATAACGAGAGGCGCTGTAATGGTGTTCCACGATATAACGGAAATGAGACGTCTTGAAGGGATCCGGAGAGATTTTGTCGCGAATGTATCTCATGAGCTCAGGACGCCCGCGTCCAATATCAGGGGGTTTGCCGAAACTCTCGCCTCGGGAGCTCTTGAGGATAAAGAGAATGCTATGGAATTTGTGAAGATAATAGAAGAGAATTCCGACAGGCTCGTGCGCCTTATAGAGGATCTTTTGGCTCTCTCGAAGATAGAGTCCGGGAAGGCTCATCTTAAACTTGAAAAATGTTCGGCGCGTGAAGTCATATCCGGAGTTGAGAGGGAGATAAAAAAACAAGCCGCCGCGAAACAGATAAAACTTGAAAATGGTCTTAAGGACAAAGATCTTTTTATTCTGGCCGATCAGGGTATGATCTTCCAGGCGCTTTTCAATCTTGTAGATAATGCCGTCAAGTATACGGGAAAACAAGGAACCGTGACCATTCTGGCAAAGGAAACAAAAGGGTTTATTGAGATAGAAGTGAAAGACAACGGGCCCGGGATACCAGAAGAGCATATCGAGAGAATATTCGAAAGGTTCTATAGAGTAGATAAGTCCCGTTCCCGCGAGACCGGGAGCACCGGTCTTGGGCTTTCCATTGTAAAGCATATAGCTGAAGAGCATAAAGGCCTGGTGAGAGTTGAGTCCGAGCCGGGCAAAGGCTCTTCTTTTTTCCTGTCCATTCCAGCCGCGAACTGATCTCATCGAAAACTAAAAAGATTGAAGCCCCTTGTGTCTACACATCTTCTCAGTAACTACAGCGCTATTTTCATTTCACATAGATTTCACTTTTCCTCAATGCTCCCTCAACATGTAAACACTACAATTTGGGTGTATTCCGAGATGGAATGCGAAGGAGGAAAGGTGGAGATCCTTACTGTAATAGCTGTTTCAGGAATTTTTGTTATTTTCGCATTCGTCCGCATGAGGAAGCTGAAGAAGCTTGCCGAGAACCTTGCGGACTCCGTTAACAAAGAAGAAAACACTTCCGAAAAAGGAGGTGAAGTTCGGCGGAATGTTTTTTGTAGGAAGATATAAAGAAGGATCCATTCGTTCTGCAATATCATGGAAAAACTAAAAGTTATGCAAAATAGAGTTTTCACGTCATTGCGAGGGACCCTGTACCGTACGGTACAGGGGACCGAAGCAATCTCATGGCCTATTATATTTATTGGGATTGCTTCGTCACTCTCTTCGTTCGTTCCTCGCAAAGACGGTATAAAAGTCCATTTTGCAGAAATTGAATGAAAAAACTAAAAAAGGAGGAGGGAGAATGAAGAAAGCAATACTGAAGGCGATGGCGGTGGTATCTTTTTTGCTTGTCACAGCGCCCGCGCTTTATGCGAGTGAAATGCAGATACTGGTGGACAAGCTGGTGGAGAAGGGGATACTTACGACGTATGAGGGACAGATACTGGTGTCGCAAGCAAAAGAAGAAGCCGCCAAAGAAATGGCGGAAACCAAAAAGACGATAGTGCCGGCATGGACGGACAATGTGAAGATAAAGGGAGATGTAAGGTTCAGGACCCAAACGGAATGGGGCAAGGGACTTGGCCCGGCGCATCAGCGTACCCGTCAAAGAGTAAGAGCCCGGCTTGGTGTAGAAGGAAAAGTTAACGAGCAGGTAAAGGCGGGGATCCTGGCCGCAACCGGAGGTTCCGATCCGAGATCAACAAACCAGACACTCGATGATAATTTTGAGACCTATGATTTTCGTCTGGATCAATATTACATAAATTGGAAACCTGAAATACCCAAAGAAATAGGAAAGACCGGCCTTTGGCTTGGAAAATTCAAGAATCCTATGACGAAGTCGCCGATACTTTGGGACGGAGACATTAATCCGGGCGGGATAGCCCTTCAGTACGGTTCGCCTAAATTTGAGATCGGGGATATACCCTTTAGTATATACAGTAACGGGGGGATGTTCTGGCTGGATGAATTCGGGACGTCACAAAGAGATCCTCTTCTTTGGACAATACAGGGCGGGTTCAAAGCTGATGTAGTCAAAGACTGGGGAGCCACGGTAGATGTAAGCGCGGCTTATTACGATTTCGCTAATACGCAGAACAACAGGAATTACGTGAACGCTCCTTTTTCGGCCGGCACCAACACTCTTTGGGGCGGGGCTTTGGGAAATACGTACAGGTATGATTTTAATCTCATCGATGTTCTTTTTAAATACGACAGCAAGCAAATAGGTGATCTTAAATTCGGCCACGGTGTTTTCGGCGATTTTATATGGAATGCCGGTGCTTCCAAAAATAATTTTGCGTGGCAGCTGGGTGGTTATATCGGAGAGAAAAAGGTTTCAGAACCCGGGCAATGGCAGTTAAAAGGTGAATATCGGTCAATAATGAGAGACGCTGTCCCCGACTTTCTTCCTGATTCAGATTTTTATGGTTTTACGGCTCAGGGAACACCAAGCGGAGGAGGTACCGGCGGAGAGGGTTTTGTGGGAAGCTTTAAATATGGCCTTATGAAGAACCTTGTAGCCGGAGTTAACTACTATTATTCCCAGCCTATGTCTATAAACAAGGGGCTTACTAACAGCTATGACGAGCCTTACAACATATTGATGTTCGATATTGAGACAAAGTTTTAAGTTCACACAATTGTAACAATTCTGTAACAGTCGTGTAATTTGAACATATGAAAATGTAACTGTAAGAACTACAAGGAGGAGAAATGATAAAGAGAACAGCAAAAGCTTTTGTGACAGGGATTATTTGTTTATCTGTCGGTTTTTCGGCGGTGGCGCAGGATATGGTTCAGATAAAGGGATCCGACACTTTGGTAAATCTTGTACAGCGGCTTGCCGAGGTTTACATGGAGAAGAATCCCGGGAAATATCTGGCGGTTACGGGAGGCGGTTCCGGAACAGGCATAGCCGCTATAATGAATAATACATGCGACATAGCTAACGCGTCCAGGGACATTAAACCTAAAGAAATAATGTCCGCGCAAAAAAAAGGGATAGAACCGGTAAGGACAGTTGTCGGACTTGACTGCATAACCGTTGTTGTGAACCAGGCTAACAAGGTAGACAAACTTACGGTTTCTCAGCTCGGGGCCATATTCCGGGGCGAGGTTAGCAATTGGAAAGATGTCGGAGGGGAGGATATGCCCATAACATTGTACGGAAGACAGTCGAACTCCGGGACATTCAGCTTTTTTATGGATGCTGTTCTCAAAGGTGATTATTCCGACAGGATGAACAGGATGAACGGGAACAGCCAGATAGTAGAGGCGATAAGATCGGATAAGACAGGCATAGGGTACATAGGCTTAGGCCATGCCAAAAACGCCAGGGAGCTTAGTGTAGTGAGATTGGCCGTACGGGAAGGCGAACCATACGCCGATCCGATGGATCCGCAGGATGTTTCCAGCGGAAAATACCCCATAATCAGAACCTTGAACCAGTACACCAATGGCAAGCCATCGGGTACGGCGCGTGATTTCATGAAATTCGAATTAAGCGCTCAGGGACAGAAGATAGTTGATGAAATGGGTTTTATTCCCGTTCCTGAAGAATATGTGGAGTACAACTCGCGGAACGCAGGAGTGTAACAGTTCCTTAATATAAAAACACGTAAGGAGGCCGTGAAGAGATGCGAAAGGTCAAAGAGAACATCATTCACGGCCTCTTTCTGCTTAATGGGATAATAGTGGTCCTTGTTCTTTGCGGGATATTCTATATACTTGTTACGACGTCCCTCCCCGCTCTTAAAGAGATCGGGCTTAAAGAGTTCCTTTTGAGCGCGAGGTGGAACCCCACTTCCTATTATACCCCCTCATACGGAATAGTCTCCATGCTTGTGAGTACCTTTATGGTCACAGCAGGGGCTCTTTTTATCGCTATTCCGCTCGGTGTGGGAACCGCCGCGTACCTTACGGATGTGGCATCGCCCAGGATAAGGGAGATAGCCAAACCCGTAATAGAGATACTTGCGGGAATACCTTCCGTAGTCATAGGATTTCTGGGAATAGTGCTTGTTGGGCCCATAATAGCGAAAATATTCGGACTTCCCAACGGGCTTAACGCTATTAACGGGGCAGTTCTTCTTGCGGTTATGGCGCTACCCACAATAATAAGCATTTCGGAAGACGCGCTTAAAAGCGTGCCGAAAACTTTTGTGGAAGCTTCGCTGGCGCTCGGAGCCACCAGGTGGCAGACAGTTGTCAGGGTCAAGATACCGGCCGCGGTATCCGGGATATTCGCTTCATGTATGCTTGGCATGGGAAGAGCCGTAGGGGAGACCATGACGGTTTTAATGGCTACTGGATGCGCTCCCGCCATGCCGAGGAATTTTTTCGACTCCGTAAGGACCATGACCGCCACAATAGCCATAGAGCTTGGGGAAGTTCCGTACTATACCACACATTATTACGCGCTTTTTGCGGTGGGACTCGCTCTTTTTGTTATAACTTTCCTTATAAACATGACAGCTGATGCTGTTCTAAGAAAATACCACATAAAGGTGAGATGAACATAAAAAAGATAGAACAAAGAATAGGGTTTTTAGCGCTTGATCTGTGTGTCGTAGTTGTGGCGGCGGCGCTTTTCATTATCCTGTACGACATTGTCTCAAAGGGATGGGGACAGATCTCATGGGAATTTTTATCCGAAGCTCCTACAATGGGCATGACAGAGGGGGGGATCTTTCCGGCCATAGTGGGGACTTTTATGGTTACGGTCATAACAGCCGTTCTCGCGGTACCCCTTGGGATGGGATGCGCGGTGTATCTTAACGAATATGCCAAGGATAACTTCATTACAAGACTTATCCGCATGTCAATAAGGAATTTGTCCGGCGTGCCGTCAATAGTGTACGGTCTTTTCGGTGTGGTGGTCTTTGTGAACATGATGCATCTTGGGACGTCTATTCTGTCCGCCGGAATGACGCTTGGTCTTATGACCCTGCCGTGGACAATAACAGCGAGCGAGGAAGCCCTTAAGAACGTGCCGCAGTCCTACAGGGACGGAGCTTTCGCCCTTGGCGCCACAAAATGGAAAACACTTAAGACCAATGTCATTCCATACGCCGTTCCCGGTATGCTTACGGGAACCATACTCGGCCTCGCGAGGGCCGCCGGGGAGACGGCTCCCATACTTTTCACCGGAGCCGCTTTTTTCCTTCCTTTTCTGCCAAAATCTTTGTCGGACCAATTCATGGCGCTGCCTTACCATCTCTACATAATGGCTACACAGCATCATGATATAGGGGCCGTAAGGCCCATAGCCTACGGAACGGCGCTTGTTCTTATAACGCTTATACTTCTTATGAACCTTTCGGCCATAATATTAAGGTACAAGCTCAGAAAACTCAAAAGGGAATAGCCGTGATGACAGATCACATAAAAGTACGGGTTAAATCTTTCAACTTTTTTTACGGTAAAGAAAGGGCTCTCAAGGATATCAGCATGGATATTTACCGTAACCATGTACTTGGGATAATAGGGCCTTCCGGATGCGGGAAGTCTACTTTTCTCAGGAGCATAAACCGCATGAATGATGTGATACCCGGAATAAGATATGAGGGGACGCTTACTATAGACGGCAAGAATATACTCGCGCCCGGAGTGGATGTAGTTGACATAAGACGTAAGGTGGGTATGGTGTTCCAGAAATCCAATCCTTTCCCTAAAAGTATTTTTGACAATGTTGCCTACGGCCTCAGGATAAACGGAGAGAAGAACAGGGAAGTTATAGCCGGAAAGGTGGAGAATAGCCTCAAGGGAGCGGCGCTATGGACAGAGGTAAAGGACAGGCTTTCGGCAAGCGCTTTTGATCTTTCGGGTGGGCAGCAGCAGAGGCTCTGCATAGCGAGGGCTCTTGCCGTGGAACCGGAAGTCCTTCTCATGGATGAGCCGGCTTCCGCGCTTGACCCCGCGGCTACGGCCAAGATAGAGGAGCTTATACAGGAACTCAAGAAACAATACACCATAGTGATAGTGACGCACAATATGCAGCAGGCGGCGAGGATATCGGATTATACGGCTTTTTTTATGATGGGAGAACTGATAGAATATGACGTGGCGGGTAAGATGTTCACAAATCCTTCCCAGAAGATAACGGAGGAGTATATCACGGGCAGGTTTGGATGATAATGGTTTTTAATCTCAGGAAGGTGTGAAATGGTAATGGAAAGACATTTTGACGATGAGCTTTCAGGCTTGAAGACGGACCTCATAAAAATGGCCTCTCTTGTAGAAGAATCTATTTACAAGGCGGTACAGGCGCTAAAGGACAGGAACAAGGAGCTTGCCGAAGAGGTGGTGGAAATGGATTCCAGGATAGACGAGATGGAGAATATTATAGAAGAGAATGCAATAGAACTCCTTGCCCTGCGTCAGCCCATGGCGGCGGACCTCAGGTTCGTAACTACGGGCATGCGGATAAACGCGGAACTTGAAAGAATAGCCGATCTTACGGTAAACATTGCCCAAAGAGCCATAGAGATATCGGATGAACCGCTTTTAAAGCCCATGATAGATATACCCAAACTTTCGGAAATAGCCCGGAAAATGGTAAAAGGGGCGATAGATTCGTTTGTCGACAGAGATGAAAAACTCGCCAGAGAAATAATTCTTACCGATCCCCAGGCTAATATGCTCAAAGCCGCCGTTCAAAAGGAGCTTATAGGGTATATGACGCGCGACGGGTCTACAGCCGCACGGGCAGTCCCTCTTATCCTTTCAGCCCGCCATCTCGAACGTATCTGCGATCACGCCACTAATATAGCGGAAGACGTTATATACATGGTGCAGGCCAAGGTAGTAAAACACAGAAAACTTGATAACGGGGAATAGCCCGTCCCCTTTATAAAACTCAATTCATAGAATGGCATTGCATGCAAGGGTCCGGTGTTCCCGGAGAGGGCGTTGGACGACCGAGCGAGCGGGCATGGTCCCCTATGGCACGGGCCATAGGGGGAGCGAGGTTGTCCGTCGAGCGAAGATCTTCACGCCGGGAAGATCGAGCGTCCCTCGCAGGGAATGCCGGATCCTTGCATGCAGAGTTGCTATTATGAATCCTGTATAGAGAGTACCCGCTGTGGGGAAAGCTCACATGGGAAGATATCTTTCACGTAAAAAACATGCTTGGTGAGAGGCGGGCGGCGTTGTATAATACGACCTTGAGCTAAGCCGAGCAAGCGGCGAAAAAGGGATCTTAGCGAGGTATATGGTTCGGAGGTGAGATATGAAAAAAAGCACAGCCTGGATAGCTCCGGAAATAAAAGAAATAATGGCGCTTGATGACAGGGCGGAAAAGATAAGAGAAGCTTTTTCCGAGTCCCATCCTCATGATATTTTCCTGCTTTGCGAGGGGCTGGAACCCAGGGATAATGCCGAAATAGTAATGGCTCTCGGCAGGCCTTTGGGAATAGAATTCTTCCAGGAATTCGAGATAAAAACGCAAAGACAGATATTCAGGTTCTTTCCAAAAGAATGGATGGCCAGGGTACTTGAGGAAATGGCCCCCGATGAAAGAGTCGATTTCATAAAGGCGCTTCCCAGGGAAAGGACAGAAGAGATATTGCCACTGGTGGCGCAGGCGGAAAGGAACGATATACGGCGCCTCATACAGTATAAAGAAGGGACAGCGGGAAGTATACTTACCACAGAATACGCGTCGCTTTCCCCGGACCTTACGGTGAAACAGGCGATAGAAAGACTTAAACTGCAGGCGTTTAACAGAGAGACCATCTACTATACCTATGTGGTAGATGCTGATAGGAAACTTATAGGATTTATCTCACTGAAAGATCTTATTATATCCGAATCTTCAAGGTATATCAGAGATGTTATGCACACAAATGTCATAAGCGTTAACCTGGAAGAAGATGAGGAGATAGTTGCTCAGAAACTTTCCGATTACGATCTTATAGCCATTCCCGTTGTGGATGACAGGAACATTCTTATGGGGATAGTCACATATGACGATGTAATGGACATAATAGTACAGGAAGATACCGAAGATATTTATAAATACGGCGCGGCGGGAGAGTACATAGATTATATGGGCTCAAAGCCCTCGACAATAGCCCGCAAAAGAATAGTCTGGCTGATGGTGCTGGTAGTTATGGGATTTGTTTCGGGATGGGTTATTGAAAGTTATGCTTTTAAACTGGAAGCCGTGGTTGCCCTGGCTTTTTTTATACCGCTTCTGTGCGCTTCGGCGGGTAATGTAGGAACGCAGTCTTCCACGGTTGTCATAAGGGGGATGGCTACGGGTGAAATAGAGATGAAAGATGTTTTTAGGGTTGTGCGTAAGGAGAGTTCTGTGGGCATTATGATGGGAGTAGGGATGGGCATTCTTGCCGCGGCCAGGTCGGTGCCGATGGACAGGTCCCTGCGTCTGGCTGCTACAGTATCTGTCGCAATGGTTGTTGCTGTGCTGGCGGCCGCTACCCTTGGGGGGATCCTGCCCATGTTGTTCAAAAAATTGAAGCTTGATCCGGCTCTCATGTCCGGACCTTTTATAACCAGCATAGTGGATATTATCTCACTTTTAGTGTACCTGCAGATCGCGGTGATGGTTTTTAAATAATGCGTTTAACTGTTCTCAAAAAAATATTCGGGTCCTTGCCTGTTTTTCTGGCTGTTTTTATTATAATTTCCATGGCGGCCGATATCAGCTTTCTTTCGAGAAAAACGACTTCTCAGGCGGAAGAATCCGGCTGGCGGGGAATGCCGGATTTCAAGGTCTTCTGGCAGGCGGGAAATGTCGCTGTCCGTAAGATATTCGGAAAGATGGAGGCTTCCGGAAAGGAAAGGCCGCTTTACGATAAAGAAGAGCCTTTCTATCATTTCAGATATTCTCCCATAACGGCCGTAGCCATGGCTCCCTTCGGAGCCATACTTTACCCCAGGGTGTCCATGATGATATGGTTGATCCTGGGTAATATGGTTTTTCTGGCGGCGCTTCTGATGCTGGCAGGTTATGTAAAACAAAAATTTTTTTTAGATGATATATCCCGGGCCTTAATGCTCTGGGTGATGTTTTTGGGGACATTGCGTTATTATCTGGTAGTGATATCTCAAGGCCAGACGGACGGACTTGTAGCCTTTCTGCTTGTTCTTTTGCTTATATCGGATATGAAAGGAAAAGACATTCTTTCCGGGATATTATTTGCCTGTATGCTTCAGATAAAGCCTTTTTTCCTTCTTCTCGGCGTATATTTCCTGGCGCGGAAAAAATACGGAGCTCTTTTATCTTCCGGCATCTTTCTCTTTATTTTAGTTCTCATGCCGTCTTTTTTCCTGGGTTTCAGCCAGACGTTCGAGCTTACAAAAGAATGGATCCATATGGTCAGAATGTCGGTGCCGTCGCAGGTACTGAACTATAAGAATCAGTCGCTGGCCTACGGAGCGGTTGTAGTGTTAAGGAGGATAGCTGGAACAGGAAAAATAGTTCAACCGGAAGGCCTGGTTATGTTTTTAAGCGGTGTTTTCTCGGCCATTGCGCTATCGATCTTTTTTTTCTCGTTGAAATTTTTAAAAAGGCGGTATAAAGATCTTTCGGGGTATGTCGCGATAAGTATGGCGGCGGCCATACCGGTTCTATTCTCTCCTATATCATGGGAAGCTTATTACATGTTCCTGATCATTCCTCTGGCTCTTGTAACTGCCGTGGGGATAATAAGCCGCAACATGAAAAAACTTGGTTTTTATCTGGCCGGATATTTTATCCTGACGCTTTCCGTAGGGACCGACATAACTAAATTTATTCCGTTTCTGAACGGTTTTCGTTATATCAATGTGTCTATCGGCACGGTTTTTCTTTTATTCGGCATGTTCGACATTCTTTCCGAAATGCCCGTTTTTAAGGAGATGCGCGATCTTAAAAAGATCTCTATTGAACGGGCGGGCTCTCCATACCAGTAATGTCAAGAAAAAAACGAAAAAAAAACTAAAAAAAATACAATAAAAGTCTTGATTGAATAACGCACGCGTAATAGAATCTAAGGGCAAGGTTCTTTGGGATGGAAGATTAGAAGATAATGGCTGCAAACCATATATTGTGTCATAACTTGACAACGGCAACTACATATGGTATCTTTTGGGGCGTTGATGTATATAAGACCCTGCGCGACATCCCGCAAAATAAAGGCTAAAAAATAAAAAAGAAAGGGGCTCGGTATGTTTCCTACGGACATTAAATTTATAAGAAAAAGAGACGGACGGCTTGAGCCTTTTGATCCCGATAAGATCGAGAGCGCGGTGTTCGCGGCGGCAAAAGCGGTGGGAGGAGAGGATAAGGAAAAGTCACAGGAAATAACCCGTCAGACTGTTTCTTTTCTGGAAGTTCTATATAAAGGAGAAAGGGTTCCCACGGTCGAGAATGTGCAGGATCTGGTGGAGAAGATACTCATTGAGAACGGCCATGCGAAAACAGCCAAGTCTTATATACTATACCGTGAACAGCATTCCAAACTCCGGCAGACAAAAGCGCTTCTTTCGGATGCCGTTAACATGGTCGACAATTACATACAGCAGCGCGACTGGCGTGTAAAAGAGAACGCGAATATGGGATATTCCCTGCAGGGCCTCAACAACTTCATATCGAACGCGGTGTCAGACAAGTACTGGTTGGACCGTATTTATTCGAGGGAGGTAGCCGAAAGACATATTGAAGGGGACATACATATACATGATCTGGGCTCCATAAGCGCGTACTGCTGCGGATGGGACCTGAAGGATCTTCTTTCCAGAGGGTTCGGAGGAGCCTACGGAAAAGTTGAATCCAAGCCCCCGAAACATTTCAGGGTAGCGCTTGGGCAAATAGTCAATTTTTTCTACACACTTCAGGGAGAGGCCGCCGGGGCTCAGGCATTTTCAAATTTCGATACCCTTCTCGCGCCTTTTATACGGTACGACAACCTTACATATCCTCAGGTCAAGCAGTATATGCAGGAGTTTATATTCAATATAAACGTCCCCACGAGGGTGGGGTTCCAGACGCCGTTTACCAATATAACCATGGATATGACAATACCTCCGTCTTTGGGAAATGAAGCCGTGGTCATAGGCGGAAAGGTGATGGACAAGACCTACAAGGAATTTCAGCATGAAGCGGACCTTATAAACAAAGCTTTTTGCGAGGTTATGATAGAGGGCGACGCCAAAGGAAGGATATTTTCTTTTCCCATACCTACTTACAACGTGACCAAGGATTTTGATTGGGATAATCCTGATCTTGAGCTGTTATGGGAGATGACGGCTAAATACGGCATACCGTATTTCTCGAATTTTATAAACAGCGATATGAGTCCCGACGATGCGAGAAGTATGTGCTGCAGATTGAGATTGGATAACCGGGAGCTCAGGAAAAGGGGAGGCGGGCTTTTCGGAGCGAATCCTCTTACCGGGTCCATAGGTGTTGTAACATTAAATATCCCGAGGCTTGCTTATATGTCCGGGACGAGAGAGGAGTTTTACAGCGGGCTGGACGAACTTTTAAGGATATCAAAAGAATCGCTTGAGGTAAAAAGAAGGGTTTTGGAAGACCTGACAGATCAGGGGCTCTATCCTTATTCCAGGCATTATTTGGCCGACATCAGAAAGAGAAGGGGGTCTTTCTGGTCAAACCATTTTTCCACAATAGGACTTGTAGGGGTGAATGAGGGATGTATCAACCTTCTTAAGGAAGACATAACAACGGCCAAGGGGAAATCTTTTGCCGTAGAACTTCTCAACTACATAAGGGAAAGGATGGTGGAATTCCAGGAAGAAACAGGGAACATGTATAACCTTGAGGCTACTCCGGCCGAAGGAACAACTTATCGGCTTGCGAGGATGGATAGGGAAAAATTCCCCGGGATATTCACTCAGGGCGAACAAGAGCCCTACTACACGAATTCTTCCAATTTGCCGGTAAAATTCACTGATGATCTTTTCGAGGCGCTTGATCATCAGGATGAGGTGCAGACTTTGTATACCGGGGGTACGGTTTTCCATATTTTTCTGGGGGAGAGAATAGATGACCCTTATACATGTAAAGCGCTTGTAAGGAAGATAGCGGAGAACTACAGAATACCTTATTACACAATAACGCCGTCATTCACCATATGTTCCGAGCATGGTTATATTCCGGGAGAACATTTTTGTTGTCCTTATGAGGATCATTCCAAAGAGGAAGAAACAGTCAGGGGAGGGATAGATCAATGAAAGAAAAAAGATGTGAGGTAGAGGTTTTTTCCAGGGTTACGGGTTTTTTCCGGCCGGTACAGTCCTGGAACAAGGGAAAAGTGGAAGAGTTCAAAGACAGAAAAAAGTTCGAGGTAGAAACGGGCGGGACGGAATGCAAGAATGATCTTTGCGGGACTACAGAAATTATCTCTGGTTGATTTTCCGGGTAAATTAGCGGCGGTTATTTTTTTGCAGGGATGTAATTTCAGGTGCGGATATTGCCAGAATCCGGATCTTATAAAAAGAGGAACAGAGTCGGGTGTGCGGGAAGAAGAGATCCTGGGATACCTGGCATGCCGCAAAGCAAAATTAGACGCTGTTGTAATAACCGGAGGGGAGCCTACCATTCATGAAGACCTCACCGATCTTATAAGAAAACTATCTCTTACAGGCCTCAAAATAAAACTTGATACTAACGGGTCTCATCCCGCCGTTCTTAAAGATCTTCTTCGGGAGGGTCTTTTGGATTACGTAGCAGTGGATGTGAAGACGTCTTTTCTAAAGTATGACTTGGTATCTCCCGACGAAAGAGCCGGAGATGCCGCGAAAGAGAGCGTGAAGATATGTCTTGGGGCGGATATCCCTTATGAGTTCAGAACAACCTGTGTTCCGGGAATTGTTGAAAAGCCGGATTTTCACGCCATAGGAGAAGCCGTTAAAGGAGCGCGAAAATATTGTCTCCAGCAGTTCCGGCCGGGAATAACATATGATAGAATGTTCGGTAAGGTAGAACCTTTTAGTCCGAATGAGGTGAAATGTTTTGCTGACATTCTTTCCGGGTATGTGGAAGAAGTGGAGCTTCGAGGATTTTAGCACAGACAGGGATAATAGGAAGGTTCCTTGATAGTAGCGGCGACACGTCAGGTTTATTCCTTCCAGGGACGTTCGCACGGCTCCGGCGGCCGTGCTCACTCCGCGTGGAGCTGTTTTACCCCTCGCTTTTTCTCGAATAGCTTGCTAAAGGTGCGCGAGGGGGCCAAGCTAAAACAAGCTCCCCGAGGCCCTTACAGGAACAAACCCGACGTGTCGCCTATGGACTTGGATGAGTAAGTGTCATCGAGGGAAGTACCGCTACGATAGAAGAGAATTTAGAAGTCTGCGTCCCCGTAGCTAAATGAGACCATAACTTACGCGACTGAAAGGAGCGCAAGTTATATGGTCGAATTTATCCCGAGGGAACGAAGAGACCGAGGGATCTATGCCCATAGCGCGTCCCCGTAGCTCAGATGGATAGACAATGAGCACCGCTGAGCCGAGCGAAAGAGAAGGCGAAGCGCAGTGCGAATTGATCCCGCATTCAAGGCTCGTATAAGAGCAATGCGGGAAGTACCGCTACGATAGAAGAGAATTTAGAAGTCTGTGTCCCCGTAGCTCAGATGGATAGAGTACCGGCCTCCGAAGCCGGGAGCGGCAGTTCGACTCTGCCCGGGGACGCCATAGTTAAAACAAAAAGCTCTTACGGAAAACTCCGCGGGAGCTTTTTGTTTTAACTATGTCCGGTAGTTTCTGCGAAACTACCGGCGCTTCCGTTCGTTCCGCGTCGTGAAATAAATTTCCCGCCGCGGACCTCCCTTCAGCGCGCGTTCCCCGGTCAGGATCCGCTACGAGGGAACATAAGGCGTGTTCTGCCCGGGGACGCCATGAACCACTCACAAATCGTTGCGAACCCGCCGAAGGCGGGTGAAGCCCTTCGTCTTGTGGTTATGGCTATGACTCAGGATTTCGGCAGACTTGGCATAGGGCCGAAGCAATCTCCCTCCGAAATATTTTCATATTATGAGATCACTTCGTCGCCCCCTTCGGGGGCTCCTCGTGACGACGGCGTAGGATTCTACTGCAGATAACTGAAATGTTACGAAAATAGTGATGTTGTTCGACCCTATGCCTCATTTCTCAGTTGTCCCGTCAAATAAGCCCGGGAGGAGGCGTAGGCTCTAAAACCCTCATAAACACTAAACGGCATTGACAATGGAAAATTAATTTAGTATACTTTTCTGGACGCAACACTACAAACCTTTAAAGGAGGTGTTCATGAACAAAGCAGAATTTATCGGCGCGATCTACAAGAACGGTGGTTATTCCACGAAAGTGGAAGCGGCTAAGGCCTATGACGCTTGGGTTTCCGCTCTTAGCGGAAGATTGTCAAAGGGCAGTCCGAAAGACAGAGTAATACGTCTTCCCGAACTCGGAACTTTTCAGATGAAGACAAGAAAGGCCAGAGCGGGAAGAAATCCCCAGACTGGAAAAGCAATAAAGATACCGGCCAAGAAAGTTGTTACTTTCAGAGGCGGACAGCAGCTTTCAAGCAGTCTGTGATCCGGTTTTAAGAACAAAGAAAGAACGCGGCCCCCGCTTAAATAAAAGCGGGGGTTGTGTTTTTACACCGCCGATGTTAAAATCTTATCACTATGAAAGACATACTTACAAAACTTTACCTTAAGGCCAGGACATCTACCGGGAACTTGAGTTTTTCTGCGGACGAAGTCGCCCGGTTCCTGGGGGGACGTGTTATAGGCGACGGAAAGATACGGATAACGGGAATAGAATCCAGGGAATTTGCCTCAGAGGGAGATATAACCTACGCTCTTACCGCGGAAGAGATCGAAAGCATTTCTTCCAGCCGCGCTTCTTGTGTCCTTACCACCATAGAAAAAGAAAAGTATTCCAAGACGGTCATACTGGTAGGCGATATTAAAAAGGCTCTCACAATAATGTATAACGCCATGCTGGAGGTAATGCCGCCGGCTAAGGGGAACGTACATCAATCGGCTGTCGTGTCAAGCTCGGCAAAACTTGGAAAGGATGTTACGGTGGGGCCGAACGCGGTTATTGAGGAAGGCGCGAAGATAGGCGACAATACGGTAATATCGGCCAATTGTTATATAGGAAGCGATGTCATAATGGGCAGGTGCTGCCGGATATTCCCCAATGTCACCATATACAGCCGTACAAAGCTGGGTGAAAAGGTGATAGTACATTCGGGTACCGTGCTGGGGGCGGACGGTTTCGGGTATGTTCCTAAAGGCGATAAAATATACAAGGTACCGCAAATGGGCAATGTAATTGTGGGCGATAACGTGGAAATAGGCGCCAATAGCTGTATAGACAGGGGAACTTTTACTTATACCGAAATAGGCGATGGAACAAAAATAGATAATCTTGTTCAGATAGCCCACAACGTGCGTTTGGGGAAAAATGTCCTGATAGCGTCTCAGACCGGAATAGCGGGAAGTACGGTAGTTGGGGACAATGTAATGATGGGCGGGCAGGTAGGCATTGCCGACCATGCTGTCGTAGGAAAGGATGTTAAGCTTGCGGCTAAGTCCGGGATATCGGGCAGAGTGGCGCCGGGAAGGATAATGTTCGGGTATCCGGCCAGAGACGCGGTTGAGACCAAGCAGATGTATGGGCTTATGACCACTCTTCTCAGGTACAGGCTGGAGCTGAAAAGATTTTTAAGAGGATTACCAAAAGCGGACCCCGAAGAAAAACGGGACCCGGGAATAGAGAGCGGGCCATGATAATTCTTACAGGCGGAGCCGGATTCATAGGAAGCTGTTTTCTCTGGAAACTCAACCGGGAAGGGATAGACGACATTCTTGTTGTGGACCAGCTTGACGGTTCGGAAAAATGGCGTAATCTTACGGGAAAAAAGTTCAGGGATTATTTACAGAAAGACGACCTTTTACGTCTTATCGAGGCCGGAAAGATGCCGAAACCGTCATCTGTTATACATATGGGCGCCGAGAGCTCTACAATGCTCCCGGATGCCGGCCTTTATATCAGTAACAATTACGAATATTCCAAGACACTTGCCGAATGGTCAGCGCGCTGCAAGGCAAAATTCATATACGCGTCTTCGGCCGCGACTTATGGAAGCGGTGAGAACGGGTATTCCGACAGCGACGATAACACGCGGAAACTTATTCCGCTTAACATGTACGGGTATTCGAAACAGCTTTTTGACATGTGGGCTATGCGCGGAGGTTTATTAAAAAGCATAACGGGGATCAAGTTCTTCAATGTTTTCGGACCCAATGAATACCATAAAGGGGATATGCGAAGCCTGATATGCAAGGCTTTTCCTGGCATAAAGGAAAAGGGAAAGATAAAACTTTTCAAGTCATACCTCAAGGGGTATGCCGACGGCGAACAAAAGAGGGATTTTATTTATGTTAAGGACGCCGTGGACGCGATGTTCTTTCTTTTCTCAAACCCGGATGTATCGGGGATCTACAACTTGGGAACAGGTCTCGCCAGAAGCTGGAATGATCTTGCTTCGGCTCTTTTCTCGGCAATGGGAATACCTGAAAAAATAGAATATACGGACATGCCCCCGGAGATACGTGAAAAATACCAGTATTTCACTGAGGCCGACATGGCAAAACTCCGATCTGCCGGATATTCCGGTTCTTTCACTTCCCTGGAAAGATCGATCGAGGATTATGCCGGATACCTCAAAACAAATTCTTTTCTGTGATAGTCAGGAGAAACTTTCAAAGTCTTTCGTATCGGCGTGGTAAAGCGTAATGCGGTTCCTTCCGCTGTTCTTGGAATTATATAGAGCGTTGTCAGCGGTAACTATCAAGTACTCCGGTTTGTAGTCTTCCCGGCCGTCATAGCAGGATATTCCCATGCTCAGGGTAAGACGCGCCGTAGAGCGATCTACCGGGATGTCTTTTTTCGCGACTCCGCTTTTTATTCTTGAAGCTATAGTAATGGCCTCGTCCGTCAGCGATTTAAGCCGTTTAGCTGCCGATTTCACTTCCTCCGCGCCCGCTTCCACAAGAAGTATGGCGAATTCCTCTCCGCCGTAACGGGCAACGATATCAGACGCCCTGACGTTCGAGAGAATTATTTCGGCAACTGTTTTAAGGGCTTTATCTCCGGCAAGATGGCCATATGTGTCGTTGAAATTTTTAAAATGGTCTACATCGCACATTATCAGTGATAATGGGCTTTTGTATCTTTTTGACCTTGAGACCTCTCTTTCGAGATGCTGTTTGAAATATTTTTGTGTATGGAGCCCCGTCAGTCCGTCGTGCACGGCATGGTACTCCGCCAGACGTTTTTCCTCGGCTATTTTCGCGCTATATTCCCTGTATACAAGCAGGGAAGTCAGAAGAAAAAGAATAGCGCCGAAAAAAATGCGGGTCAATGCCATCATGTGGTTATATTCTTCCAGGCCTTTCTTGTATTCTTTGTTTATGTCGTATACCATAAGGGTGCCGATCTCCCCGGATTCCTGGCTTATGGGGTAAACGTAATCGGCGCTCAAGATGTCTATACCCTCTATGGAACGCAAGACACTTCTCATTTGGCCGGAATCATCCTTGTACACAAAATTCACGCTTAAGAAGGGGAGGTCGTCGTATCGTTTTACGAAGGCTTGTATTTTTTCAAGAGAAAGATCGGGAACTTCTATCCGGAAGCTCTTATAAATGGATCCGGCGAGACGTTCGGCGCGTTCCGCATTGTAAGCGGTGGGTCTTTCAATAAAATACTTATGCATTATGGAACTTTGGGAAGCTATGAGAAAATTGAACATGAACCAGCTTAGTATGGCCAGTATAACGATATAGGCCGCGAACCGGGTTTTAAGGAATGGCAGTTTCATGGCGTTTCCTTGTTTTCGTCCCGATGAAAATATCTTCCGGGAACATCAAACGCTGAACTTTATTACGACGATGTCTCCGTCCTGTATAACATAGTCTTTCCCTTCCAAACGGAATTTTCCCGCGTTCTTAACTTCTTTCTCGCTTCCCAGGGCCTTCAGGTCGTAGTAGGAGAAAATTTCCGCCCTGATAAAACCGCGCTCGAGGTCGGAATGTATTTTTCCGGCAGCGGCTACGGCTGAAGTCCCTTTTTTTATGGTCCATGCATGCACTTCTTTTTCGCCTGCCGTAAAGAAAGATATGAGGCCAAGCGTGGAATAGGCTTTTCTTATGAAGCTTCCCAGCGAAAGTTCTTTTATGCCGGCATCTTCAAGAAAGATCTGACGGTCGTTTTCATCAAGGGTCTGTATTTGCATTTCCGTGTCGGCGCAAAGCGCCATGGAGTTTTCGGCCAGGCCCAGATATTCCGAGGCCTTTTTCTCTCCCAGGTCGGAGTCAGAGACATTGAAAAGAGTAAACGAAGGTTTAAGGGTCAGGAACTGAAAGGATCGTATGATCTTTTCTTCATTTTCCGGAAGATTCAGGGAAGATAAGGGTTCCTCTTTTTCCAGATGGGATAATACCCTCTCAAGTATAGCGAGTTCTGTCTTTTCTTCATCTGGGGAAAGCCCCTTCGCGGAGTTCTTTCTCAGGCGTTCCACGCGTTTCTCAGCCACCGAAAGATCGTTAACGATAAGGCCCGTTTTTATATATCCAAGATCGCGCGCGGGATCTATGCTTCCATTTGGATGGGGGACATTAGGATTGCTGAAGACCCGGACCACAAAGACGAGAGCGTCGGTTTCCCTGGCGGCGGACACTATTTTCGGATCGGAGCTGTCGTCTATGCCTCCCGGGATATCAACAAACTCTATATCGGCATACACGGTCTTTTTAGGACTATACGCTTTTATCAGCCAGTCTATCCTTTCATCGGGCACTTTGACCACCGCGACATTCGTGTCGGTCTTGCCGTAAGTGCCCACCGCCTTACATGCGCCCGTAAGAGCGTTAAGTACCGTGGTCTTTCCCGAGTGGTTCAAACCTATTATCCCGAGTTTCATTCTACCCCTGAGGTTGATCGGCCTAAAGCCGAAAACAAAAGTATAATACCACGGAAAAGTGTTTGTGGCAAATCAGGGACGGTTCTCAGTTTGAACTTACACCTGTCCCTGCAGTATTGTCGTGCACGAGCTGACTTACAGCAGAAAGGGCATGTGCTGCGCGCTTCGCCGCTTCGCCTGTTATTTTCACCATCGCGGTGTGTGCAGCAGAAAGGCAGAACATTTTTATCCTATTCGGCGGCGAATCCGCTCCAGTGCTCACACATGCCCTTCCTGCTGTTTTGCCTATGCCTGCCGGAAAAGTCCAGGGACGGTTCTCAGTTTGAACTTACACCTGTCCCAAGTTTAATCCCACAACTGTCCCTGCTTCAATCCTACACCTGTCCTCAACTTGAACCTACAACTGTCCCCATTTCAATCCCACACCTGTCCCTGTTAAACTTCATTATGATTCGCGGCACCATCGATACAAGAGTCTGGCATTCCCTGCGAGGGACGCTCGATCTTCCCGGCGAGAAGATCTTCGCTCGACGGACGACCTCGCTCCCCCTATGGCTTGTGCCATCCCTTCGCTCGGTTTCGCTCAGGACACCGAGGGGACCGTGCCCGCTCGATCGTCCAACGCCCTCTCCGGGAATGCCAGACTCTTGTATCGTTAACACGCCTTGGCATAAAGGGGACAGTCTACTTTAGTAACATTTCAGTTATCCGCGGAAATGTAGCGCCCCCACGCCCGTCGTTGCGAACCCGCCGAAGGCGGGTGAAGCCCTTCGTATCGTGATAAATGCCATGGCTCAGGATTTCGGCAGACTTTGCATAGGGCCGAAGCAATCTCCCTCCGGAATATTTTCATATTATGAGATCACTTCGTCGCCCCCTTCGGGGGCTCCTCGTGACGACGGTGTAGGATTCTACTGCAGATGACTGAGATGTTACGACGGTGTAGGATTCTACTGCAGATGACTGAGATGTTACGACGGTGTAGGATTCTACTGCAGATGACTGAGATGTTACGACG
>JBAYES010000023.1:0-29244 GCA_041667545.1 Candidatus Omnitrophota bacterium | reverse complement strand
CGCCACGACCGAAGCAATCTCTTGAAATGTTCGATTTTATTGTGGATTGCTTCGTCACTCACTTCGTTCGTTCCTCGCAACGACGGGCGGTGGAACGCGGAGTTACTGCGGAAGACTGAAATGTTACTGACAAACAGACTTGGAGAGGTCTGACCCCCGACTCGTATATGCAACCGCTTAATATGTTAAGATATAAAAAATTCAGAAAATGAACTGTTGACTCTAAGTTATCTATGCAGTATAATCTGAGTGTAAGATATAAAAAAGTAAGTTAAGTATTTCGGCGCAGTCGGATAAAAGAGAGTTGTCTGCGCAATGGCATTTTGCAATCTGAGTTATTAAAGGTTTATAAAAAAGGGGAGCCGGAAAAATGAAGAATTTACAATTCAAAAACTCATTTTTCAATAAAACGGTCGCTATTGTTCTTGTAGCGGCATTTTCATTCTATAATTGCGACATAAGTCTCGCTATACCGGACGCCGATATAAAAGCTCCGGATGTTACAGCTGAGAGTTCAATGCTGTCTGTGGAAGACATAGGAATAGCCATAGACGCCGGGACTGTGAGATCAAAATTCACCGGAGAGACCGGCAGGACAATTGTGCATATACAAGATGCCCACTGTAATTTTGAGGCGCAGAGCAATATCAGCCGTATACTTGAACAGCTTTCAAAGGATTCCGGCATAGATATGATATCGGTAGAAGGCGCCGAGGGTAACGTAGATACCGCATGGTTCAGGGCTTTCCCGGATGCCGAAATACGCAGGGAAGTGGCCACGTATTTCATGAAAAAGGGGGAGATAACGGGCGCTGAGTTTTTCTCCATAAATTCGGATTATGACGGAACCATATTCGGAGCGGAAACAAGGGACTATTACGTGCAGAACCTGCGCGCCTTTCTCGATATGTATCCTTATAAAGACTCTATAATCGAATATCTCAACGGTCTAAAATCTGTGGGAGGGAGACTTAAATCTATTATTTATCCTCCGAAGTTGAAAGAATTGGACCGTAACATAAACGCGTTCGAGCATAAGGAAATGGATCTCAGCAAATATGCCGAATATCTTGAAAAAGCGTCTATTGAAAACGAGATAAACAGACGGATGCATGGAAATTTCGGTAAGCTTATTGATACGCTGGAATACGAAAAAAAAATAGACTTTGATATTGTGGACGGTGAGAGGACAAGATATATAGACAGTATCTCAGAGATGCTGTCTAAAGAAGATATGGCCGAACTTGTGGCCCAGAGCATAAGGTTTAAAAAAGGGTATATAAAATCCGTAGACTTTTATTCCCATTTGCGGGATCTGGCAAAAGAGCATAATATACCCATGCTTCAGGAATATCCCAACCTTTTTTACTATTACATATACTCCAAAATATACGACGGCATCGAGATAGAGGAACTTTTCAGGGAAATAGATATTATTGAACGGGCACTCAAAGAGGCTCTCATAAAAGATGATGTCCAGTTGAAACTTGATAAGTTTTCGGAAAAGGTCGACAAATTGATAAGCCTCGTCAATATAGAGCTCACGAACGATGATTATGACCGTTTCAGCCAGATGGCCGGAGCTTTCTCTATTAACGATGTTGTAGATTTTTACGGCAGTATGGCGGTAAGATACAACCTCAACTATTCAATGGGAACCGTACCCGATGTTGTGAGAGAAAATCTTCCCAAAATGGTGGATTTTTATGAAATAGCCATTAAGCGCGATATGGCGCTTGTAGAGAACACTTTAGCCCAGATGGAAAAAGAAGGTAAAGACAGGTCCGTTCTCATAGCCGGAGGTTTCCACACAAGAGGCATGGTAGACCTTCTGCAAAGAAAAGGCATTTCATATGTTGTCGTAACTCCCAAAATAACCAAGGACGTAGAATCTCCTTATATACAGGTACTGACCAATCAGAGGACTTCCATAGAGGAAATAATAACAGAAAGCGCCATGCCGGGGACGAAAACTCTGTCTTCGGAAGGCAGTTCAGGCGCGGGAGCAAGCGATATGCTGGCTCCTCCCGTAATAAGCTGGGCAATATCATTGGGAGAGAGCGGTTTGAAAAATTTTTTGAAAGGCCTGCCAGATGAATTTATAAATGGTCTTGTAGATAAAGCAGAAGAGGTCAAAGAAGAAAGCAACTCCATGTCAATTAAGTTATGGCTGCGCAAGGTCATCGAAAACGCTTCCCCTGAAGGAACAACTATTCCCGAAAAGATCGAAGGTATTAAAGAATTGCTTAATAACAATGAGTATAAAAAAGTAAGAGAGCGGCTTAGCGACGGCACATATCTGGCTGTGCTTTTTTATCTGCGTATGAAAGAAGATCCGGAGGTTAGTGACAGTCCCGAGATACTACAGTATCTTGAAACAACCTACGTCGAATATGGAAAATTATGCGGGGAGCTTGGTTTGACAGTTTCTTTTGAGTCTTTGATGAAGGATCCTCAATGGGGATTGGGACGACAGGCCGTAGGAGAGGTCTTGACTCCGGAAGAAGATGGCATTTTTAGGACTGTTCTGAGACAAAAATTTTCGGAAAGAAAACCAGGGGGGAACTATGAGGAATCGGTTCCCGGAGTAGATGGTTTTGTTATACAACTTCACGATGGCCTTGTGGAGGCCTTGGTCAATGCGGGCATTCCCCTGAACAAGGCCGTTAACATCCGTCCGTCGACATATGACGGAAGACAGATGGATATCGACAGAGCGATCTTTGACAGGTTGCCCGAAGAAGTAGTCCGACGGATAGTCGATCATGAAATGGCGCATATAGCCATAGCTATAGGAAGAGAGAGCGGTCTGGGTGCTCTGCAAAGCGAGAAGGAGAGGGAAGCCTTCGCGGCTTGGCAGGAGTGGAAGGACAAGACGCCGCAGGGTCAGGAAAAACTTCTTTCAGAACTGGGGTATGATGTGAGTGATATACAGGACAATATAGCTATGATGTCTATCGGTATTCTGGTAAGAGGAACGGCGGATGTTTATCCCGATGATGTTTTAAGAGTCGCGATTGATAGAGGGGATCCCGTACCAGGCGCGAATGATCTACTTGAAGATCCTGTCCATACTCATGAGGCCATAGTAATTTTGGAGAAGGCTCACGATCCGAAAGACGCCGATGTTGCTGGAGTTCACGAACAAATCGATATAGTTGGGCCCGGTACTGTGAAGGCTCCTGAGATACTGGAAGGGAGACAGTATTTTGTACACGTAGAGAGTGGAGAGGTCGAGGTGACGATCGACGGCAAGACGAAACAATTGGCGGTATGGACAGCCATAGACCCGTCGGAAAAACCGGATTTCCGAAAGACAGGTCCACGTTCCGCAGTCCTGAAATTTTACTACTCTCCCAATGAGCGTGAGACAAGGGCGTATACTACCCTGGCGGCAGTCGTGAAGCATGCGGGTACTCTTGCCGAAATGACTGAACCGGTAATGGTTCATGCGCCCAAAAGGATGTTCGCCTCGAGTGATATAGGATCGGTGAAATGGATACAGGATATGATGAGGCGGTTGACCCATCCGGAATTTCGTCTGTCGGAATATCAGGATCTGAAAGGTTTTGGTGTTAGAGATTTGAAAGAGGGTTATACCCACGTGGTTATAGGCACACAGACTGATCTGACCAACTCTTTGAAGGATGATAAAATAAGCTCCAATTTGTCAAGCGTAAGGGTGTTGCCCATAGAGGATAATGCGGTAAGTAACCCAAACGCCAGCTGGGATTTTAGTGTAGAAGCTGTTAGCTGGGCGGTTATAGCCGGTGCAGCTACCCCTTTGCAGATACAGGCTTTGCAGGATGGAAACGATTTTACAAGTCCCGCGGCTGACATATACAAATTCCTTACAAGGATCCGAAAACCGGACAAAGAAGAGGAGCTCAAACCTCGGGACTTGTACATGATGATGCCCTATAAAGAGATCCAAGACGCTGTAACTACAACTGACGTGAAAAAAAGGATAACCATTGATGAAGATTTTTTCGACAATTTTCTTGCGGATGTTGGAAAACGCATAACGAATTTGGTAAAACAGATACTTTTTACAATGCCCATAAAACCTTTCAATCCGATGAAAGCTCTGAAAAGCAGATTAAAAGTCATGTGGTCGGTATAAAACAAGTCGGGGAGACCCGACATACAGAGAGAGCACAAAGCCAAACCACCTCCCCCTCGGTAAGGCGCGCTCTCTCTGTTTATTTATGGGGATACACACACGGGCGGATTACGTCCACACACGTCATCCGCACCTCCATGCGCGCCGCCCGCACGGTCATGCGCGTCGTCCGTACGTCCATGCGCGGGGATTATCGATTATATATTTGCGTATTCGCGCGAGATCCGATTCGGTACGGATTATGTGTTCATAATAATTACGTTGCCATAGGCGGACGGCCGGCGTTCCGCGGATTGTGTTTATTTGTTTGGTGGCCGCGGATTTGAATGAACGTACAATTGTCGATAATGACCCGGATACCGGTTGCCCAAACCGTTCGATTGTCACATTGCGGCAATCGTCCATTGTAACGTTCGGGGAATTGTTAATCGTAGGGGCACGGCATGCCGTGCCCCTACGTGTCGGTACAATGTTTTTGTTATGCGATAAACCGTCATGTTCGCCGATCATTATTATTCCATGCACATGATCCGGCATTACAATGTGTTTGTCCAATTCAACATGCGGAAAATGATCGGGGATTTCATTCCAACATTTATCGACGATTTTTCCGATGTCGTTTAATATCATTTTTTCATTTTTGATATGACCGAATATATTACGGTTTTTGTGCGATTGGGGCACGGCATGACGTTGGGGTACGGCATGACGTAGGGGCACGGCATGACGTAGGGGCACGGCATGCCGTGCCCCTACGTTGCGTGTATGACCATCCCCGGTGTTGCGTGTATGACCATCCCCGGTGTTGCGTGTATGACCATCCCCGGTGTTGCCCGGACGTCTATCCACGCATATTGTCACATAATATGCGCCTGGATTTGTGTAATCGTAATTTTTTAAACGTATTGATCTTCGGTTTCCCGGCATATGACCCCCAAAACGGCGGGGAACCCCCGCCAACCCGACAGGGCGGGGAAACCCCGCCCATACACATCGTGGGAACAAGACGTAGGGGCGCGGTCCCCGCGCCCTAAGAAGAAGCAACAAAACGCAAAAGCGCCCGAAAAGACGAAACAGGGCGGGGGAACCCCGCCCATACATATGAAGACGGGTTTTTTATCGGAAATTCTTTCATTTTTTTTGTTTGTGTCGTACAATTAGCGGGATGAAGGATCGCGGGGATGACATGAAAAACGTTTCGGACGCGGGTGTAATGGCAAATGTCGAGGCTATGCTGGCTTCTTCCGGCAGGGGTATCGGGCCCGATATTGTTATTGTTGTCAGTTCTTCATGCGACGGAGCTGATTTCTGGCAGAAAAGGCTTACCGGATCCGATGGGATCAAGGGATCGGGAGCTGTTGTAAAAGATTCGGCGGTAGTTCTTTCCGTCAGTGAATCTAACTGGAACGGCCCGGCGGGGAACGGTCTTGGTACTATAAACGCTTTTTATCAGGCGGGATATAAGGCTGAAGAGCAGGGTCTTATAAGCGCGGATAAAAACGATATAGACGCCATTTTCCGAGCTTTTTTGTGCTATGCCGCGGGAAAAAGCGTTTTTATGTTCCATACCGCGGGCAAAGGGACGCGTCTTTCACCTTTAACGGCCGCGGAACATAACTCCAAATCCAGGATAAAGCTTCCGGGTGAGGTACAAACAGAAGAAGGCCTGCGGCCCATAACGGTCCTTGAATCCGCGATAAGAGCGGCGTCTATTTACGCCGCGTCAAGAGAGGATAGGCTGTCGGTTTTTTGGGCAGATCAGGTGGTTCTCAATGAACTTGATGCGAAATTTGACGGCGGTCATGACGTGGAGATATTTGTCCAGTCTGTGCCGATGGATGGGGGAATAAGCTCTTATGGTTTTGTTATCCCGAAAGAGAACGGGGAATGTCTGCTCAGGGAAAAATTGGATGAAGGCCGCATAAGGAAAATGTTCCCGGGGATATCTAATACAATACTCAGAAGCATAGGGTCCTTCAGTTTATCGTTCGAATTTTTTGCTTGTCTTGCCGATTCGGAAAGAGAGGCCGTTCTTGCGCGGAAAGGAGAGCTTAATACCGACCGTGATTGGTGGCAGGCTTTTACGAGCGATATTGAGGAATATACCGATCTTGCTTTGGAGAAGGCCGTTCCCTCGGACCTGGCCGAAAAAAGATGGGATAAGACAAGGAGTATACGCGAAAAATTCTGTTCTCAGGGAAAAACTGCCCGGAATAAACGGGGGCTGATAGGGTTTAAAGATGTCGGCGCCGGTTCTTTGTGGCTTGATTACGGCCGTAATTCCTGTTTGGCACATAATACGCTTATTTTAACAAAGAACTCTCCGGATGCCGAAGCGGCCAGGGCTTTTTTTAAAGCAAATGAGAGTTTTATAAGGTATCTTCATACGGACACGATGGACATTAAGGATTCTATCGTGATAGGGTCGCGTATCGGAAAAGGAAAGATCAGGAACTGTGTCATTATATCGAGCGATATTGACGAGATACATGCCGAAGGGTCTTTGATAGTAGGAAGTAAGGTCATGCAGCTTAATTCTATCGGGGCTTTGTGCTATAACGTGGGTTCTTTTAAAGAAGATCTTAAAGAGGCAGATGTTCTCGTAAATGTTTTTCTGCCCGGGGAAGAGCGCGTAATAATGCGGACAACCTTATATAGGGACGGGCAGATAGATTGGATGAATAACGAAAAAGTAATGGGGAACAAGTTTTCTTACGGGGAACTTGCCGATAAAATAAAAGATACGCCTGAAGAAGACCTTGAAAATGCCAGGCGCGATGAAATTAAAAGGAGAACTTGCAATGGATAACGAGTTAAAATTCGGAACAAGCGGACTCAGGGATACTGTAGATAGAATGACCGACAGGGAATGCTACATAAATACCCGGGGGTTCATTGAATTCCTTAGAGAAAAAGACGAAATAACTTCGGATAAAGCTTTAGTGGCTATAGGCGGAGACCTGAGGAACTCTACCTCCAGGATAATGGCGGCTGTCGCGAAGGCTGCTAATGACGCCGGATGCGCCGCGGTATCTTGCGGGAGACTGCCGTCCCCGGCGCTCGCTTATTATGGTATTAAAAAGGGAATACCCAGCATAATGGTTACAGGCAGCCATATACCGGAAGATCGTAACGGTATTAAGTTTACGAAGAAGTCCGGGGAAGTTCTTAAATCCGACGAGAAGGATATCCTTAAAAATGTGGCGAGAGTACGTTCTTGTGTGATGAATAGTCCTGAAATAAAGAAACTTTTTAACGAAACAGGGATGTTTGTTTCAAGCGAGAAAGAACCCCTTGAAACGTCCGGGAAAGAAGCTGTAGAGCTTTACGTGGAGAGATACACAAAGGTTTTTCCGCCTGACTCTCTTGAAGGGTTTAAAATAGTGCTCTACCAGCATTCAGCGGTAGGCAGGGACATGATAAAGCGCATACTTGAAGAACTTGGGGCGGAAGTTGCGGCGGTTGCAAGGTCTGAAAAATTCGTACCGGTCGACACGGAGAAGATATCCAGAGAAACATTGGCTCTTTTGAAAAAATGGGCGGTGGAGTACAAGCCATTCGCCATTTTTTCTACCGACGGAGATTCGGATAGGCCCCTTGTCGCGGACGGGGCAGGAAACTTTATCCCCGGAGATAAGCTTGGGGCGCTTGTGTCGCTTTATCTGGATCCGGATTTCGCCGCTGTACCGGTAAGCGCCAATGACGCGGTGTTAAAAGCCCTTTCCGGACGAGGGGTAAAAGTAGTACAGACTAAGATAGGGTCTCCTTATGTAGTAAGAGCTATGGAAGATGAGACAAGTTTGTTTCCGGGTTCAAAGGTGGTGAGCTGGGAATCTAACGGAGGGTTCCTTTTAGGAAGCAGCTGGAATATAGACGGAAAAGTTCTGGACGCTCTTCCCACAAGAGACGCTGTTCTCCCCGTTATAGCGCTTCTTCTTTTGGCAAAGCAGCAAAAGGTTTTAACGGAAGAGATAGTTGATAAGAACCTTCCTTCGAGGTACACGGATGCCGGTGTGGCGGATAGTTCCACTCCCGGCTGTGAAGAGTACAGCGCCGAAACCGGGAAAAAAATAATAGAGTTTTTAACACCCGCCGAAAAAAGCATAACTCAGGTTGATTTCGACGGAGAAAAGGTGGCTGTGTCAGGGGCCGATGTGCGGGAGACCGATATCATCGCGTTGAAAGACATCAAAAAAAGGCTCATCGGATATTTTAGAATTGATAAGGAACTCGGCGAAATAAAAAGCATTAACTTTATTGATGGTATAAAAGTTGTGTTTGAGAACGGAGACGTAGCTCATTTAAGGCCGTCGGGGAACGCTCCGGAATTCCGGGTTTACGCTACAGCCGATTCAAAAGAACGGGCCGGGAAAATAGTCGCCCTTAAGGACAGGCTTATTCCGGCAATGATGAAAGATGTTTTTTCATCGTCCGGTCGGGCCATCCCCGCCTCGGATTTCTCTGGATGTGAGGTGGCTCCGGAAATAGTCGATTTTATCAAAAAAGGAAAACCATTCATCATAGAGCCGCATACAGAATATAAAGTCTGGGGTGTTAACGGAGTGGGGGAGTTCTGGTACGGTCCGGGCATAGAGGGAAAGAGCTCTATGGCTGTAGTGGCCGGTAAAAGAGTTAAGATGGATGATCTGGTATCTTCGCTCGCCAAAGACCTTTTAGGGCCAAAAGTCGTTGAAAAGTTCGGAGCGATGGCGCCTCTTGTAAAGATACTTACTCCGAAGGGCAGATTGTCTGTACAATTTCACGATTCAAAGAACGAACTTTGGGTAGTGACTTCATGCGACAGCTCTCTGGCTGATGGCAAGAACTGGATAATTCTTGGTTTCAGCCGTGAGGCTGTAAAGAAATACGGAGAAAAAGTCACTACTGCCTACGAGAAAGCCCTTACGAAGTATGGCGAAGATCTTAACGCGCTTTTGGATGCCATAGAGTCAGAAGGAGAAAAAGGACAAAACCTTCTTCAAGACAAAAAGGACGTTCTTGCCGCGGCGGAAGAGCTCGCTAATGATGTTCCGGGATTAGACGGGCATATTAAGCGTTTTCTTGAGTCCCGGAAAGGAGTGGAGTTCTTTTACGCGTACAGATACGTCGAACCCGGGGATGTTATCCCGGTACCATCGGGAACTCTTCACGCCCTTGGTCCCGGGGTATTTGTTGTTGAACCGCAAATATCCGGTCCCACGCAATCGCTTGAGGATGGGACGACGTATCCGATAAGATATTATTTCCCGGGATACCAGAGAGAAGGCGCGCTTAAAAGGCTGGATATAGAACGCTCTATCGAAATGAAGCCGGAAGTTACTTCCGATGCTACCCCTGAAATCGTAGAAAAGGGTGAGGGATACGTTATCGAACGCCTCCCCGGAGATTTCGCAGATAAAGGCCTTGAAGCCCGCCGGATAACTATCAAAAACTCTTATTTTATAAAGAGTTATGTCAATTCAAGTATGCATAGCATGGTGGTTTCCAAAGGCAAAGCTTTTATCTCTTACAATGGGGTGGAATATTCCGTTCCCGTTGCGGTCCCCGGCGGTGCGATGATGATAATTCCGGCGTCGTGCAAAGGGTATCACATTACCGCCGCTGATGGCGCGGAAATAATCGACACTTTTACTCCCGTTTGACCTGAATATGCTTCCTGGGCGGCAATCACGAGAAACCCATCGGGCAGGTTGACACAAGCCCGCAAAAACTGTACAATAACAGGGCTAACTGCTGTACATTTTAAAAGAATGCAATAAGGGCAGGGTATGGACGATAGAACCTTTTTACAGAAACTCAATGAGCAGAAAGTGTCATATCTTTTCATAGCCCTGCCATTTACGCTTTTTTTCATATTTCAGATAATTCCGGTAGTGATATCTTTTGTTTGGTCTTTCACTGAATATAATGTGGTCCACCCGCCCAGATTTATCGGACTTGCCAATTACCGCCGGCTTCTTTTTGACGATCCTCTTTTTTGGAAGGCCTTGCGGAATACGGTGATCTATGTTATCGGGGTTGTCCCTCTCGGGGTGACTTTGTCTCTTCTTTTGGCGGTAGCGATAGATCAGAAGATACATTTCAAGAATTTCTTCAAGTCGATATTTTTCCTGCCGACGGTTACGGCAATCGTAGCAGTTTCAGTAATATGGAAATGGCTGTATGCGGGGGAAAAGTATGGTCTTTTCAATTTTTTTCTTTTGAAGATGGGGTTTCAGCCTGTTGATTGGCTGACCAGCCCGACATGGACATTGCCCTCCATAATGATAATGTCTATCTGGGCGGGGTTGGGATACAGCATGATACTGTTCCTGGCCGGGCTTCAGACAATCCCGCAGGTCATGTACGAAGCCGCGGAGATAGACGGCGCCGGATATTGGGACAGATTATGGCATATAATCCTGCCTTTGCTGAGGCCCACTATAGTATTCGTGACAATGATGAGCTTCATAGTCAGTTTTCAGGTTTTCGAGCAGGTGTACATAATGACGGGAGGGCAGGGAGGTATAGGAGGAGTTCTCAATTCGGCGCTTACCATAGTTGCTTATCTCTATGATAGAGGGTTTACAAAGTTCCAAATGGGTTACGCTTCGGCACTTGCTTATATCATTTTCGCTATTGTGTTCCTTATAACCGTTCTTAACAAAAAGTTGATGCGATCTAATGTGGAGTATTAAGGGAAATCTCTTGAACATTACGAGATTCGACGCTGCCAGGTACAGGGAAAGCATAGGTGTAAAAACCCTGATATACGCGTTCCTTATGATCGGGGCAGTTACAATGGCGCTTCCCTACATATGGATGTTCATTACGTCCATAAAGCCACTGGAAGAGATACAGGCATATCCGCCGACTTTTATTGTCAAAAACCCCACACTGGAGCCCTATAAGGATCTTTTCAAGATGATACCCATGGGAAAGTATATCTTGAACAGCCTTTTTGTGGCCGGCTCCATAACTGTTTTTAACGTCTTTGCGACATCGCTGGCGGGATATGCTTTTGCAAAACACAAATTCTGGGGAAGGGATAAGCTGTTTTTTTTATTCATCGGGTCTCTGATGATCCCCTGGCAAGTTAATATAATCCCGGGTTTCATTATAGTGAAGAATCTGGGATGGCTGAATACGTACAGGGGGCTGATAATACCTTCCATGGCCTGGTGCGCTTTCGGTATATTTTTGAACAGGCAATACATATACAGCATTCCCGATGATCTTCTGGACGCGGCAAGAATAGATGGCTGCAGCGAATTCACCATATATCTCAGGGTGGTCCTTCCCATGATAAAACCGGTCATAGCGACGCTCGCGATATTCACTTTTCTCCAGCAATGGAACAATTTTGTCTGGCCGCTTGTCATAATACATACTAGCGAAATGCGCACGCTGCCTCTGGCGCTTGCGGTTTTGACCGGACAGTTCGGAGCGAATTTCGGAATGGTAATGGCCGGAGCTGTGGTTGCCACGCTCCCTATGCTTGTGGTATACTTAGCGTTCCAGAAATACATAATGAAGGGTGTGGCTATGTCCGCATTGAAAGGGTAAGAAGACGACACAATGTGACGTGTTGGTTGTGTTAAAAGGAAACGGTGTGAAAAAAAGGGAGTGAAATGAAGGAAGCATCACTAAAAAGAAAAGCGGCGGGTTTTCTGACATTGGCGGCAATAGGTGTTTTTGCTGTTTCGGGTTGCGGAGAAAGAGAGGATCCGGGGGTAAAGGCTGAGACCCCAGCTGTTGTAAAAAGTAATGTTCCGGTAAAAGAAGTTCCAGTAGCCCCTGAACCCGGTAAAGTTGAAGCGGTTCTTGAAACGGTAGAGGCCGCGCCTGATGAACTCCTTGTATACATAGAGGTCAAAAAAGCGGAAGCATCAAGTTTTGATCAAACGCCCGATTGGGCGCCTTCTCCCAACCCCATGAATGCCTGTGACGGGGATATGCTTACCAGGTGGTCCAGCGATTATCATGAAGGAGATCAATGGATATCTTTCGATCTGGGACAAGAAAGTGTGGTCAGCAACGTTATTGTAAGGTGGGAAAGGGCATATGCTACAGATCATAAGATCCTGGGATCTAACGACGGGGTCTCGTGGAAAGAATTACACAGGGAAAAGGAGTTTAAAGGCGGAACTATGGACGTTGAATTCACCCCTGTAAAATGCCGTTATGTTAAAGTGCTTGGAAAAGAAAGGGTTAACGAGGATTGGGGAATATCCATATGGGAGACCGAAATATATGGTCCCGCTTCACATAACCCGTCAGCCACGATCACCAAGGAAGAATATTTGACGTCCGAAGAAGACAAGGATGCCAGAAAAGAGGCTGATGAAGCGCTCAACAATCTGGCCCAGCCGGTGGTACCTCTCTCGGAGAACCCTTTTCAGAAAGGGCTTGTATACACATCATGGATGGGCGAAGAGTTCCTTTCGCCTGTTTCGGATATAACTTTGGCCTATCTAAGGGATGCCGGATATGACTCGATCGCGATAATGGTACCGGCTTATCAGGACAGCATAGATTCCAAGGTTGTTTTTGCTAACGATACCCCCGACGGGGATACTCCGACAGATGAAGCGTTGAGGCATGTTATAGCTTCCAGCAGAAAGATAGGCATGAGAGTTATGTTGAAACCGCATATTGACCCCAGAACAGACGAGCCGAGAGTGAACATAATGCCTTCGGAAGAATGGTTTGACAGTTTCGAGGAATTGACCTTAAGGTATGCTCGTTTGGCTGCCGAAACCGGCGCGGAAATATTCTGTGTTGGAACCGAACTTGAAGCTACCACTTTTGACGCGTGGACACATAGGTGGGAAGGATTGATAGAGAAGGTCAGGGAGATCTATGGCGGGATTCTTACATATGCGGCTAATTGGACAGAGTATAAGGAAGTGCCTTTCTGGGATAAACTGGACTACATAGGGATAGATGCGTATTTCCCTCTTTCCGCAGTGGAGGATCCTTCTTTGGAAGACCTTATAGCCTCCTGGACCAGGATAGCCGATGAGATAGAGAAATGGAGAGAGGCACGGGGGCTTACGGACATGGGAGTAGTTCTTACCGAAATAGGGTATCCTTCGGCCAGAGGTTCGGCGATACAGCCCTGGGTGGCCATATCGGGAATAGAGGACCAGAAGGCCCAGGCCGACAGTCTGGAAGCCGTCTTTACGGCATTAAGCGAAAGGCCCTGGTTTGAAGGATATTACGTATGGCAATATTTTCCGCAAGACAGGTGGAGCCCTCTTGGTTTCACGGTCAAGGGCAAGATGGCCGAAGAAGTGATGGACAAATGGTTAACGGTGTCAGAACAGTAACTTAAGAGTTCTGCAAAATGGACTTTTATAACGTCTTTGCGAGGAACGAACGAAGTGAGTGACGAAGTAATATCAATAAATATAACAAGTTATAAGATTGCTTCGGTCGCTTCGCTCCCTCGCAACGACGTGAAAGCGATATTTCGCAGAACCGTAGAACAGTAACTTAAAAAAGGAGGAGATCATGTTGAAGAAATGTATGGTAATTACGGCGATCCTGAGTTTTCTTTTCGCCGGCCTTTCGTTTGCAGCGGAAGAGGTTCTTTTTGGTTTTGAAAGCGGCCCTGAAGGATGGGAAATACCGGATTGGGCGTATGAAAAACCCGATCATGTGCAGGAAGCGATCAATATTTCCGAAGAATATGCCTCGGAAGGAACGAAGAGCCTTGAAGTTGAAGCTGTTTTCCCCGGAGGAAGATGGGCGGGCGCTATGGTCGAGACAATGCAGTATTTCGATTGGTCCGACGCCAAAGGTCTGGCCTGTGACGTATACATCCCCGCGGACGCGCCAGCCGGCCTGAAAGCTAAAATAATACTGACTGTAGGCGATAACTGGCAGTGGGTAGAAATGTCACGCTCTTTCGACGTTGTTCCGGGAGAATGGGTGACGGTGGAAGCGGATATCAGCCCGGGCAGTATAGACTGGCGCAGGGTTGAAGTAGGAGAGGCTTTCAGGCAGGATATACGGAAGGTCAGCATAAGGGTGGAATCTAACAATAAACCGGCCTATGCCGGCTCTTTCTATATCGACAATATAAGATTGATAAAATAGGAAGGGAAAATAAATTTTGGAGAGTGATATTTATGGAACGGTCCGGAAGGTTCGTGTCGGCTCCAGTGGGTGTAGTTTTGCTTTTTGCTTTTTTGATGGCATCAGGGTGTGCCCAGGAAGAGCCCGACAGAACATCCATATCGGGAAAAGGCCGGGAGCGGACCGGTACGACGGGTTTGCAAATGGCCGATGGTACCGGGACTCAACAGCAAGAAGTTCCGGCACCCTACAGCGGTCCCATAACTGAAGAGAGAACCTTTTACGATTTCGAACGCGGTAATCTTGCCGGATGGGAAGTTCCCCAATGGGCCATTGGGAAGAACGATTACGTGGCTGTAAGCACGGAAGTTTCATCAGAAGTAGCTTCTAAGGGGACGCATAGCATGAAGGTCAGCGCTGATTTTCCCGGAGGATACTGGACAGCGGCGCTTGTAGAGATACAGCAGTATCTTGATCTGAGCAAGTACCGGGTAATAAGCGCGGATGTTTATCTTCCCCCCGGCGCTCCAATGGGTCTTAATGCCGGTATCATAATTACAATAGGCGATAACTGGCGTTTTGTGGAAATGAACAGAAGTTTTCCGCTTCTCCCGGGAGAATGGATAACTGTTACGGCCGGGATAGAGCCCGGTAGTTACGATTGGAAAAGGATAATCCCCGACGAAAAGTTCGTATCGGATCTGAGAAAAATAGCGGTAAGAATAGAATCCAACAACAAGCCCAAATACAAAGGCGATATTTTTATCGACAACATAAGGGTTGGACGTTAAAGGGACATAATTTCTTTCTGCCGGCATGGTGTATCAGGAGGCATTCCGGGAAACCGTGCCGGCAAAAAGATTTTGTTTCGTAAGGTTGATAAGAACTTTTTTAAGGTATGGGGGTGTGAGGGCAAATAGAGCGGATAACATCTAAAAGGGAGATCGTTATGGCAAAGAAACTTAAAAAGGCAAAAAAAGCGGGGAGCTTAGGGTTAGTAACAATCGTTATGGCAGTGGTTGTTCTGGCGGTAGCGGGTACCATGGTCATGAGGTCTATGAAACCGGCAAAGTCTCCTATTGAGTTCCAGAAAGGTTTTGGATATTGCACCTGGTCTTCAGACGGATATCTTAGCGAATTTTCCGATGAGTCGCTTGCGGCCATGAGAGATGTCGGGACGGAATGGGTGGCTATACACACTACATGGCATCAAACCACTTGTTGGTCGGGAGATATACACAGAACATCGAAAACCCCTACGGATGAAGCGGTGGTGCATGCCATAAGGAAAGCGCATGAACTGGGAATGAAGGTTATGGTCAAACCGCATTTGGATCTTATAGATGAATCTGACGGAAGTTGGAGGGGAGAGATAGGATGTTTAAGGGAATCGGATTGGGAAAAGTGGTTTCAAGACTATACGGATTTTATAATGCACTATGCAAAAATAGCGGAACGAGAAAAGGTCGAGATCCTTTGTATAGGTACGGAACTTTCTACTGCTTCTACGGCTAAAGGATACATGTGGGAAAGCTTAATAAGCAAGGTAAGGTCGAAATATAATGGTCTCCTTACGTACGCCGCTCATTGGGACAGGTATCAGGACATAAGGTTCTGGGATAAGCTTGATCTTGTGGGAATAAACGCGTATTTTCCGCTTACCCGAAAATTGGATCCTACCTACGAAGAGCTCATGGAAGGCCTTAAGAAATGGACGGTTGAAATGGAAAACTTTCAGCAGCTTGTCCAAAAACCGATCATTTTTCCCGAGATCGGAAGCGCTTCGGCTGACGGCGCTGCTATAAGGCCGTGGGAACATGTTCAGAGAACCGAAATAAATCTTATCCTTCAGAAAGATTATTACAGAGCCATAATGGATACTTTTTGGCCGAAAGAATGGTTTTACGGACTTTACTGGTGGTATTGGGGAACGAACGTGAGAATGGGCGGGGAGTTTAACGCTGGTTTTATTCCCCAGAATAAACCCGCGCAGGAAGTTGCAAAGAGCAGATATTCTGAACCAAGCCCGAGATAAAAGCGGTTTTTTCCAAGAAGGGGGGAATATGGAGAGCTTTTTGGCCCGCGAAACAAGGCTTTCGGAAAAAGAAAGACGCAATCTTGAAATACTCGATGCTATTAGAAGAGGCGGAGAGATATCAAGGGCGGACATATCCAAGCTGACGGATCTTAACATCGTTACTGTATCCAACTACGTAGGCAAATACATAAAGAACAAACTTGTTTTTGAGACGGGCCTTGATATATCTACCGGAGGAAGAAGGCCGGAACTTCTCAAACTCAACCGCCAGCACGGTTACAGCCTGGGTATAGATCTCGGGGCGCCTCATCTCACCATAGACAGTTCTTTGAGAGCCGTTGTAATGGATCTTTCAGGAGCTATAGTCGCCAGGAAGAGCGTTAAGAAAGAGTACTGTTCTTTTGAAAAGATGACTGAAAAAGTAATGGATCTTGCCGGTGACATAGTGGACTCTTTAGGAATAAACTCTCAGGATGTGAAAGGTATAGGGGTAGGGATCTGGGGAGTAATGGACAGATACAAGGGAACCGTGCGTTATGCGGTAGAAAACGAGCAGATCGTAAGTTATATGGGGCTTCTTAACCAGCTTGAGATGAGGTTCGGTGTTCCGGCGGTCATAGAGCATGATGCCACTCTAGCCGCTTTCGGGGAAAGATGGTCGGGCTTGGGCGCGGGATCCACAGCGGATAACCTTATTTTTATGTGTTCCGATTCGAGCTGCGGACTTGTTGTGAGAGGGGAACTGTACTACGGAGCGTCCAAAAGCGCCGGGGAACTTAATTTGAACCCGCCCTATTCAGGCGGAGATGAGAAACCCGTGAATTGCTGGGAAACCTACGAAAAAGGCTGCTGCATGAGGTCAAGGGGGATAGATCTGGGGGTACAGTCTTCTGCCAGAGAGTTGGCGAAAAAGTCTCCCGACGAGGCCCGGGCCATACTTGAAAAAGCGGGCGGCGATATTGAAAAAGTGGATCTTGACTCTGTAATTGCGGCATCGGAAGACGGAGACATGCCGGCTACCCGGATCTTAGAGGAAGCGGGTTCTTATCTCGGCGCCAAGATGTCGTTTCTCATAAATCTTTTCAATCCGGAAGTTGTGATAGTCGGCAGAGGGATCGAAAAGACGGGCGACATTTTTTTCTCCGCCGTGAGACGTTCTGTAAAACGCTGGGCCTATGACGAGACGGTCAAGATAGTTAAGATACTTCCTACAAGCCTGGGCGAAGAAGTAGTAGCTGTGGGAGCCGCAGGACTTGTGATACAGGATTTTTTCGCCAAGGTATGAAAATAGGCAAATGCAGGGGACAGAAAAGTAATAAAATGAGAAAACTCATTTACTTATTGACCGCGGCATTTGTGCTGGTGACCGTTTCCGGGTGCGGAAAACCGGCAGAAAGAAAGAATACGATCGTGATGTGGCATGTCGGACCGGAGAGCCAGGCCCGAACGATAGTCGAAATAAGCCGCGAATTCACCGAAAGAACCGGAATAAATGTGTCTTGCCAGGCAATATCGTGGGGAGACGCTCACAGCAGATATCTTACCTCCATAGCCGGAGGAATTTCACCTGACATAGGAAGTATGGGCCTTACCTGGGGTATGGAGTTTGGTGAACTCGGGGCTCTTGTGGATCTCAGAGAGAAATTTTCTGAAGATGTTGGCGCCCTTGAAAAAAAAATATTCTCAGGCATCCTCGAATCAACCCGCGTGGGAAAAAAAGTATTCGGAGTACCGTTCGATTTCTCCCAGCACATCATGTATTACAGGACCGATATAATACCTGTTCCTCCTGAAAACTGGGAAGAGTTCCTGTCTGTTCTCAGAGTTCTGGAACTTGAGGGCAGGGGGGCTCTGATAGACTGGGGTTCTTTGGAGTGGATAGGTTACGCGCCTTTTCTCTGGCAGGCGGGAGGAGATTTTTACAATAGTTCCATGACACAGGTGATATTGGATTCGCCCGAGGCGGTTAAAGCGCTCGAATACATGGCGGAACTTTACAGAAGCGGTGTTCCTAAAACGCAGGTGCCGTTGGAACAGGGGATGCGTACCGGAGATTATCCCCTTGCTATCTCAGGGAATTGGAAAATAATAAGCCTGCTTGCCGGAGCGCCTGAGATAGAAGGGAAATGGAAGATAGCCATGCTGCCCGAAGGGCCTTCCGGGAAGAGGACGGCTTTTATAGGCGGAAGGATAATGTCCATCTTTTCCGGGTCTAAAATGAAAGAAGAGGCGTGGGAATTTATAAAATTTCTGTTCGAGCCGGAAAATCAGCTCAAGATATACGAGGCTACATTTTACACCGAAGAAGCTTACCTGCCTCCTAACATGGATACCTGGGCACTTCTTCCCATGGGTAAAGATTTCAAAGAAGTACTGGAAAAACAGGCTCAGGATTCCAAAGGCCCGCCCCCTGTAATAGCATGGGATGCCAGTACGAGGTTCATAAATCATGCTATACAAAGGGTAGTCTTCAAGAACTCCGATCCCGCGGTGGAACTCAAAAAAGCCACCGCCGACATGCAGAACGAACTCAATAGATCGAGAAGATAGGGTTTTTCCCTTGCAAGGTTGTATATATACAAAAAAGGACATGTACTCGATGTACATGTCCTTTTTTAAGCGAACCGCGCTATGTGTTTATTAGAACTGCGTCGAAACCTTAAATACTATTTCCTGGCTGTCCGAGGTATTTCTTCCCCAGAAAGCGTTTCCGTATTGAACCTCTACGTTAAGAGATTTACCGGTACGAGTAACTATATTAGCATAATTTTCGGCAGACACATCTATGCCCCTTAACATATCGTATAATGTCATAAGTTCTATCGCCGGGCCTATGCGCCATATGGCCCAGGATTTCCTGAGCACATTATCGCCATTTGTCGTTCCGGAAAGCCCGAACATACAGTCTATTTCGGTTTTAATAAGCAAGAACTTTAACGGCCATACACCCAGTTCATAAAAGAGCGGCATCTGGTCTTCTATATTACGGGTGTGGTTTCTGTATCCCCATTCAAGACCCATGTAGAAGGGAATAGTGGTATCCCATGTTTTCCCGGCAAGTCCCCGTATATCCCAATAATTACTTCTGTCGCTTATTCCGGGTTGTTCAGCGACATCTTCCAGAGGTTTAGATTCATAGTGCTTGTTCCAAATAGAGTAGGTGAACTGTCCGCTTAGAACCATGGGTTCATTCAGGAAACGAACCTTTACTCCGGGTTCTACGCTTATAAGACCGTGGTTTTTAACAGAGTAGGATCCCCACCCAGGAAGGTTGGGCCTGGCATATTCCTTATACTTTCCTTCCTTGTATTCCATTTTGAAAAGGAAATCCAGCCAATCTGTTATGCCGTAATGCAGCTCTGGGATCATGGCCCACCCCCAGCTTCTGGCATTGTTGCCCAATTTGGCTTTGTCGCCGTTCTGGTCGTAATCTCTTTTCGACCAGAACCATTTTATCTGCTGCTGTGCCCAGACATCTCCCTTGGGCAGAGTCCACGCGCCAGCAAAAGCCAACTGCGGCGCCATAACGCATGCGGCAAGAACGGCTGTTATTATTTTTTTCATATTCCTCCTTGGACAGTTTTTGAGAAACCGTAGCATTTTTTCAAGGTGGATCAAAATAACCTGAATTAATTTTTATGTTGGCTCGCACTAAAGGTTTATGAGAAAAACCTAAGATGTAGTATATCGCAAAGGCCGCCTGCCGTCAAGAAAACACGTAAATAATGTCAAGCCAATTTAGAAACGTTACACTTTTAGCCAAAAGTAACAGTTGACTTGGCCCTTGCCGGGAATGTATCATAGTGCTTTCCAATATGAAATGCCGTTTGGGGGGACTTACAAAAAGGGAGAGTATGAAAACAATACATTATTTGCTTATCTTGACGGCTCTGTCGTCAGTTATATTTTTCACACGTCTTGGCGGGATGGCCTTAACGGATCCTGATGAGACATTTTACGCCCAGACGGCAAAAGAGATGCTTGATGACGGCAATTGGGTAACGCCCAGGATCTTCGGAGAGGCTCAATACGAAAAACCGGTGCTCTACTATTGGCTCATAATGGTAAGCTACGTGGTTTTCGGTGTAAGCGAGTTTTCCGCGCGTTTCCCATCGGCTGTTTTTTCAATTCTCGGAGTTTTGGGGGTTTTTCTTCTGGGAAAGTTGTTATACAGCCGTTTCGCGGGCTTCCTGTCGGCGGTCATTATAGCGACAAGTCTGGAATATTTTGTTGTGGGGAGAGGATGTGTTACGGATACGGTGCTTACGGTTTTTATCGTATACACCATTTACTTCTTTATGGCAGGCTGGATCTACGGGAAAAAGGTGTGTTATTACGGCGCCGCCGCGGCCGCGGCCCTGGCGGTTTTGACCAAAGGGCCTATCGGCCTTTTTATTCCGGGAGCTACTGTTCTGATATATCTCGCCTTGACAGGCCAGATAAAATACCTGTTTAGAAAAGTCCCTGTTTTTACGGCTTTTCTGGTGTTTCTTATTGTCGCCTTGCCGTGGTATGTCGCGGTGGCTTTGTCCAACGGGCAGACGTTTATAGGCGAATTTTTCGGTTTTCACAATATAACACGGTTTGTGCACCCCGAACACAAGATAGGCGACACACCTGTTTTTTATGTGCCGGTTGTTTTAGGCGGTATTTTCCCGTGGACCGTATTCTTCCTTTCTGCCGTGTGGGACATGTATAAGAAGGGAAGAGACCGCACTTTACCGGCAAGCGGGGAGACAACGATAAAATCTCCGCATATTCTCCTGGCCTCATGGTTCCTGCTTGTTTTTCTTTTTTTCTCGGCATCCAGGACAAAACTTGTTACCTACATACTGCCGCTTTTTCCGGCCATGGCCCTAATGACTGGACGTTTCTGGGAAAAAATTATAGCGCCGCCGGTACCCGGCTCCGTCAGGACAAAGCCCTTAATGACAGTGTTTCTCGTAACTTCAATTCTGGCGGCTCTGGGGGCGATTGGCCTTGCGTGGTACGAGCTTCCGTACTCAGAGGTCGTCAAGGGCACGGTTATAGCTTCCGGTATTTTTGTTCTATGCGCTTTTCTGGCGCGGTATTTTGAAGGCAAAGGCCGCTCTATGGGAGCTTTTTACGCGATAGCGCTTTCCGTGATATTGATAATGCCTCCTGTAATGGTGTATATTTTGCCCGCGGTAGAGGTTTATGAGTCGAGAAAAACTTTGTGCTTAAAAATAAAGGAACTTGCTTCGCCCGATGAAAAAGTCGGAGCGGAATGCGATCACAGAAGAGGTATAGCTTTCTATTCCGGCAGGGTAGATGTTGAGGATATACATCCTCATGAAAGCCGCAAAGAATTTTTCACCCGGAAAGAAAGGGTTTGGGGCGTCATAAAAGTCCGGCACTATGAACAGCTGAAAGAAGAAATGGGAGAAAATGCCCCGAAAGAGGTCCTTCGTTCCGGGAAACACGTTCTTCTTACTAATTTACCTCTTGAAAACTGATCTTTTTGTTATTAACGGCGAGGAAAATAGAGGAAATATGAGCATGGGGAAAAGCATTTCATTTGTAATGCCCATGTACAACGAAAGCGCGAATATCGAGAGAGCCGTAACTTTGCTGAAAAATCTGGCATCGTCTATTACCGAAGATTTTGAGATAATTGTGGTAGACGACGCTTCAAGCGACGGCAGTGCCGGGATAGTGCAGGATATAGCGGGGTACGATAAAAGGATAAAGCTCTATCGAATGAAAAGGAACACAAAATTCGGGGGAGCTTTCGCGGAGGGTTTTAAGAGGGCTTCAAATGAAATAATCGTTTATATGGATTCCGATATGCCGGTAGGGCCCGAAGATATCAAAGCTTCTATCGCCATGATAGATGATGCCGATATAGTCACCGCTGTCAGCGGGGTTGAAAAAGGCGATACCGCTTTCAGGAAATTCATATCAGAGGGATATAATAACCTTGTCCGCAGCCTTTTCGGCATAAACATAAGGGACATAAATTCCGGGTACAAAATAGTACGGAGAGAACTTATCAAAGACATTGAATTTATCTCCCAAAGCCCTTTTGTGGATGCCGAGCTTTTTATGCACGCTTTGAAGAAAAACGCCCGAATCAAAGAATACTCGCTTATTTTCAGGTCGCGCACGGCCGGGAGATCTCACATAGCGAGCTTGCCCATGATCTTAGCCACATTCCGGGATATCGCGAAGTTGTGGTTTCGAAGCAGACGAGAGAGATGAAAACTTTAATAGTAAATGCCGATGACATGGGCGTCTCACCGCATGTGAATAGCGCCATTGTATCCCTTTATAAAGCTTCGGCAATAACCGGTACAAGCATTATCTCCCAGGGAGAGGCTTTTTCTGAAGCCTGCTTTTCTCTAAAAGAAAACGGCATTAGCGAAGTAGGCGCGCATCTTACACTTACCGGTAATTTCAGGCCTGTTACGCTTAAGGGTGAAGGAAGTAGGGGGTTTTTGACCCGGGAAGGATATTTCCCGAACAACTACCTTCTGCTTGCTCTCTGCGTTTTTTTGGGGAGGGCCGGCCGAAAGGAATTAAAAAATGAACTTGCCTCGCAAATAGAAAAGATCATGGGACAAGGCCTTACGGTAACACATCTTGACAGCCACGAACATGTGCATATGCTGCCGCAAATATGGGATATAGCCGTGGAATTATGCTCGGAATTTTCTATTCCGTACATAAGAATACCCATGGAAAGACTGCCCGCGTACGGACCGGGTGCCAATGTAAAAGATGCTGTAAGGAGCCGGGCTTTAAGGTTTTTTTCCAAAAGCGTTCATAAACGGCTTTCAGGAACTTCGATATATTCAAATGACGCGTTTTTAGGACATGTGCATTCGGGAAAATTGAATGGCGAGGTGCTTTCGTTCATGGCGGATAATATGGCCGAAGGAATAACAGAACTTGCCGTTCACCCGGCGGATAATTCCCCGGAACTATTCAACGAACTTCCATGGTACAGGAACGGCCCGGATGAGATGAAAGCGCTGATGTCCGAGAAGTGGAAAGATAAGCTAAATGAACTCGGAGTAATAACAGCGACACATTCAGAGGCGATCAAAAATTCCCGCTGAAAATGGCGAAGCCAACCGAAGCCGAATAATATTCAAGTAGTTCGGCGAAGGTTGGTGCGGCGGAAGGGAAGACCGGCCGGCAAGCGGGAAGTCAGCCGGGATCCCCGACACACGCGAGTTTGAGAGGAGCAAAAAACATGAAAGCTGGCTTTTAATGGTTTTTGCGACGAACAAACAAAAAAGGCAACCGCATACGGTTGCTTTTTTTCCATTTGAAGGCCGAAGGCCGAAAATGGTGCGGGTGAAGGGACTCGAACCCCCAAGAAGTTGCCTTCATATGGACCTGAACCATACGCGTCTGCCAGTTCCGCCACACCCGCATTGTATTTGAAAGATTGACCCGAACGACAGCGAGGATTATACTATACTTTCACGACAGCGTCAAACTAATGAGGGGACTGCGGGTGGAGAGCAAATATAAGATGCCGCCATGGATATAGCGATGTTTTTAGCGGAGAAGCGGCGTGTATTTGTGGTACAAGCCGACTCGCTATGGTATAATCAAGGAAAATGTAATGGCAGACAGCAAAAAACCCGTCATAACGAATAGAGAGGCCTCCCGGGATTTTCATCTGGAAAAGACTTATGAGGCAGGTATTCAGCTAAGGGGTGATGAAGTTAAGTCTGTAAGGGACGGCAAAGCAAATTTAAAGGGAAGTTTTGCCAGGGTAGAGGTTTCCGAAATATTCGTATACGGCATGCACATAACGCCTTACAAGTTCGCGCGGGATGAGCATGACCCCATAAGAACCAGAAAGCTTCTACTCAACAAATTTGAGATAAAGCACATATCGGATAAGTTGACGAGGGAAGGATATACGCTGGTTCCGACAAAGGTGTATTTTCGCAGAGGGTATGCTAAAATAGAAATTGCGCTCGCGAAAGGAAAGAAACTGCACGACAAAAGAGCCGCACTCAAAGAAAAACAGGCGAATCGTGAGATGCAAAAAGCCTTGAGAGAGAAAAATAGATAGAGTTCTTTGACATACCGAAACTTTAAAACATGTAAGGTAAAAGGTATCTGGAGCGCAAAACCGATAAAGCGAGCCCGAAAACCTTTTGCATATGAACCAAACGGTCAGCTTCTATATTCTTCATAGAGTTCTGCGAAATAGCTTTTTCACGTCATTGCGAGGGAGCGAAGCGACCGAAGCAACCTTATAACCTATTATATTTATTGAGATTGCTTCGTCACTCACTTCGTTCGTTCCTCGCAACGACGGAATAAAAGTCCATTTTATGGAACTCTGTGCTTTTCCGATGAAGGAGGGGGAACAGAAAACCGCAGGTTTTCGTTAAGGGGGGACCAATGGTTCCCCCTTAAAAAGCAAAAGGCGATTTGAGCCCCGAAACGAAGTGAAGGGGTTGAAGGGCGAGCGTAAAACCGATAAAGCGAGACCGAAAACCTTTTGCATATAGAGGGGGTGACAGGCCTCGACATGTTCTTTTAGTCAAGGAGCAGCATGCAGAGGTTTCAGGAGGCCTCTTTAAACACCTGAAACAAAATAAACGCAAACTACAATCCAGTAGCCGAAGCCGAGTCAATCTTGGCTGAGGACGCGTTAAATGTTCCTGCTATGGCAGGGACTGGTTCCTTAGTAAGCGCCTTGGCGTACTAAACGAACCCAACTAACAAGGACTCCCGGGAGGACATCTCCTAATTCCGGTGAGTATCAGGAGATCGCTCCGGAAAATGCCCCGTTTGCCGGGCATTTCCGGCTAAGATCAAAGGCAGGCTAAGCATGTAGATACTCCCTGGTTAGGGCTCATGGACCCGGGTTCGAATCCCGGCACCTCCACCATTTAAAAATAAGCCCCGTTAAGTCCTTTATTGACGGGGCTTTTCTTTTGTGGTATACTTTTCGCAAGTGTGAAGTGCCCAAAAAGTGCCCAAAATAACAGGAGGATGGTATGAGGAAAATTCTTGCTATATTAGCAGCTGTACTAGCAGTTGTATCCATACCAGGAGTTCTTAGCCTGTTTGGTCAAGTTTTCCTTGTGGCTCCTCCACCACCGCTTTCGGAAATTTACAAGTTTCATTCTGAATCTATTGGAAAGTTCATGTTATCTTTTGGGGCGTTTATTGGTTTTCCTATTGCGATTATTTTGTTTATTTACTTGCTTAAAACAGCGAAGATAGATAATAAGTAAGGCAATTATCTCGTTGAGGTAGTTGCCTTTTTATTTGGAGGTGACAAATTGGCATTTCCAGATAAAAGGAGGATCTATGAGAAGGTCTGTAGGAAAAATAGTAGAATTTTTTAATTTGCTTCGTGACACATCTGCAATTCCACTTTTCATTATATGGAGCCTTATAGTATCTCTTGGCACTGCCAACTTAGACAGATTACCAAATATGATACTGGTGACGTGGAATTTTAACATTCTTAAGTTTATGCCACTACTATTGCTTCTAATCAGAAAGCCTGTTTGGAAAAGGGCGCTGTTTGCGATAGGATTTTGCGGTATGTATGCAATTTTCATTATCGGTTTTATGCCCAAAGTTCCATATGATGCCCCTGGAAGCATGTGGATGGGGATGATATCTTTTTTCACCTACATTGCGCCTGTAACGGGATTATTTATTTTATATGGCATTTCCGAGATCCTGGTGAATTTTGTTAGGTCTATAACTGAAATGAGATCTACAAGGATTGCTCAACTGTTGACTTTTATAGTATTTGTTGTGGTAACTTCTCTCACAATCGTATTAAATCCATTTCTAATGGGTATTGTGCAGAATGAGACAAAAAACATCATGGTAAATAAAGGTCACTTTTTAGTTGCCGGGCATATTGAACTTAAAGTGCCGGAAAAATACATAAGAGACTACAAGCAGGAAAGAATAGAAATCAATGGAGACTATAAGGGTAGACTGTATCGTTCAGATGCGGGTGAATTTGTATATATTCTAGAAACTAGATTTATTGAACCAGAAATATCGAGAGAAGCATTTAAGACTCGTAAAGATGAGATATATGAAACAATAAAAAAGGGTTATGAAGACTATTTCCGGAGAAACAAAGATATAACGCATTATGATTTTATATCCACTGACTATAAGTCCTTCCCGGACCTGGTAAGGATGGGATACCGCACCGAATTCGATCTTGATGGTAAAGATCATGTTAAATTAGGGTTAGTGATAGTTGTCCATAATAGGATTTACATTGATATTGGGGTTCAGGGCTTAAAAAATAGCTATGAAAACGGTTCCATGCAGAAAAAGTTTAACGATTTTATAAGTTCTTTAAAAATTGGTGGAAATACAGAGTAAATTATGGCAACTCTACGCAAAAAAGGAAACACATATTTCATCGACTATCGCATAAACGGTAAACGTAAAAGAAAAAGTGTCGGTAGATCTAAGAAGATAGCAGATCTTGCCCATAAAGACTTGGAAGTCAAACTTGCCAAGGGAGAGCTTGGGTTTACACGACAGGATGGAACATATGAGAAGTTAGTTGAGAGTTATGCTTCTTATGCTAAAACCAACCTTGCTCCCGGAACCCAGAAGAGATATGGTGCAATAACAGACAACTTTCAGAGGTTTCTAGATTCAGATTATCCGCATTTAGATAAAATATCACAATTTACCCCCCGTATATTTGAGAAGTTTAAAGCCTTCAGAAAAGAAGAGGAAGCTCACAATAAGACTATTAACAATGAGCTTACGGTTTTGAGGACTATGTTCAAACTTGCAGTTCAGTGGGGGTATGCTCAAACTAATCCTACAGACGGAGTTTCAAAACTTAAAATAGCCAATAAAATTGCTCCACGCTTTTTAAGGGAAGAAGAATGTAGGTTGCTTCTTGATAATAGTGGTGAATGGCTACGTCCGATATTCTTTACATTTTTAAGTACAGGCATAAGAAAGGCAGAACTTGAGAATCTTGAATGGTCAGACATAGACTTTCATAGGCGCAGGGTAAAGATACGAGTTAAGACCGACTGGAGTCCCAAGACCAATGAGAGGGAGATTCCGATTAATGAAGGTCTTTATGATGTTCTAAAAGAGCAGAAGCAGAAAAGGTTTTATAAGGATTCTAATTATGTATTCCCAGGGGAGGATGGAAAGCAGATATTCAGGAATAGGCTCCTCAGGCGCCTAAAAACGCTCGCTAAGCAGCTTAACCTGGGAGATGTAAACATCCATATGCTTAGGCATACATTTGCTTCACAGCTCGTCATGAAAGGCGTAGACTTGGCAACGGTAAGTCAATTATTGGGGCATTCGGATATAGAGACCACTATGATCTATTCACATCTTGCAGAGGATCACGTGGATAGAGCGGTTGATAAGTTGAATTTTTAACATTGGTGGTTTAATCGGTAGTTTTAAGGATAGGTGGACAGAGTGGACGATAGATATATATATTCCCTTTTCAGGGGGTTTTAGATTCCTGTGGATTTGATCCTAGTGATGATGATGAGCAAGAGGCTTCAGACCAGATTTTTAGATTGGCTGATGAAGAAGTTCTTGGACTTCTTATACCACATACAGTTCTTGAAGAAATTGAGTACCATAACACACCCCAGTGGAAAAAAGAACTTGCAAGGAAGTACATTTACACTTTACCTGTAAGTTTAGAGCCTTCGGAGAGGTTAAAACTGGAGGCTATTATTAGAATACTTACTGGCGAAGGGAAGAGGGAAAATCATGAAAATGACGGAAAACATGTTTTTATAGCTCAAAAGCACGGTTCATATTTTATTACTTTTGACGATGGGATTCTCAGGAAGAGGGATGCAATACAGGAGCTTGATAAGGGGCTAAAAATCGTGAAGCCCTCAGAGCTTATTAGGGATGTTGAAAAACGTAGAGAGGTTTGGAGAAGAAGAAGAAAGTGGAGAGATGAGCAGGGATTGTCTTAATAGTAAATGCAGAAGGGTAAAATAAAGGAGAAAGGATGATGGCAAATATCTTATTATCAACAGCTAAACTTCCTGCGCTTATAGAGCAACTAAACCATTGTAATGGTGAAGCAGAAATAGCAAGAGTGCAGGCGTTCATACAAGTGAGGTTAGACGAGTTGGCGAGGGATGAGATTGGAGTAGCTAAGGAAGCATTGTGTTCAGTCATTCAAGAAAGGAAAGATGTGAACAAGGAAGCCTCCGAGACTGCCACGAAAACAAGTGCCGTAATAAAATGGGCTACGGTAGTAATAGCTATAAGCTCCATTATTCAAGTAGTCGTTGCTTTTATTAACAAGTAAGGTTAATGAATATTTTTGGGCACATATTGGGCGCAGACAACAAGTTCTACAATATAGTGGAGAACAAGGTCTAAGGGAGTGTTGACAAATGAAGAAGAAACTTCGACCACTAACGCAAGAGGATTTTTGCTACCAGAAATATGAATGGACTAATATTTCAAAATATGCCCTTTCTGAAGATGGGTACTTAATAAGATTGGAAAAAGTGTTATCGGACGGGTCCCCGGTTTATTTATGTTTGTTTGAAGGATGGTGGGAAGCAGTTGATGCGTGCAGTTCTATCAGCGCTGTGCGTGAGGCTGAGCCTATTAGCCCTAAGGTTGCAAAAGCAATTATGAAAAAGGAAGAAAAGCCTTTAGCCGAAAGACCGAAAGAAAGAAATTATTGGGTAAGTTGATGTCTATATATCAAGAATCTAATAAATCAGCAGGTTTTACTTTTAGAGCTTTAGCAAGTTTTTCAATCGTATCAATTTTAACAGCAGGCGGAGTTTTACCTTCTATTCTTTGAAGGTATTTGTAGTCAATTCCGGCAAGTTCGGCGAGTTTTTCTTGCGTATATTCGCATACTTGCCTGAGGGTTTTAATCTTTCTTCCGAGTTTTCATTGCTGTCCGGGGAAAAACGGTAAGAAACCATAAAAAATAAAGGGATCCAAGAACTTGTGCTATAATTGAATCTTCTGAAACCCAATAAACACAAGGAGGATCCCCTTATGGCTAATT
>JBAYES010000022.1:0-30706 GCA_041667545.1 Candidatus Omnitrophota bacterium | reverse complement strand
GCCGTCGGATCTTGTGGAATACGGCGTAGTCGGCAGGTTCCCGCCGTATATCGACGAACAACCCGTAGCGTTACCTATTATGGCCCTGTCCCCGAAAAGCTGGGTAAGAAGTTTTACGTAGGCGGTTTCACCGCATCCCGCGCAAGCCCCTGAATACTCAAATAGCGGCCTGACGAACTGTATGCCGTTCATCACATTTCTGTCGAAAAGCGCCGGGTCCGTATCGGGAATGCCCAGGAAAAATTCATTGTTTTCTTTTTCGTCGTGCCTGAGAGGTTCCTGCAGCATCATTTTTATCGCTTCTTTGGCTTTCATGGGACAATATTCCACGCACACGCCGCAGCCCGTGCAGTCCTCCGGAGCCACCTGTAACGTATAAACATAGGACTCCTTCGCTTTGGGTTTCACCGCCGAATGTTTAAAGGTCTTTGGGGCGCTCTTAAGAAGATCGTCCTTATATACCTTGGACCTGATAACGGCATGCGGGCAAAGCATTACACATTTCCCGCACTGTATGCAGGTTTCGGGATTCCATACCGGCATGTTCACGGCTATATTCCTTTTTTCGTACCGGGCGGTAGCCGTCGGCCACGTCCCATCGGCGGGCATTTCGGAAACCTTTACAGTTTCGCCTTCGCCCTTCATTATCTTTGAAGTGGTATTCTTTACGAATTCGGGGGCATCGTCCGAAACCACGGTCCTTTCCTCTACCGTTCCGGTGAATTTTTCCGGGACCTTGACTTCTTCTATGCGGTCCAAGGCCATATCCACGACCTTGATATTCATTTCAACTACCTTTTCGCCCTTCGAACCGTAAGTTTTCTTTATGGCCTTCTTGATGGCCGCTATAGCCACGTCCTGGTCTATTACACCCGATATCTTGAAGAACGCGGTCTGCATTATCATGTTTATTCTGCCGCCCAGGCCTATCTCCTCGGCCATTTTTACTGCATCTATCACAAAGAACTTTATCTTTTTGTCGATTATCTGTTTCTGGACTTTAGAAGGAAGATGATCCCATACTGAGGACTTATCATGCATTGAGGTAAGAAGAAAGATACCTCCGGGAACAAGGTTTTTCAGCATATCGTACTTTTCAAGGAACGAAAAATTATGACATGCCAGAAAATTAGCTTGAGAGATAAGGTAGGGGCTCCTTATCGGCTTTTTCCCGAACCTGAGATGCGATATGGTTACCGCGCCCGCTTTTTTGGAATCGTAAACAAAATATCCTTGGGTATTATAATCCGTTTCCTCTGCTATTATTTTTATTGAGTTCTTGTTCGCTCCCACAGTTCCGTCCGAACCCAAACCATAGAACATGGCTCTGTAAGTATCATCACTCTCGGCGCTGAAAGAAGCGTCATGCTCCAAACTTGAGAGTGAAACGTCATCGTTTATTCCGACAGTAAAATGGTTCTTAGCGGCGGGTTCCGACAGATTATCAAAAACAGCCTTTACCATGGCCGGGGTGAACTCGGCCGACCCGAGACCATAACGCCCGCCGACGATCTTCGGATACTCTTTGAACTGAGCATACCCCTCTGACATGGCCTCTCCTACGGCTGTACGCACGTCGAGATACAGCGGTTCTCCCAGCGAACCGGGTTCTTTTGTCCTGTCGAGCACCGCTATCGACTTCACGGTCCCGGGCAAAGCCTTTACAAAAGCCCTGGTATCGAAAGGCCTGTAAAGTTTCACCTTAAGAACTCCTGTCTTCATCCCTTTGGAATTGAGATACTCAACGGTCTCATGAACGGTTTCGCCTCCCGATCCCATAATAACCACAACTTTGTCCGCGTCAGGAGCGCCTACATACTCGAAGAGCCCGTACTTCCTTCCCGTAATACCGGCAAATTTATCCATTGCTTTCTGCACTATTTCCGGACATGCCTCATAGAACTTATTGACGGCTTCCCTGCCCTGAAAATAAACATCGGGGTTCTGCGAGGTCCCCCTCAATACGGGATGTTCCGGGTTCATCCCTCTCATCCTATGCGCCCGGATCAGTTCCCGGTCCAGCATGGAGTCCATATCCTGATGTGTAAGCTCTTCTACTTTCTGTATTTCATGAGAAACTCTGAACCCCTCAAAAAAATGCAGAAAAGGCACTCTTGACTCCAACGTAGCCGCTTGGGCTATGAGAGCGAAATCCATGGCTTCCTGCACACTCGCGGAAGAAAGCATCGCCCACCCCGTAGCTCTTGCCGCCATTACATCGGAATGGTCCCCGAAGATCGAAAGCGCCTGGCAAGCCAGGGATCTGGCCGCTATGTGAAAAACTGTGGGTATAAGTTCTCCGGCAATTTTGTACATATTCGGAATCATGAGAAGAAGCCCCTGAGATGCCGTAAAGGTGGTGGTAAGAGCGCCTGTTGTCAGTGACCCGTGTACAGCCCCGGCAGCACCCGCTTCAGACTGCATCTCTACTACATCGGGAACAGTCCCCCAGATATTTGTTTCTTTTCGCGCCGATCTTTCGTCTGAAATTTCGCCCATTCCGGATGATGGAGTTATGGGATATATGGCTATTACTTCGTTGGTAGCGTGAGCCACATATGCTACCGCTGAATTTCCGTCGTGCGGGACCATCTCGCGTTTCATTTAAGAACCTCCTATTTGATTGACACCGTCCGGGGAAAAAAACTCCCCCGGGGATTTTTCTGTCCAATGTGAGACTTGTCTCGGAATGCCCTCTAAGAGACGTGTAATTCTATCACAGTTAACGATAGTTGTTAAGAGGTTTTTAGAAAAACAGTTTAAAGAGCGGTAAGGATACAAGGGTCTGGTGTTCCCGGAGAGGGCGTTGGACAACCGAGCGGGCATGGTCCCCTCGGTGTCCTGAGCGAAACCGAGCGAAGGGATGGCACGGGCCATAGGGGGAGCGAGGTCGTCCGTCGAGCGAAGATCTTCTCGCTGGGAAGATCTTTGCGTCCCTCGCAGGGAATACCAGAGCCTTGTATCATCGGTGCTAAGATCTTCGTAATAAAGTTTAACAGGAACAGGTGTAGCTTTGAGATAGTGACAGGTGTAGGTTCAAATTGAAAACCGTCCTTGAACTAAACAGCAGGAAGGGTATGTGGGAGCACTGCAGCGGATTCGCCGCCGAATAGGATAAAAATGTTCTGCCTTTCTGCTGCACACACCGCGATGGTGGAAATAACAGGCGAAGCAGCGAAGCGCGCAGCACATGCCCTTCCTGCTGTAAGTCAACCCACGCACGACAATACTGCGGGGACAGGTGTAGGATTAACTTTGGGACAGGTGTAGGCATGTACGTAGGACAGGTGTAGCTTTGAGATAAGGACAGGTGTAGGTTCAAATTGAGAACCGTCCCTGATTTTTAAAAAAAGCGGGCTCCTTCGTTAATAAGGAGCCCGCTTCGTCTATCTCTTCGTGCGATCTATTTAACCGCGTTTTACTGTATTTCCTGACCCGAGGTAATGCTTAGATAATAGGACATGAATGCTACCATCATGACTATCGGTATGTAGGACTGCACCACAGCATTAACCAGAGTTACCAGGATCTGACTTGCCTGTACCGGAAGAGGAACACTTATTATTCCTACAACGAAACCTATGATGAGCGATATAATAAGGCTCACTACCAGCATGATCGCGAAAAGCCCGAGAGTTTTCCAGAAATTTTGTTTGGCGGTATCTATTCCCTTTTTCAGGGCCGCCACCGCCCCGAGATCTTCGGCAACTATGGAATATATGGGATACACAAGAAGTGTTATTACCCCTATTGCCACTACAGTGACCAGCATTGCCACCAAACTTCTTGTGACCATATTGTCGCCAAGAAGAAGTATCCCTGCCGACACCAGGCTAAGCACTAATACCACCGCGATGGCGAGAAGTATATACATGCCGAGAAGCCCCAGGATCCTCAAATAGAATTTTTTACCATACTCGGTGAATTGAGCCATACTTGATGACGCTGACTTTATCTGATCTTTTACAAGCCCCAGAGCGCCGCCCTGCAGGAACACAAACACCAGAAAGAAAAGTATGCTTGATATAACGGACACTGCCACTATTCCCGGATCAGCGGCTCCTTCCGGATTTGCCAGAGGCAGGCTGATAAGCCCCACAAGCACATTGAACACCAAAAAAACGAGAACTACGTTCATCAGCTTTCCTGTTTCAACAAACCCTTTTTTCACAGCATTGAAAATGGTCATCTACCCCTCCTTGAATTGAACTTCCAGCTCCCTGCACAAAATACTCTGACGAATCAAAACACTACCTGACTACCATTATTATAATGATAAAGTCCCTACTGTCAAATAATATCCCCTTTGAGATCGCTTCGTTGCCATGCACCACACGGCACATGGCTCCTCGCGATGACCTCGAAAGTACCCTCAAATACGCTACACTATATCCCTTTCCGAGTCAACTTTTGCGCCTCGAAAAAGATCAGACCGGTCTTCTGTCTTCAAAAGCCCTTTGCAAAGTACCCACATCGGCATACTCTACGCATGCTCCTTCGGGAACCCCTCTTGAGAGCCGTGTCACTTTTACCCGGAGTTTGCCGAGAACTTTAGATATGAAAAGCGCCGTTGTCTGCCCTTCCGTCGTAAAGTCTGTAGCGATTATAACTTCTTTTACTTCGGGGTCCTCCGCTCTTCTAACAAGATCGCTCATTCTGATGTCCGCGGGGCCTATTCCGTCCATCGGAGACAGCGCCCCCAAAAGAACGTGATACAGCCCGTTATACGAACCTGTTCTCTCCACGGCCATTACCCCGTTAGGCCCCTCCACCACGCATATCCTGGAACGGTCCCTTTTTCTGTCCGAGCACACAAGACAAAGATCGCTTTCGCTCAGGTTATTGCATTCCCGGCAGAAACTTACATTACGTTTAACCTCCGTAATGTACCTCGCGAGCGATTCCACATCCGTTTCTTTGGCTCGAAGAACGTAAAAAGCCATTCTTTCGGCGGATCTTACACCGACCCCGGGCATTTTACAAAATCCTTCTATAAGTCTTGCCATCACATCCGGAAAACCCTTTGACATCACACCCCATCCGAAATATCCCGTACCACATGCCCCCCGAAAATATCAAGGGCCTTTTCGATAGCGGGTTTCATTTTTTCTTTTTCTATGACTTTTTTTTGCTCCAGTTCCAACCTGTTTTTTTCTTGTCCGGACTCATTCTCCAGAATACTGAAACTTATACGAACTGGCCGGCCCATAAGTTTGTCTGCCGCCTCCTGCAAAACACTTCTATTGGGTCCTGTTTCCAAAGCCTCTTTATTAAAGATATTCTCTTTGTCAAACCCCACAGCAAGCGAATCAGCTTTCATTTCAAGCAAATGGGCAGAGTTGAGAAATACAAAAACCGACATTTTCCTGGTCCTTATATGGTTTAGTAAACTCTTCCACCTGTTCTTTTGATCATCGAAGCCGGCCGGGTTGGGCAGGACCTCGCCACCCATTTCCTCATCTTCGTCCTGAGTTCCGGCATCCGGCTCCACCGGCAAGGCCTGCCGAGGAAACGAAGCCTTTTGAGAAATCTCATCTGTCCCAGGGGACGTCTTTACGGGGGATGCCTCTCTGCCGATAGCCTGGCCGCCGCCGCGAGAAACTCTCTCAGGTCCGCTATTCAATTCCCCTTTTCCCTCAAGCGCTTCCAATCTGGAAACTATATCCGTCAGTTTCATGGCCGAAGCCCTTTTCGCGAGTCGTATCAGCGTAACCTCAAAAGGAGCCCTGGAAAACATAGAATTCTTCATAAGAGACGCGCAATGTGTCAGATTTTGAAGAACATACAATATTTCTTCGAGAGAAATACCTTCTTTTTGTTCCATTATTACTTTTGTTTCTTCATCGGACATCGCCATGTCCGATGAAGCTTCGCCGATTGTTTTCACTACCATGATGTCCCTGAAATGAGAAATAAGACTTGAGTTCAGAAATACAGGATCTTTCCCTCCCGCTATAAGTTCGTCCGATATTCTAACGGCTTTTCCGGCGTCTTTTTCTATGATAGAGCCCGCAAGCTCGAATATCTTATCTCGCTGTACCATGCCGAGAAGATCTATAACGTCTTTGGATTCTATTTTCCCGGAGGAAAAAGATACCATCTGGTCAAGCACAACAAGTGCGTCCCTTAAACTCCCGTCAGCCGACCTGGCTAAAATAAGAGCGGCGGAATCGGCTATATCTATTCCTTCCCGGGAAGCAATATCCTTTACCTTTCCGTATATGTCCATGGGAGGGATCTTCCTGAAATCAAAACGCTGGCACCGCGACATTATCGTGGGCAGTACCTTATGCGGCTCGGTTGTGGCAAAGATGAACTTAACATGCGCCGGAGGTTCTTCCAGCGTTTTAAGAAGCGCGTTAAAAGCCTCTGTTGTAAGCATGTGTACTTCATCTATTATGTATATTTTGTACTTGCTTCTTGAAGGGGAAAATTTCACATTTTCCCGAAGCGCCCTTATCTCGTCTATTCCCCGGTTGGACGCGCCGTCTATTTCAAGGACATCTATACTGTTCCCCTGAGATATTTCCCGGCAGGTATCACACTTGTTGCAGGGCTTCCCGGCTTCGGCTCTTTCACAATTAAGGGTTTTGGACAAAAGCCGGGCCATGGAAGTCTTGCCCGTTCCCCGCGGACCGGCGAACATGTAGGCGTTGGCCACGCGCTTTTTTTCTATGGAATTTATCAGCGTCCTTGTTGCCGAGTCCTGCCCGACGATCTCTGAAAAATCACAAGGCCTGTATTTTTGAGCTAAAGTCTGATACGACATTTTAATTCACCGCTATATGTGCATTGGATTTTTTAACAAAGACAACTTTTTCCAGTTCTCTTTATAGCACAGCCGGGGAGGAAACTCAAGATAAGTCCATAGTCCATAGTTTAATGGAAGCTTGCCTGTTCCCGAAATTCGGTAGTAAAAAGCGCATCGGTTCCCGCTGCAAACTATGGACTATGGTCTATCGACTATGGACTAACTTAACCATCTCCTCAGACATGCGGTCTCCGTTGAAATACGCTCCGGTAAGTTTTCCGCCAGCGCCTTTTGCCCCTCTGACAGGGCCCGGGCCCGCGCCCATAGGCGACGGAGCCGGAGCTATTCCTCCCGAGGCGATTATTCCCTCAATAAAACAATTCTCCTTCCATTCCTTAAAAACCAGGCAAAAGGCCTTAGCCGCCGCTTGGAATACCGCCGAAACATCCTTTCCCGGACCCGGCCCTCTGTATATCATGTAATCGTAAAGATCGTTTTCGGTTATTTTTCTTTCCGCGGAAGAGAACCCGGAAGATACAGCGACAGGAACATTAGAGCATGGCGTGAGAGAAAAAGAACTTGAAGATCCCTCGGGGAAAGGCACGTTATCATTCCTGTATCCCCTTTGCCACTCCCTCATGCAGTCACTGACAGCTCCGGTAACGGCCATTAAACATTTCATCTTGTCTTTTGAAATATTCTTAGTTTTGATCCCTTGAAGTATTTTTTGATTTATCAGCACCGGACCGGAGAGACCCCCGGGAGATATTATTCCCCGGCTTCCGTTCACTTCAACATCGCCGATGGTAAGCCCGTTCTGCCATGTCTCCCATGCGCTCGCTATCATGCCGGACACTTGTTCGGAAAATTCTTTTTTATCGGCATACGAAGAAAAAACCGGTTCCGTTTCGCGGCATATAGCCGGGATCCCCGAAAGCATCATTGCCGCGAGAAAGGCAAAAAACAATATCTTTATTCCGCGTACATTCTTTTTCATTTTTCTAACATCCATTACCCCGGCGCTTTTCGCCCGTCATGACCGACGCAGCTCCGTAAATTCCCACATCTTTCTTGAGTTTAGCCGGGACAACAGGAGTTTTTGAGGCATACACGTTCAAAGTATGCAGGGGCATAGATCTTTTTATGGCTCGGAAAAAGATATCCCCGAGAAAAGCTACTCCGCCTCCTATAACAATGATCTCGGGATCAAGAACGCTTACCATACCGCCGAGCCAGATGCCGATAAGTTCTCCTTCGCCCTCGATAGTTCTTATTGCCTGGCGGTTCCCTGCCCGAGCGGCCTTTCCTATCATTTCCATATTAAGATCTTCCAGTTTCCCGCCGCAGGCCTTAATTATGGCGGCGCTTCCCGGAACTTTTCCCGTCTTGATCCTATCGGCAAGTTTTTTCGCCGTATGGACTCCCGAGGCAAGCGCTTCTATACAGCCGTAATTACCGCAATTGCACAGCGACTTTTTATCATCGAAATTTATGCTTACATGGCCTCCTTCTCCGGCCATACCGTTCTTCCCGTGATATATTTCTCCGTTGATTATAATCGCAGTGCCGATACCCGTAGACACCGTAACATACAGCACATGCTTGTACCCCTTCGCCGCGCCCCATTTTAGCTCGGCTATTCCGGCAGCATTAGCGTCGTTTTCCACCTTTACCGGTATCTTGAACTTTTTTTCAAGAAGGCGCCTGAGGGGAACGTTCTTCCAGCCTTTAAGATTAGGCGGATTATGCACAATTCCTTTTATGGGGTCAAGCGGCCCCGGAGCGCACACCCCTACACCGGAGACCTCCCTCCTTTTAAGAAAACTGCTCTTCAGGATATCCTCAATGGCCCGGTAAACCTGTGCCAGGGAGATTTTGTAACCTTCTCCGGACAGGGTGGGAACAACTGTTCTATATAGAAGTTTACCTGAAGCCTCCACCAGGCCGCAGGCTATTTTTGTTCCCCCTATGTCCACCCCGATAGTATATTTTTTCATAATGTCCGTCCTAGATTTTATCTTATAAAAACTACACTCCCGGATAGGGTGAAACCCATACTTAGAGCGGCATTCTTTCTACGAAAGCCTGTTCCTGAAATCACTATAATCGAATTTTCTCACTATGCGCGTCTCATTCTTTTCGGGATAGTAAATTCCTATGGACGGAAGAGCCACACCATTGAAGGTGTTGTTCTTTACCATAGTATAGTGAGCCATGTCCAGAAAAACCAGCCTGTCTCCGGGTTTAAGGGGTTCTTTAAAGGAATAGTCGCCTATGATATCTCCCGCCAGACAGCTCATGCCTCCCAAACGATAAGTATATTCGAACTCTCCGGGTTTCCCGGCGCCTTGTATTTCGGGACGGTACGGCATCTCAAGAACATCCGGCATATGGGCGGCCGCCGAAGTATCCAGTATAGCTATATCGATCTCGTTCCTCATGACATCCAAAACCGATGAAACAAGGTATCCGGTGTTAAGCGCGATGGCCTCTCCCGGCTCAAGATAGACCGTTACCGGATATTTTTCCCGGAATTTTTTAATAGCCCCGCATAGCCTGTCCACATCATAGTCGTGCCGGGTTATGTGATGTCCCCCTCCGAAATTCACCCATTCCATTTTTCCTATGACATTAGCGAATTTATTTTCAAATACTTCAAGCGTACGTTCAAGGGAATCCGAGTTAAGTTCGCATAGCGTGTGAAAATGCAGGCCTGTTATCCCGTCAAGATCTGCCATGGCAAATTCTTTCAGAGTAATCCCCAGCCTTGACCCCGGTGAACACGGATCGTAAAGAGGTACTCTTACCTCGGAGTGTTCCGGATTTATCCTGAGGCCCGCTTTAACTTTCGGATTTTTCTTAAGCTGTTCTTTGAACCTGTTCCATTGCGGCACAGAATTAAAAACAATGTGGTCGGCATACCTCAAAAGCTCTCCGAACTCATCCTCTCTGTAGGCCGGAGCGCAAACATGCACTTCTTTGCCGAATTCCTCCCGCCCGAGCCTGGCCTCGTTCAGAGAGCTCGCGCTCACCCCCTCCAGATATTTCTTTATCAGGGGAAAAGTACTGAACATGGCAAAACCCTTAAGAGCCAGGATTATCCTGACTCCGGATATTTTCTGAACACGGGACAGAACTTCAAGATTCTTCTTGAGAAGAGATTCGTCAACTACATAGCAGGGAGTATTCGGGATTTTCGAGGATATTTTCATTTTGGTATTGAGCGGACCTTAAAGATAAAGACCTCAGTCTCTCTCTTCCACCACCCAGGGAAGTCCGTATTCACCGAGCTTTTCCATGAACGGGTCGGGGTCGAACTCTTCCACGTTAAAAACACCTTTTCCCGTCCATTTTCCCGTAACAACCATCATCGCCCCAAGCATGGCGGGTACACCCGTTGTATACGAGATGGCCTGGGCTTTCACTTCCCGAAAGCAATCCGCGTGGTCGCATATGTTGTATATGTATATTTTGCGAGCCTTCCCGTCCTTGACGCCTTGTATCATGCAGCCTATATTGGTCTTTCCCCTGTAATTTTCACCCAATCCGGACGGTTCGGGGAGAAGAACTTTAAGGAATTTAAGAGGGACTATCTTGTTCCCTTCGTATTCCACCTCGTCTATCCTTGTCATACCGACATTCTGAAGTACCCTGAGATGGGTAAGATATTCCTGGCCGAAGGTCATCCAGAACCTTATCCGTTTGAGGCCCTTTATATTCTCCACAAGAGACTCCAGTTCCTCGTGGTACATAAGGTACATTTCTCTCGGGCCTATTTCGGGAAAATCAAAACTCTTGTGCACGGACAGGGGATCTGTTTCCTTCCATTCGCCTTGTTCCCAGAATTTGCCTCTCTGGGTTATTTCCCTTATGTTTATTTCAGGATTGAAATTGGTGGCAAAGGCCCGGCCGTGCTCTCCGGCATTACAATCCATTATGTCCACATAGTGGATTTTGTCGAAATAGTGTTTTTGAGCGTAAGCGCAGAATATATTGGTCACTCCGGGATCAAAGCCCGAACCCAGAACGGCAAGTATTCCTTTTTCCCTGAACCTTTCCCGGTAATCCCACTGCCACTTGTAGCAGAATTTAGCCTCATCCGGCGGTTCATAATTCGCCGTATCGAGGTAGTGAACTCCCGTTTCAAGACACGCGTCCATTATGGAAAGATCCTGATAAGGCAGGGCTACATTTATCACTATGTCGGGGGAAAATTTTTTTATGAGCCGTACTACATCTTCTTTCTTGTCGGCGTCAAGTCCGGCTGTTTCGATCTTTCTGTCTATATCGGCGGCTATCTTATCGCATTTTTCGAGAGTTCTGCTGGCCAGCATTATGCCGCTGAACACTTCCGGTACCCGGGCGCATTTTTTTGTTACCACCCCGCCCACTCCGCCGGCGCCTATAATTAGAACTTTAGCCATTCGATTCTCCGCTTTTTCTGAATACTTACCCGAATGACACCGGGATCAATCGCTATCGGAGGGGTTTCCCCTTTCCTGCGATTCCTGATGTTTTATACAGTATCGGGCGAATGGTACCGCTTTCAGCCTGTTTTTGGATATGGGGGCTCCGCATTCCTCGCAATTTCCGAAAGTACCGTCCTCTATTCTTTTAAGCGCCTGATCGATCTGATACAAAAGCTCCTGCTCACTTGACGCGAGCCCTATATTGAACTCAGTGTCAAAAGATCCCGAGGCGGCGTCAGCCATATGAAAAGGATGCGAGGAGATATCCCCCGAAGAATCCATGGAATTTTTGCGCAGGTAGTCCTTAGTAAGCCGGCCGACCTCTCCGGATATCTTTTCACGCTGGACAAGAAGCGTGTCCTTGTACTGTTTCAGTTCTTTTTTTGTAAGTTTTTTCACTTTTAAATTCTCCTATTTTTTGTTTGCCTGTCGATCTTGCCACCAAAAACAGTGTAAACAGCGTATACAATGATAACACTTAACACTGTGATGTCAAGAAAATGTTCCCGGCGCTTTTTCCTGCCAGGTAACCTGTTGAAAAGGCCGCCTGAAGATTGAACCCTCCGGTGTCTCCTGCTATATCCAATATCTCGCCGGCAAAATAAAGCCCGGATATGATCTTTGATGACATGGTCTTCGGATCTACTTCCTTCAAACAAACACCTCCGGCAGTTACCATTGCTTCCGCTATCGGACAGGTCCCGGCAACCGTAAAGCGCAGATCTTTGCAAAGAGAGGCCAGACAGGCCAGTTCCGGGCGGGTAACCTGATTTGAGACCTTATCCGGGGAACTAAGCGCTTGCGAAAGCAAAAGATCCGAGAGCCTTCGGGGAAAAATACCTTTAAAACACACTTTCATGCCCGCTCCGGGAGATAATTTCATTCGTTCCGATATAAAAGAGCGTATTTCCTCGGAGGACATGTCGGGAAAGAGATCAAGCGCGATGGATATTTTCCCCTTTTTGCGCAAAAGGCCGGAAATCAAATCGCTGATCGAAAGAACAAGAGGGCCTGAAAGTCCGTTATGGGTAAATATAATATCTCCCTTTGCCGTTCTTTTCGTCCGGGTGCCTGAAAAGATCTTAATTGCCACACCGGAAAGGGAAAGTCCCGCCAGAAACTCCGGATATTTTTCTTCTACGATAAGGGGCACAAGCGCGGGCCTTAGAGGAACTATTCTATGCCCGAGACTGCCCGCAAACCCAAAACCGTCCCCGGAGGAACCTGTCTCCGGGTATGAGAGGCCTCCCGTACACAAAATAACATTTCCGCTTTGTATCACTTCCCCGCCGGAGATCTCAACCCCTGAAATTTGCTTGTTTTCATGACGCAAGGCCGCTGAAGACGTATTTTTAAGGACCTTTATATTCAGCCGGTTTATCTCTTCTTCCAGGAGTTCCAGGACCGAGGAAGAGTTTCCGTTCGACGGGAACACGCGTCCGACATCCTCTTCTTTGCATTTCAGGCCCCGGTCCTCGAAAAACGCTATAAGATCTTGAGATGAAAAAGCGTTAATAGCATCCCGTAAAAACTTTCCGTTCTTACCGAATTTTGATAGAAAAGTTCCCATATCGGCGGTATTGGTAAAATTACACCGGCCGTTCCCGGTTAAAAGCAGTTTCTTTCCAAAAGTATGGTTTTTTTCTATAAGAGTTACCGCACGCCCGTCCCGGGAAGCCGCTATAGAAGCCATCATACCGGCCGGCCCTCCGCCTAAGACAATAATACCATCTTTTTCCATTTTAGAGGGATAGCTCCTTTCGGGCGGAAAGTCTTAAAGGCAGACAATATCTTCCGGGTGGTACAAGGACAGAAAAACCATCATGTAGTCCCTGAGATGCCTTGTGAGTAAAAAATTCTGTTTAACGTGCTCTCTGCCGTTTTTCCCCAATTCCGCGGCATATCCCGGATTACTGAGAAGCTTCTTTATGGAGTATGCCGCGCCTTCCACCGAATTGCACAGGCTTCCGGTATACCCGTGCTTTATCTGAAGAGGGATACCCCCGACATTCGAGGCCACGACGGCTTTCGATTTCCACAAGGCCTCCGATATTGTAAGCCCGAAACCTTCCTTTAACGATTTCTGGAGGATAATGTCTGACGCCGTCTGGAGGGCATTTATCTCAATATCATTATGCGGAAGTAGAAGGATGAGAATGTCCTCGTCCCCCTGGGCTCTTTCCCTTACTTCATCAAGTACCTTTATGCCCTCGGGGTCATCGCTGGCGGTTCCCCCCGCGAGAATAAGCCGGCAGTCAAAATTCTTTTTTACAAGCTTATACGCTTCTATGACCCCTACGGGATCCTTGAGCCTGTCAAACCTGGATATCTGAGTTATCAAAGGTTTATCCCTCGGCACATTGTATTTTTCAAGAACCCGGCTTACCTCTTCCGCGGGAAGTTCTTTGTTCTTATCGCTTAAAGGGTCTATTGAGGGAGCTATCAAAAACTGTCTTATCGAAAGTTTTCGTGAGAACGCGGGCGCGGAAAATATGGACGAATCATATTTCGATATAAAACCGTCAAGGAATTTCCACAAGTATGGATCGGGGGCGGACACGTCCACGTGGCACCTCCATAACCACTTATTACCTTTTTTCCTGTTAATGAGGGTTATGGGCTGGGGATCGTGTATAAAAACTATGTCCCCGCGCATATCCATGCTCTCTTCGTTGGATCTGCCCGTTTCCAGAAAAACATCAAGGTCTTTGCGGGTCAGTCCCTCGTCTTTTCCATGGAGAGCGTTATGAAATTTTTTTGTCACTTCAAAGAACTTTTCTCCTCCTTTTATAACATCCCAGCTGTTCTCCACCCCGAGATCGGCAAGAAGAGGCACCATTCTATTCAGTATTTCAGCTACTCCTCCGCCCACTGCGGTAGAATTCACGTGCTGAATGGACTTTCCCTTAAGTTTCTCGGCCAAAAGTTTAAGATCATCTATCACGAAATTACCTACGATCGGAGCATAGTCTTTTATTTTCATTTCTTGGGAACCTTCCCTTCTTCTATCATTCGAATTATAATTTTTCTGAGATCTTCCAGGGTATAGGTGTACGGGTCGAGACCGGATATCCTGCCGGCTGTCGCTTTATCTTTCAGGGCGGTATCTATCCAGAAAGAAAAATCGTTATTCCCTTTCTCAAGCCTTAATCTCGCCTCGAACATATGGAAATATATGGAGTTTATGGTTATCTTCTTTAACACTTCCGCGAATTCGTGCAGATCACGCGCGCGGTGTTTTGTAGGAAAAATAAAACTTACGGACTTGACAAAATGGAACTCTTCCCCGGGACTCGCGTGTCTCGATAGAGAATGCGGATTCTCCTTGATATAGGTTTCCATTACCTTGACTATCTCTTCCCTGAGGGACTGTATGGTGGAAAAATCTATGGTGCTTATGCTGTTCAATTTCTCCCCGAGCTTATATTCTCCCAGCGCCTCCGTTATCCAGTAAGCGAAATCATTGGGCGGTTCCGTAACAAGGTACTGATGCTGCTGGATAAACCTATGGGTATGGTGATATATCGCCGCGGGCTCTATTTGTTTGAGAACTGACAGCATCTCTTTAAGATCGGCGGCCTTCACCCCCGTAAGTTCGGGTAAGATCATCCTGGTATAAAAATGGAACGGTTCGATCGTGTTAATCTTCTTTGCCATCTTGCCTTTCCTTTCCCCGGTTTAATCACCGCTTCATAATATCACGCCAAACTAAAACTCCCCTTTCTCATCCGGATCTTTAGTTTCAAACCATCCGATCCTTCCCGCGCTTTATTATAACAGCCCGGAAGGATAAGTTCAAATTTTATAAGAATGTACATAGTGTCAAGAAAGTTGCTGATTTTTATCTACAAACGGGAGGATACATACGGTATGTTTTTCCCAGGGACGTTCGCACGGCTCCGGCGGCCGTGCTCACTCCACGTGGAGCTGTTTTACTCCTCGCTCTTTCTCTGATAGCTTGCTAAAGGCACGCTCGGAGACCAAGCTAAAACAAGCTCCCCGAGGCCCTGTCCAAAACATACCGTATGTATCCCCCCTATGAAGCTCTTAACCCCCGGGATCGTGTCATTCAGACAGATAAAAGTCAGCAAGAAATTTTACGGCATTAAGAATGTTTCGCGGTTTACGCGTTCTTGTTCTTAGCACATCGGCGTGATATACTTCTTGCCATGAAAAAGCTCTTGCGGGCGGGGGTTTCGGTATTGATACTATTACTTCTTGCCTCAACTATATGGTTACACAACAACCATGCGCGGGTGTGGAAAGAATTCAAGGATGATATCCGTAAAACGGTCTCAGAAACCTCGGGATACTCCGTTACATTCCGGTCTTTACGTTTCTCTTTACCTTTCTCGCTCACCGCGGAACACATCGAGATCTCATCTCCTTCGGCAAATGAGGCCATCGCGAGCATAGAAACAGTAAAATTAACTCCCGATATATCCGCCGCGGCAGGTGAAAACGTTCTCGCCATGAGAGTTTCGGTCAATGGCCTGCGGGCCGGCGATACTTCCGCCGATCTTACAGCCGTTATAGACCTTCCCCGAAAAAGAACATTGAAAGAAACCTTTCTCTCCCCTGACATAAGCGACGTTAATATCAAGAACGGAAAGGTCGCCTTCAAAGAATATGGGGTTTCGGATATTACCGGGAATGTAAAACTGCAGGACGGAGACTTGTCCAAAGGAGAACTGCTTTTTAGATATGATGAAGAGTATTTCATCCTGGACATTAGAAAAATAAAAAAAGAACCAGCCTCTTTTTACCTGCGCCTCAGGTCAAAGGACTATACCCTGAGGGGCCGTCTTTTCCCGGAAAAAGACGCTCTTGTTATAGAAAAATTCAGAGGCAGGATATTTAACCTCAACGCCGACCTTGCCGGAGAAATAAGATCTTTGTCAAAAACCGGAAAAAGGAATATCTCCCTTGAAGGACACATAGGCGGCAAGATCCGGGATGTCTTGCTTCTGCCCCTTGGCCCTGAAAAAATCATCGGCACAGACCTCTCGGGAGGGGCTTTCGCGGCTTCTTTCGAAACACATTTTGCTGAAGACAATATCAAGGCCCTGAACCTGTTATCTGCCGTAAAAGTCGACAGAATATCTTTTAAAGATGTTGATCTTGAGAAAATATCGGGAAAGATATCCATTGGCTCAGGGCTTGTTTCAATATCTGAAATGATATTTTTCCTGGCGAAATACCCCGTGAAACTCGAGCTTTCCATGGATATGAACAACAAGGACCTTCCTTTGATATTGAAGACAAAGGCCGCGGGGATGGACGTTAAAGAGGCTTTAAGCGGACTGCAATTGCCAAGTACCGGAACTTACGGACCTCTCGATCTTAACCTGTCTTTTTCGGGAAGCGGAAAGAACTTGTATTCGGCGGTTTCCCATCTTGTTGAGACCGGGACTTTATATCCCGACGAGACCATCTTTCATGAAATGGAACTCTCCGGCCTCATCAGCCTTGACAGCTATTTGGGCGGGAAAAACCGGTTTGATGATATTTTCGCCGAATTTTCAATGAAAAACGGTGATCTGAAAGTATCAAAAATATCTTTCCGTTCTTTCGGGGGGCATTTCGACGGAAAAGGGCGCATATCTTTCGTAAAAAAAGACATGCCCCTTATCATGGAGATCTCGGCCGGGGGATTGGACCCGAGACTTATAGCCGGCGATATTTCAGGAGAAGAGATCTCTCTTGAGGGACCCCTTGATATTGATCTTTCCCTGAATATTTCCGGAAAAATGATATCCGACGCTTACGGGGAACCTGGGGCCGATGATGGCAAAGACGATCTCCCTCGTATCAAGCGGGCATGGAGAACGTTTCTCATACCGGAACATCGTGAGGCATTTTCCCGCGCCAAAGTTTCGATCATCGCGAAATTAAAACGCGTCAGTCTTAAAGGCATCCCGTTCACAGACATCTCCGTTAACGCCGGACTCGACGATGGCATGTTCAAGATCTCTTCCCTTTCAATGAACTCTCAAGGAGGAACCATACAGGCCGAAGCGGATATACTCGCGGATCATGCCGACTTCCCGGTATATCTAAACACCCGCGTAAATAACGTTGACCTTTCAGATATTTCCCGAAAAATCCTTAACTCCCCGGGTTTTCTGGAAGGTCCGGCGGACATCGCTTTCTCCTTTTCGGGATACGGAAGTGTATTATCCAAGATAGCGGAACATATGGAGAAACTTGAAAAAAAAGATAAAGCGACAACGCGAGAAAAACTGAGCTCCTCTCTCTTTCTTTTGTCTGAAAAACATCTTTTTAAGGGACAAAAAGCGGCCGCTTCTTTCTCTTTCAGCGCCTTACGAGCCGGAAATATCAAATTCGACAATATTTACGGCAAACTCTCTTTGAAAGAGGGAGATTTTTCCATTGCCGGAATGAACGGTATTTTCTATAGGGGTCCTTTTACATCAGACCTTTACGCCGATCTTAACACCCTGGGATTCCCTTTTACTTTGAAAGCCGAGGTAAAAAAATCCGATCTTAAAGCCCTCGTTACGGATACCATAGATAAAAGTAGTCCGGTACATGGAAATCTGGACTTCAATGTTCAAGTAAAAGGAAAAGCCGAATATCAAACTTCATATTCGGGATATGGTTCTTTTGACATCCAAGACGCTAACCTGGGCAGGGTGCCTATACTTACCCCGCTTCTTGGCTGGATATACGAAGGCCTGGAAGATATTTTCCCGGTTTTTAAAAAGATAAACATAAATTCGGCCGAAGCGACTTTCACAATAAAGGACCGGAAAATATCTACCGAAGACCTCGTGCTCTCCGGAAGCGATATCTCTCTGGTAGCTGAAGGCTCTCTTGACTTCGACGGACAACTGGATTTCTATTTCGAGAACGAACTTATAGCCCGGGAAATCCCTGATGACGCGGACTGGCCCGTGTCCGTAAGAAATTTTATAACGAGTTTCGGAAAAACAATGAGCCGGGCCAGGCTTAGGGGCACACTTAAAGACCAGAAATGGGAATTCGAATACCTTGCCCCCATGCGTAAAGCCATAGACAGAAATATCAAAGCATTCTTCGAAGGACTATCGCGGTAGCCCCGAGGCGGCGTTCCTCATCCAATCATTATCTTTTCCTGTTCCCCAGTAGACCGTCGTGTGCGGGAACGGTATTTCGATACCCAGTTCGTCGAACTTGTTCTTTAACCGTCTTCGGAATTCGCGCATCACTTCCCATTGTTTTATCGGCAGGGTTTTTATCCTGAATTTGATCATGACGGCGGAAGAACTGAAATCGTCCACACCCAGCATCTCAAGATCCCCGAGAATAAGCCTTTTGAAATATGCATCCTGCCTCATTTCCTTTCCCATATCCTTAATGACTTCCATTACCTTGTCCACATCTTCTTTATACGCCACTCCCACGTCGAGAAGGGCCTGTGAGTACTCTCTGGTGAAATTGACCACTGTTTTTATTTCTCCGTTCGGCACGATTATGACCCGGCCCTCAAGATCCCTTAATGTGGTTATTCTCAGGTTTATGTCTTCGACAAGCCCTCCGTACTCCCCTATTTTCACCACATCGTTCACCCTGTACTGGCCCTCTATAAGTATGAAAAGCCCGTTAATAAGATCTCTTATAAGGTACTGTCCTCCAAACCCGAAGGCCAAACCCATTATACCGGCTCCGGCGAGGAGCGGTGCCATGTCAAGCCCGTGCTTTTCAAGGACAATGTACAGTATGATGACCATTATCGCTATGGTCCCGAGCCAGTTTAAAAGTTTAGCCACGGTCTTGATCTGAAGGGTGGCCTCGCTTTCCCTTATCACATCCTGTTTGGTAAGGACCTTTTCAAGCCTTTTTACCCCGAGTTTGAGAAGAAATATCAAAAAAAGACCGGATACGAGCACAATAACAGATTCTATCAGACGTACCAGGATATCAGGCCTTCCTTCTTTTATTCTCAGCCGCTCCATGGCCAGGGTCATTCTTTCCTGGGCAAGCTTCATTTCTTCTTCGGCAAGCTGTGCCTTTTTCTGGGACGCAAGCATACGTTCTTCCGCCAGTTTTATTCTCTCTTTAGCTTCTATATCTTCCTGTTTTTCCTGTTTTGATCTCTCAGCGGCCGTCTTTATTTCCGCTTTGTCTTTTGATGTCTTTTTAACTATCTCCGCTTCTTGCTCGGTTAGCGCGCTTTCTTTCTGATCTAATTCGAGTTTCGCCTTTTCTATCTCTATGGCTTTTTTGAGCGCCTCTTCTTGCTTTTTGGCTTCTTCTTTTTCTATTCTGGCCGCTTCCGCCTCGGCTTTGGCTTCTTCCGCCTCTTTTTTAATGGCCTCGATCTCCTTCTTGGCCTCTATGTCTTCTTCCGCGGATCCCTCGGCGGCGGGAGCCGGGGCGGAAGTTTTTTCTTCGCCGTTCTCGGCAAAAGAACCGGAAGATAAAGCCAGGATAAAACAGAAAAAAACGAACGCGGGAACTCTCTTCTTTAAAAAAACTCTATACATACGTACCTCCTGATTTCTTTCAGCGAACATAGGGTTCTAAAAATGAACTTTTATTCCGTCGTTGCGAGGAACGAACGAAGTGAGTGACGAAGTCCTTCGTCTCGTGATAAATACTATGGCTCAGGATTTCGGCAGACTTAGTAGATGGCCGAATCAATCCCGATAAATATAATAGGTTATAAGATTGCTTCGGTCGCTTTGCTCCCTCGCAAAGACGTGAAATAACCATCTTGCAGAACTCTAACTGCAAATAAACTAACGGTTTTCTCTTCGATTGTCCAGGGCCCATTTTTTCAGCTCGGCATATATCTCGTCCGCTATAATACCATGCGCTCTCGGGTTAGGATGAGAGTCCACAATGACGGACGGATCTTTCCCCACATGCTTAAAAAACTCATCATAACTTTTATCTGTCTTTGCCGCTTCTCTCATAAGGGCTTCGTCGGCGTATACAAACAGAAAATTAGGATTCCATCGATCTGTCGGAGAGGGCGAAATGTTTTCGTTAAAAAAAAGAGACAGAACAATGAACACGGAATTGTTCTCCGAACACAATGCCCCTATTTCGCCGTAAATATATCTCTCCAGGCCTCCCATATCGGAAGTCGTTACAGGAGCGGGCAATTTCCCCGAAAGTTTCCTTAACATCGTATAACTGTCCTGAATATCCGAATAAACAAAGAAAGGAATCCCGACTCTGATGTAAAACGATACCATATCCGACAAAGACTCTTTTGTGTCCATATGGTCCCGTATGGGCACATCGAATATGTTCGTCCTGTAAACGGGGGGGGCGATCACATATTCACCGTTCACTTTCGCGAAATACGGAACAGGCACTTTCCCGTAACGGGTGGGCCTGTACATACTTGTGCCCCTGAAAACAAGCCATGGGGACAATTGCATTACCACAAAAGAAGGTTTTATTTCCGGGATAAGTTCTCTCGCCCGGAGTATCATCTGGGGAAAACCATAACTTATAACCCCGGCATTAACTGAAACGCCGCCGGTGCGTTCCGCGACAAGAAAAGGAAAAGTATCTTCCGCGTGACATGCAGAGCCGAAAGTAAAAGAGCACCCAAGGAAAAGGAACTTCGGCCCTCTCGTACTTTGCCATTCCTCACTATAACCCTTGTATGGTATGCGGCAACCCTTTTCGTCAAACATCACTTTCATTACCGTTTTTCCGTCGGGCAGTATCTCGAAACCTTCCGCCATGGGAACAGGGCGAAACCCCAGCATGGCGTCGGCCTCATGAACAATACCCTCCCATCCACGGCCTTCAGGGCTCTTTATATGCCTGTACAACCGATAGGTTCTCCCGCCTACGCTTATCAGCAGATATCCGGCGATAACCGACATGATCACGATAAAAGCCGTTATAAGCGAAAATATCAAATATTTTTTATTGTTCAACAGCATATACAATGATCTCCCGGAACTCCCGTAGAATCGATACCCCTATTATTTCCCCAGCACTTTTATAAGATGTTCCGAAGCTTCTTTAACGGAACTGCATATCTTAAAAAGTTTCAGATCTTCTCTGGATATGGTCCCCCACTTGATAAGATTATCAAAATTCACTACATCTTCCCAATATTCCTTTCCATAAAGAACAATAGAAATATCCCGCCTGGATTTTCCCGTCTGTGTAAGCGTGAGAAGTTCAAAAAATTCATCCATGGTGCCGAACCCTCCCGGAAAAACTATAACGGCTTTAGCGAGATTAACGAACCAGAATTTACGCACGAAAAAGTAGTGGAACTCAAAGGCCAGATCTCTCGTCTGGTAGATATTGGGCTCTTGCTCCATGGGAAGGCTTATATTAAACCCCATGGACTCGCATCCGGCTTTTTTTGCTCCCAGATTAGCCGCCTCCATTATCCCGGGTCCCCCGCCCGTGGATATCACTATCTTGCCGTGTTTTTTATCGTGTTTCTTAAAACGTTCGGCCAGCTTATCGGCAAGATCCCGGGCATCCTCATAATACCTCGACATATTAAGATCGTTCCGGGCTTCGTCATACTTACGCAAGACACTGCCCGATGGTTTCTTTGCTTCTTTTATTTTTTTTTCTATCTCTCTGAGGTTCTTAAGAGCGTCTTTTCTGGAAAGGGTCCTGGCTGAACCGAAAAACACTACGGTTCCGGTTATCCCGTGTTCACGGCACCGCACCTCGGGTTCTATCATCTCGGCCAATATCCTTATTGACCGCGCGGGCTGGCTATTGAGGAACACTGAATTCTTATACGCCTTAACAAGAGGCGCGCAGTATTTCTTTTTTGCCATTCAACGTCTCCTTTTCATATACATTCCACTTTCTTCATGGCCTCTTTCATCCTGCCAAGCCCCTCACGAATAAGGTCGGTGTCAAGAGCATAGCTGAGCCTTATATGTTCCGGAGCCCCGAACCATTCACCCAGATAAAAAATCACTCCATAGTCAAAATAAAGCGTCTTCAGGAATTCCCTGGCATTTTTACATTTGGGAAGTATGTAGAACGCTCCTTCCGGTTTCCAAAGCTCGAATCCAAGATCACAAAACCCCTCATAAATAATGTCTCGCCGTTCCCGCCATATGTTCTGCTGATCGATTATGTACTGTTTCGGCACTGACATGGCTCTAAGGGCCATGTCCTGGCCCACAAGGTTGGTATTCATGGAAGTATGTGTCTTTATTTCGATAATATCTTCCGCTATCTTCTGGTCGCTGCTCCAAAGATATCCCACCCTGGCCCCGCACATGGCATAAGTTTTTGAAAAGGAGTTAACCGTTATTACATGGCTTCCCTGTATACAATAGTTTTCCCTCTCGTATATGAGGTCTTTGTACACCTCATCCGATATGACGTATATACCGAGTTTTTCCGTGATCTTCTCTATCTCTTTCAGGGTTTCTATTGCCTCTATCCGGCCGGTAGGATTTGAAGGTGAATTTATGAGAACGGCCTTACAGCCTTTTACCTTCTTTTTAAAATCATCCATATCTATCCTGCCGTCCACAAGATCGGTGAATACAGGTTCCATCCCGGACAACTTTATTATAGGGGGATAAGAATAATAATAAGGTTTCGGGACAAGCACCTTTCCTTTTCCCCATGCCCTGAAAATAAGGTCCAGCGCTTCGGACGCGCCGTTCGTTATAACAAAATTCTCGGCCGTTGAAGCCGGATACTCTTTGGCAAGGGCTTCTCTCAAAGTAAGCTCGCCCTGAATAAGTCCGTATCTAAGGTCTTTCCTTATGTCTATTCCTTCAATAGCTTCCCTGGGCGGGGGCAGATCCGGCTGTCCGGACCCGAAGCTTATAACTCCTTTCCCCTGTTTCCCTATAAATACTGATGGACTGTTGAGATCGAGTTGTTTTCCCACTTGAACCTTCCTGTTTTCACTTTTCGGGCTGATCGTCCCGGCATGTAAATTGTTACATAAGACAATAAAGGCGATTCTCTTTCAATCTATAATAAAAAGGAGCGACTTTTATTTTGGGATACCTTCTGCGAAGACGTTCTGTTTCACATATTACGAAATCCACTTCATTCCCTATCTCATGAAGAAGCACAAGGTTCATAAAATGGTCTTCAGCCTCTTTTTTTTTCCACCCCGCCCTTTTAACAAGTCCGCTGATGAACTTATCCTTCTTTGATACAAGGTTCACCATCCCGCAATTATTATGCGCTATAAGAACAATATGTCCCACCCCTCCCACGGCTATAGCGTATGAAACCTTAAATTCACTATATCTCAAATTCGCGCCTCCGGAACGTATTATGTACGCGAAATTATCGGGCATACGAATATGTTTTCTGTTATCCATACACATCCCCACAAGAAGACTGGCCCTGGTATGCTGTTCAAATTTACGGCCCAGATTATGATATTCCAAAAGGCGCGCTACAGGCGTATCTTTATATTCGTCCGGGATGTCTTTTTTACTGTTCACAGCATGTATCACATGTTCCATTTTTTCCTCCGTTTCCGGCGAACCCTATAGTTCCGCAAAATGGACCTTTATTCCGTCGTTGCGAGAAACGAACGAAGCGGGTGACGAAGCCCTTCGTCTCGTGGGAACATATGAGGCTCAGGATTTCGGCAAACTTAATAGATGGCCGAATCAATCTCTCTCCGACGTAGGGATTGCTTCGGTCGCTTCGCTCCCTCGCAATGACGTGAAAATGCTATTTCTCAGAACCGTATGCGAACCCACTAAATTATACCAGTAATCGAAGTATTTTCCAGCAATAGTTCCCGCGCTCGACGCGGAATATTTCCGGAACTGAATGGCAAGTGACCCGGATACAGGCCGGCTACTCCCATTTTTGGCGCTTCACTTTACAACCGGCTCGTTATCTCGATCAGATGATACCCGAAATTCGTTTTTACCGGGCCATGCACCTTTCCCACTTCAGCGCTGAACACCACGCTATCAAATTCGGGTACCATTTCACCCGGAGAAAATTCCCCAAGCGCGCCGCCTTGTTTTCCCGATGGGCACGAAGAATGGACTTTCGCCATTTCAGAAAAATCCGCCCCTCCCTCTATCTGCCTTTTTATATCGCTGCACTTTTCCTCCGAATCCACAAGTATATGCCTAGCCTCAGCCCTAGCCATCACACCCTCCTTCAGGGACGGTTCTGAATTTGTTCCTACACCTGTCCCAAGTTTAATCCCACACCTGTCCCCAACTTCAACCCACACCTGTCCCTCAGCCAATCCTACACCTGTCCCCGAAACAAGCCCACACCTGTCCCCAATATCAAAGATACTGCCACTTCAAAAAAACAGGGTCTCAACCATACCGCTGATCATTCAGACTCAGATAATGCCGTTTCTATAGCCCTCACAAAATGCGGCAGATCGTCAGGAACCCTTGATGTTATTATCTTGCCGTCTCTCATTACTGGAACATCATCATAGTTCGCGCCTGCTGTATAAAGCTCCTCAGCCACACTGGGATAGGACGTGACATTTTTCCCTTCAAGCATGCCGGCCGTTATAAGAAGTTGCGGGCCATGGCAAATAGCCGCAATCACCTTACCGCCTTGCGCTCCTTTCTTTAAAAAATTTACAACACTATCGTGCTCCCTCAAATATGCCGGAGAGCTTCCGCCCGGAATCACGATAGCGTCATAATCATCCGCATCAGCTTCAGCAGCGGACATTTCCACCCTCACCCAAGTATCGCTGTTATAGGCCTTTACATACCCCTTTTCTACTCCTATTGTCGTTACCTCAGACCCGCGATTCACAAGAAACCCTATCGGAAAAAGTGTTTCCGCGTCCTGGAACCCCTCTCCCACAAGAACAGCAACATTCTTGCCTTTCAAATCGGAAGGAACATACTCTTCCGCATGCAAAACATAAGAACCAAAGACGATCAGTCCCGCCACCACTATTCCGATAACCTCAAATCTCATTCCCCATTTTCTGTTTTCCATATTTTTCCTTCCCTCACTGTTACGTTCACAATAATATCGTTCCGCAAAATGCCGGAGTGAACATTTTATACGCATACCTGATTATCCACAAGGCATTTCCTTGTTTTCCCTTTCAGTCTACAGGTCAGATATCTCATGATAATCATTCGGGACTACAGGCACGGGCCCCATCGGAACAGGTTTGACCAGAGCTATTTCGCGCCATTTTCCGCTTCTATATCTCATATAGACAAACACCGAAAAAACAAGGAACAAACCCACTACTGCTTTCCATGCCGCTTCAATACCGGTATCAAAGATCTTAAGCATAATAAAAAGTACAGGGACAAGCCCCCAATGAAGAGATACCGAAAGAAACATTGCCCATAAAGTATCTCCGGCGCCGCGCAAAGCCCCTATAAAAACCACGAATACCGCCTCGGCAAGAACATAAAGCGACGCGAACCTTATCATAAATATAGTTAGAGGGAGTGCCGCGGTAAAAACCCCGTTGCCCCCTTGTGGAGAAAAAAATCCGGCAAGTAGCCCCGGGAATCCGGCAAACAATATAAAAATACCAGCCGAATACAACATGCCGAGTTTAAAACCCGACATAGTGGCTTTCTCGGCGATGTTGGGGTGTCCTGACCCCATATACCGGCCCACCAGGCTGGTAACGCCGACCTGCACGCCCAAAAGAGGAACGAACGAGACCATGTCCCAGTTAAAGACTATAGTCGAAGCGGTCGCTGCCACGGGACCGGCGGAATGAAATATCATTACGATAAGATCGAAAGCCAGAAGATTAAGAAAAAATTCCACCCCTGCCGGGGTTCCGAACTTGAAAAGCGTTTTTGTAGCTTCCCAATCGAACCGAAAGGACGATCCGATATTAAAAAACTTAATGTTTTCCTTTTTTATATAACTGCAAAACAGTACCGAAAGACCGCTTATCCCCCCTATTATGGTGCCATAAGCGGCCCCTCTTATGCCCATCGCCGGCACACCGAATTTCCCGAAAATTAAAACATAATTCATCCCTATGTTAACGCACATTGCTGTCAGTCCGGATAACATTACTGCTCTTGTTTTACCGATCCCTGAAAAAAAAGCGCTAAACGAACATCTTAGAAGAGGAATTATCGATGCAAATATCAATATGTCAAAGTAGATCCTCTGGGGAACAAGCTGCATGGGCCCCACCCCCATAACATCAAAAAGTCTATGCGCAAAAGGACGGCATAAAAATATGACCGGGAAAGAAAAAAAAGAGATCATAACCGCCTGGGTAAGGACTACCGCACAGCGATCCTTCCGTCCTGCTCCCAAATACTGCGCGATGACCGCCGTCGCGTACCCGGTCAATCCTAAAAAGAACGTCATCATCATGAATACCGTCAACCCGCCTACCATGGCAGCATTCATGGTTTCCGGACCCAGCCTGGAAAGAAAAACCCTGTCAGTAAATGTCATAGCCGTATAACAGGCCTGTGATATCACCATCGGCATGGCAATATCGATCATTTCTTTGATGCCGCCCTTTTCACGAATCTCTCCGCAATCGGGTATTTTAATTTTATCCATAATCACCTGCCTGGACCTGCCTGGGGACGGTTCTCAATTTGAACCTACACCTGTCCTGAATCTGAACCTACACTTGTCCCAAACCCGATCTCACATCTGTCCTGAAACTGTTCTCACATCTGTCCCTTTTTCCCAACAATATAAAAAAAATGAAAGAATTTTACCATAAAAACACGTCTTTATGATTAGGAGGTGTTTTTATGTCAAGAACAGCAAGAACTCTTATTTCAAATTCGGCGTACCATATTGTAACCCGGGGGAACCAGCAGCAAAAGGTATTTTTTGATGACGAAGACAAAGAACGATTCATCAGAACGATCATGCGTTACAAAAATAAGTTTGCAACAAAAATTTATGCTTATTGTCTTATGCCAAACCATATCCACTTGTTAACGGACCCTTCGAGTAAAATGTTATTAAATAAATTCATGCATGGCATAAATATGTCTTATGCCAAATATTTCAACCACAAGTATAAAAAATGCGGACATTTATGGCAAGACCGGTTCAAAAGCTTTATAGTTACCAAAGACTCCTATATCCTCAACTGTGTTAACTACATAGAATATAATCCCGTAAGAGCAAAAATGGTAGAAAAACCGGAAGATTATAAATGGTCAAGCTATAGGGCCAGGGTTCTCGGGGAACCCGACCTTATACTTGATCCTATTGTGTTGTAATGTGATGGGGACAGGTGTGGGTTTGTTGCTGTGACAGGTGTAAGATTGGAGCGGGGACAGGTGTAGCTTTGAACAAGGGACGGGTGTAGGTTTGTCGACAGGACAGGTGTAAGTTCAAATTGAGAACCGTCCCTGTTTACTTAGAACTGTATTCAGGATTTTTGTGTTGTTCTTTAATTCCTGGGCTCTTTCGTTACGATAAGGCGATAAAAGTGAAAAAACGGTGTTATTCTCAAGAAGCGGGTCCGTTTTTTGGGGATCCGTTTTTTCGAGAGTCACCTTGTCTGCCAGAATAGTCCCCGGAACGGGAGAAAATTCACTCAATGACACTTTGCATCCTAATGAATTAACGAACTCCACACTCTCTTGTATGTCCTCAAAGGAGCTTCCCGGAACGCCGAGCATAAGATATGCGGTATATTCCCCTTTTTTGTATCCGGCCCGATTAAGATTTCGTACAGCCCGTTCGAACTCATTCCGGGTGACCTTATCATGCCAAATACGGCCTTTTTTATCGTCTGAGGTTTCCAGACTGAGCATCGGATCGATAAAGTTCAATTTTTTCAGCAGGAAAGCCGTTCTCTCATTCAAGAATCTTACGTGAAGACCGTTGGGAGAGTAAAAATTAGCGTTAATGCCCTCATCTATGACCCTATTAAAAAACTCCGTTACATAGCTATTGTCAAAAAGCAGAGCATCGTCATAAAAAGCGAAATTTCTTATCCCTTTTTCGTAAAGTTCTCTTATTTCACTGACGGCGCCCGCAATACTTTTACACATGAAACTTGGAGACAGAAATTGCTGAGCGCAATAAGAACATTTGAACGGACATCCCAATGAGATCCGTAGAACAGCGTAAGGATTCTGAGAATAGAAAGAAATATCGGACGGCGCTTCCAGAATGTTCCGAAAAGAAAGATCACATCTTCCGCCGAGGATCTCAGAAATACGATCGAGTTCCCCGTTCTTAACCACATAGTCGGCTCCGCTATTACTTAAAGCATGTTCGTAGCGCAGAGTAGCATACGTGCCGCCCAGAACGACCGGAGACTTGTATTTTTCTTTCAGCATCCTGACAGCCTCAAAAACACCCGGATACCAATATGTCATTCCGCTTGATACAAGGATAAGATCGATATCCTCGTCGGGAAGAGCTTTCGAAAAAAGATCCGGAGAAAGTCCGTATCTTTTATACTTTCTCGGAATATCTTTCAAAAGAGGAGGTTTCTCAACTTCTTCCGAGAAGAACTTCCCGGTGCCATCCGGTTTATCCTTAACTTTTTCCGGCATCGCGCTATGATGTCTGTCCATGGCATCCACAAAAAATACGCGATGACCGGAGCTTTTAAGTATTGAAATTATTTTTAGAAGGCCCCAGGGTTTCATCCAAAGATCATATGCCGCGAAATCGTATATCCAGGGATTTACAACAAGAATTGTCTTCATGAAAAATTATTTTTATTCGACTTATAACGAGACAGTAGTTATGAAAAATGTGTGTTTGGAATTCACATAAGAACAAAATATAAAGTTGCAAGCGATAAAATAAAAACCACAGGAGTGATGGCAAACCCCACTTTCATAAAATCAAAGTAACTTATCTCTATTCCTTTTATTCTAAGGATCTTTCTCCACATAAGTCCCGCAAGGGCACCAAGAATTGTCAGATTGGCCCCAAGATTACTCGCGATAATAACGGCATAAGAACCGCCCGAATACGCAAGCGGACCTATCTTAAAACTTTCGCTGATAAGAATATTGCTAAATAGGATCGTCATGGGCTGGTTGTTTACAATGTTCGCCAGAAAAAATCCCAGTATCCCGTTAACAGCTATGCTTCCTGCTAAAGACGAAGAAGCGCTCGCCACTATCCCGGCAAGCCAGTCAACAGCCCCATACTTGTTTAGTCCCGCGACCAGAATAAAAACCACTGCCGTAAACGGAAGTATTTTCCACGGCACACGTTTCACAGCTATCCAGAATTCATGGCGCTGTTCGGGGATACCGTACAACCTGAAAACTTCCTGTTCGTCTTTTATTATTTCGCTTCGGGGAAGCGATCTATGCTTAATGGTATAATACATTCCAAAAACCAGATCCTCAAAAATAAAAATAACGGCAAACACACTTGTAACTACCCAGATCGGTATACTTAAGGTTTGTGACGCTGCCAACATAGCCAGCATGGCCAGAAGTAAAGCGCAGCTTATTACAGCATCAACCCAGTTCCGCACCGAAAACCCGCCCCCGAAATGCGGTTTGAATTTTTCTGTTAATGTTTTTTTGAAAAACAGATAAAGAAGCGCCAATCCGGCGGACGCCGCGGTAAGGGTCGGCAACAACATTATCTTTGTGTATTCCAAAAATCCCAGGCCAAGAGCGTTGCCTACAATTATATTGGTGGGATTGCCTATGTACAATAACATACTCAGAGTATTTGCTCCGAAAAATTCGGCATAAAGTATAGGAATGATATTAAGTTCGGCATGTTTCCCCAGATAAAAGATGATAGGGGTTAGTATTAAAATGACAATGTCATTTGAAGTGAACACCGTAAGAAAACATGAAAACAGATAAAAGAAAAAAAATAATTTAACGCCACTGCCATGCGCCCTATGCACTATTTTGTACGCAAAAAAATCCAGTATCCCGGTCACCTCAAGACTTATACTAACGTAAGCTGAGGAAAAAAATATAACAAGTATTTCCCATGGCCTCAGCTGACCGCTTCCGACAATGCCAAGCAATAACGTGTCCACATCAATAACCCCTAAAGCAATAAGCGTAAAGATCGCAAAAACAGGACCTGTAGCCATATTGACCGGTATCCTCCAGGCCTTGAAGGGACATATCGCCGTTATAACGGAAAAAATTATAGCAATGGTGATGAATATGAGATCCATACTTTAAGACCACCTGGATGTTGAGATCTTTTTTAGAAAACAAACATTATTGTACTCGAAAATCTGCTCCTCCGCTATCAGCGAATTATTTTAAACCATTCGTTTTTTTTATGATATAATCCCTCTGTTTGTTCAATTTTTCGCCCGTCTCATAGCTCCCGGGCCTTTAATAGCAAAATCAGAGCGACGTCCTTTCCTTGATAAAGCGGAGAAGGCGTCGTTTCTTATTATAAGGATGTGTTTCTTTATCCTGCGAAATAATTAAATTTTAGAAGGGGAAAAATGTTAGTGCCTAAGCTTATAACCACTTTGAAGGAGGGTTACTCCTTCAAACATTTCCGGCAGGACGCTATGTCGGGCATTATGGTGGGAATAGTGGCCCTTCCACTCGCCATAGCTTTTGCTATAGCTTCCGGT
>JBAYES010000021.1:0-31074 GCA_041667545.1 Candidatus Omnitrophota bacterium | reverse complement strand
CCGGAGAGGGCGTTGGACGACCGAGTGGGCATGGTCCACGAGGGCACGGGCCCTCGTGGGAACGAGGTCGTCCGTCGAGCGAAGATTTCCTCGCCGGGGAAATCGAGCGTCCCTCGCAGGGAATGCCAGACCCTTGTATCATCGTGTTGTAGTCTTTTTTGGACACCATTACAATTATTCTTGACAAAAGCGGAGAGGGGTTGTAACATATAGACAGTTATCTATGTATCGATATGTTAAGAGTGTTAGAATAACGAGGTGCTGATATGATGAATGATAAATTAACGGTCAAAACGCAGGAAGCTATACGAGATGCTTTACGTGATGCCGTTGAAAGGGGGCATCAGAAGGTTCTTACTGAGCATCTTTTGTTTGTCCTTCTTTCAGACAAGGAGGGCATATGTTCATCGATACTCAAAAAAATGGGTGTTGATATATTGTCTTTGAGGTCGAAAATAGATGATGATCTGTCGTCAAGGCCAAGGGTAACAGGGGACGCGCTGCAGCCTTATCTTTCACGGGAACTCAATAAAGTGATATCCAGAGCGGGAAAGGAAGCGGCGGCTCTGAAGGACGAATACGTGAGCGTGGAACATCTCCTGCTTGCTATGGCGCATGAGAGTTCGGGGGCGTTAAAGGATATGCTCAAAGGCGCTGGCATAACCCCTGAAGGTGTTTTGAAGTCAATGAGTCAGGTGAGAGGTACCCACCGCGTTACAGATGAGGATCCCGAGGGGAAGATTCAGGCGCTTCATAAATACGGAAGGGATCTTGTTGAAATGGCGGATATGGGGAAATTGGATCCCGTTATAGGGCGTGATGAAGAGATAAGAAGGCTTATACATGTCTTGTCCCGCAGAACAAAGAACAATCCGGTTTTGATAGGGGATCCCGGTACGGGAAAGACAGCTGTTGTGGAAGGGCTTGCGCAAAGGATATCTTCAGGCGATGTTCCGAGCAGATTGAAGGACAAAAGGCTCATATCGCTTGATCTGGGAGCCCTTGTCGCGGGGGCTAAGTTCAGGGGTGAGTTCGAGGATCGTCTCAAAGCGGTGTTAAGGGAAATAAAGGAAAAGGACGGAGGTGTAATACTTTTTATAGACGAACTTCACACCATTGTGGGCGCCGGGGCGGCCGAGGGTTCTGTTGACGCTTCGAATCTGCTTAAACCGGCTCTTGCCCGGGGAGAACTGAGGTGTATAGGGGCCACGACTCTGGATGAGTACAGGAAATACATAGAAAAAGATAAGGCTCTTGAGAGGAGGTTCCAGCAGATATTCATAGGTGAACCTACTGTGGAAAATACCATAACTATTTTGCGCGGGCTTAAAGAGAAATATGAGGTACATCACGGGGTAAGGATATCGGATTCGGCAATAATAGCGGCCGCTACATTGTCGGACAGGTATATTACGGCCAGGTTCCTTCCCGATAAGGCCATAGACCTCATAGACGAGGCGGCGTCAAAACTTCGCATGGAAATAGACAGTGTTCCCACGGGGATAGACCGCGTGCAGAGAAAGATCATGCAGCTTGAAATAGAAAAGCAGGCTCTTAAAAAGGAAAAGGACGCTTCTTCCGGGAACGTAAAGTTGAAAGAGGTAGACGTAGAGCTGGAAAAGCTGAGGGACGATCTTAAGGCCATGAAAAAACACTGGGAAAAAGAAAAGGACATCATATCCAGGATACAGATGGTTAAAGAAAAGATAGATAAGGCGCGTATAGAAGAGGCCAATCTGGAAAAAGAAGGAGATCTGGCCAGGGTTTCCGAAATAAGATACGGCAAGATAGTCGATCTTAAAAAAGAGCTGGATAAATTTACCGCGGAACTTGGCAATATTCAGAGTTCCGACAAGATGCTGAAGGAAGAGGTTGATGACGAAGATGTAGCCAGGATAGTATCGCAGTGGACCGGGATCCCCATGACAAAACTGGTAGAATCGGAAATAGAAAAACTTATTATGATGGAGGACGTCTTAAGAACAAGGATAGCGGGTCAGGATGAAGCTGTTCAGAAAATATCCGATGCTGTCAGGAGATCAAGAAGCGGTATGGCCGACCCGAACCGGCCCATGGGGTCTTTTCTTTTTCTCGGCCCCACGGGAGTGGGAAAGACGCATATGGCCAGGACCGCGGCATGGTTTCTCTTTAACGATCCGGAAGCTATGGTCAGGATAGACATGTCGGAATATATGGAACGGCACGCCGTTTCGCGCCTGATAGGAGCTCCGCCCGGATATGTCGGTTATGACGAGGGAGGACAGCTTACCGAGAAAGTAAGACGGCGCCCTTACTGCGTAGTTCTGCTCGATGAGATAGAGAAAGCTCATCCTGATGTCTTCAATATACTTTTGCAGATACTTGATGACGGTCGCCTTACCGATAATCAGGGGCATGTAGTTGATTTTAAGAACACTCTGATCGTAATGACATCCAATATCGGGAGCCGGCATTTTTCGGACAGCGGAAATGCCGCGAGTGAAGTGGAAAAACTTGTCCGCGATGAGCTTAAAAAATATTTTCGCCCGGAACTTATCAACAGGCTGGATGAGATAGTGGTCTTTAACAAACTTTCCGGCGAGGACATGGTGAAAGTGGTCGACCTGGAACTTAAAGTCGTGTTTGAAAGGCTCAAAGAGAAGGGGATAGATATTGACATTACAGAAAGCGCTAAAAAACAGCTTGCGGAAAGAGGATTCGACCCGGATTACGGCGCGCGCCCGCTAAAGAGGCTCATACAAAAAGAAGTTCAGGATAAGCTTGCCGTCGAGATACTAAAGGGCGTTGTTTCAGACGGGACCAAAGTGCTTGTTGACGCCGACAAGAAAAACAATATTTTACGGTTTACATACGAGAAAAACAAAGAAGAGGGAAAAAATGCCTAAAAAAGATTATTACGAGATACTTGGGGTCAAAGAGGACGCGGCGGAAGGGGACATAAAAAAGGCTTACAGGAAACTCGCGTTAAAATATCATCCTGACAAGAACCCGGGAGACAAAAAGGCCGAGGAGAAGTTCAAGGAAGTTTCCGAAGCGTATTACGCTTTGGGAGACACCAAAAGACGGAAAGAATACGATAATCTGAAAAAAATGGGAGGATATACCGGGGATTTTTCTCAAGCTCAAGGATTCGACTTTTCGGATTTCATTAAAAACTTTTCCGGAAGCGACAGGTCGGGCGGACATTCACCTTTTGCCGATATTTTCGGCGATATATTTTCCGGACACAGCGGGGCAAAACATCCCGGCAGCCGCACTTATTACTATTCTACCGGCGGGGGAATGCGGGAGAACGGACGCCCGGGAGGCGGCGGGCCCGTCGCGGAAACAGATACTGATGTAAGGGCCACTCTTCCCATACCGTCGAAACTTGCCGATAGAGGAGGGGAAGCCAAATTTAAGCTTTCGGGAGGCAAAAACGTGACCCTTAAAATACCCCCGAAAACAAAAGACGGCCAGAAAATGCGTCTTCGGGGCCAGGGGGAAGACTGTCCGTGCTGCCGGCATAAGGGAGACCTGATAGTGACATTGCGAGTTAAATAGCTTATCTGAAACTCTCTTGTGGAGGTTTTTTATGGACGAGTATGACCTTATAGAAGTATTCAAGGCTCTTGCCGATAAAACGCGCCAGGACATACTGGAACTTCTGGGCGCCAGCGAAATGAACGTAACCGACATATGTTCGGAGTTCGGAATAACCCAGCCTACAGTGTCGCATCATCTTCAGATACTCAAGAAGTGTAAGCTTCTGGGACATAGAAAACAGGGGAAGAACGTGTATTACTACCTGAGGCAGGATGTAATGGGAGATGTATTCATACAGATCTCGCGCAAGATGCATATTAAAGATTCCCCCGAAACAGGATAGTCCGGTTCCCATGCGGCCATGGACCATGGACTATCGACTATGGACTCCCTGATGTTCCCTTCCCTTTCCCCCCCCGCTGTGTTATTATTACATCTCATGAAAACCGTGCTTATAGTCGATGGGTACAATGCCATAAACGCTGTCCCGGAGACCAAAAAACTGCTTAAAGAGAACCTGCTTTCCGCCAGGAGCAGGATAATAATGCTGACCAGTGAATACGCGCGTTCAAGCGGATACATAACGGATTTCTGTGTGGTTTTCGACGGGCAGGACAGGTACAGGCATCTGGAAAAAATATATCTTTCTTCAAGCTCGAAACAGACTTTTTCACGTACGGGACAAGGGGATGAAAAGATCATAGAAACTGTCAGGCAGTATTCTTTAATGTCCGGGGTAAGGGTTGTGGTGGCTTCTAACGATAACTATGTAAGGAACAACGCCCGCGGTTACGGGGCTTCTCTATTGAGGTCTGAGGTCCTTTCTCCCGCGGTATCCGGCAAGAAAAAATCGGAAAGGGGATCTTCGAGAAAGAACGGGGCCAAGGAGATATCACCCGAAGTAAAAGCAAAAATAAACAAGGAATATAAAAAAGAGCTGGGTCTATAGAGCGCGGTATTTGATGAAGAAAGACGGCGTAAAACTTATGCAAGAGGCGCGATGCGTGCTTTCTCCCATGGCGGGTGTTACGGATATCCCTTTCCGTATTATGTGCCGGAGGTATGGATGCCGTTTTGCCTTTACAGAAATGGTGGACGTTAACGGTATGGCCTACCGGAACATAAAGACCATGAAGTACCTGGATATGGTAGAGGAAGATTCGCCTTTGGGCGCTCAGATAGTGGGTGCGGATGAAAACAAAATGCTTGAAGCGGCTAAGATATGCCAGGACAGGGGATTTCGCGTAATAGACATAAACGCGGGATGTCCCGCGAGAAAAGTGATAAAGGTGGGAAAAGGATCGGCGCTTCTCAAGGATCCTGTCAAACTCGGAAGGATAATAGGTCTTCTTGCCCGTAAATTGGAGACCCCGGTGACGGTCAAAATAAGGGCGGGGTGGGATGAGGAAAGCATTAACTACCTTGAAGTTTCCAGGATAGCGGAAAGCGAGGGCGCAAGCGCTATCTGCGTTCATCCGAGAACAATGACCCAGATGTATAAAGGCGCGGCCATATCCCATGAGCCGACAAAAGAGGTGAAACAGGCGGTTAAAATACCGGTATTCGCGAGTGGTAATATTTTTTCGGCCGCCGACGCGGCATCTGTTCTTAAATATACGGGATGTGACGGCATATTTGTGGCCAGGGGAGCTCTCGGCCATCCCTGGATATTCAGCGATATCGCAAAAGCGTTCAGCGGTGATATTCACGAAGATGAGCCCGGTTTCGACCGGATAAAGCTTATTATGGCGGAACATTTCAAGCTTTCCGAAGAACATCGCGGTGAACTTATGACGACGAAAAGGATGTATAAACACGTAAGCTGGTACCTTAAAAGATATAAGAACCTCAATGAAGTTATGAACGCTTACCGTGAGGTGAACGATACAGTGTCGTTCTTGTCTTTTCTGGAACGGATAACTCTGGACGGCAGGAAGATGGTTATTCAGCCCAAATGAGAGTTCTGCAAAATGGATTTTTATTCCGTCGTTGCGAGGAACGATCGAAGTGAGTGACGAAGCCCTTCGTGTCGTGATAAAAGTTATGGCTCAGGATTTCGGCAGACTTAGTAAATAGCCGGAGCAATTTCAACATATACAATAAGTTATGGGGTTGCTTCGGTCGCTTTGCTCCCTCGCAATGACGAGAAACAGGTATTTTGCAGAACTCTACAGCCCAAATAGGAACAGGGGGGAGATATGAAAAGAATAGTTCTGGCTTCAGCGTCTAAAAGACGCTCCGGTATACTGACGGATTGCGGAATCCCCCACGAAATAATAATAAGCGAATATCCGGAAGAGCATCCGGAAGGCGCGAACATCAGGGATATTGTGGAAAATAATGCCGCGAGAAAAGCGGAGTCCGTGGCTGCGAGGGTGGAGAATGCCATAGTCATAGGCGCGGATACTCTTGTTTCGCATGAGGATGAAGTGATCGGTAAGCCGTCCGGCGAGGACCGGGCAAAAGAGCTTTTGAGGAGATTTTCAGGAGGGCGAATAGAGGTATATACCGGTATTTGCGTTATAGATACGATTTCAGGTAAAATTTCGAGAGGAATAGATAAAAGCGAGATCTTTGTTAAAAAAATAACAGAGCATGAAATAGAAAAATATTTCCGGCTTTTGGGTCCATATGACAAAGCAGGCGGTTTTTCCATTGAAGGAGTGGGGTCTATCATATTTGACGATATTCGCGGATCATATTTCAATATACTGGGGATGTCGATGATGAAGCTTTCCCGGATGTTCGAGAATATCGGGCAAGACATGTCAGACTATATCGGCACGTAATACGGTTTTATCGGACCGGTATCATTTTAGGTTCTGTCAAAATCTCGCTGCGGGATCGGGGCTATGTGATCCGTACAGGGAGGATCCACACCGGGCGGAGGGGCCCTGGTAGGATTACATAGCCCCGATCCGAATGGGCAATACTTACGAGGTTATGGCGGTATAATTTATGAAACATTACACTATACCTTTTTTTATTCCCCACAGAGGATGCCCCCATAAATGTATTTTCTGCGACCAGGGAAGAATAACGGGCGAACGCGGAGATAAGATCCCGACAGCGGAAGAAGTCCGCGCCAGGATCGAAACTTACCTGGCTACCATGCCTCGGGAAGGGGTATATATACAGGCAGGATTTTTCGGAGGAAGTTTTACGGGCGTGCCGGAAACGCTGCAAGAAACGCTGCTTGACCCGGCAAAAGAATTTCTTCTCAAGGGTAGGATCCAGGGAATGCGGGTTTCCACAAGGCCCGATCTTATAGACGAAAACAAAATTTCTTTTTTACGGGATCATGGTGTAACATGCATAGAACTTGGGGTGCAGTCAATGTCGGCTGATGTACTTGACGCGTCGGGGAGGGGGCATACCCCGGAAGATGTTATCGAGGCTTCTCGTCTTATCCGCTCCGGAGGTTTCGAGCTTGCGCATCAGATGATGCTGGGTCTGCCCTTAAGTTCGTACGAAAAGGAATTTTTCACAGCGGAGAAGGCTGTGGAACTTGGCGCGGGCCAGGTGAGAATATATCCTGTAATAGTCATGAAGGGTACCGAGCTTGCGGATATGTGGGAAAGAGGGGAATATGTTCCGCTTGAAATGGAACAAGCTGTTGAGAGAGCGGCAAAACTTCTTTCGTTCTTCCGAAGGTCCGGAGTAAAGGTGATACGATGCGGGCTTCATTCTTCAGAGGGACTTATTTCGGGGGAAGAATATCTCGCGGGTCCGTTCCATCCGGCTTTCGGACATTTAGCTAAACAGCGCTCGGAGAAGGTGTGACGGGTTATGTTTACAGTTTACGATAAAAGGATGCCGGAAGAATATGTCAGAAGTCTGAAAAAGGCGCTGCCATCATCGGAATTTCTGCCTTTTTTTCGGAAAGAACCCGAGGTGTATGGGACCATATCGTCCCATCCGGATATATATTTTTTTCAGTTAGACGGTGAGACCGCTGTTCACGCCCCGTCGATAGATGCGGGATTTTTGGGAAAAATGAAAGATCTCGGGGTACACCTTATTGCGGGTAAGAAAGACCCCAGCGGGGTTTATCCCCATACCGCTCTTTACAACGCGGTCCGTGTGGGGAAAAAGGTCTTTCTTAACGGGGAACATATTGACAGGACAGTGCTTGAAAACGTCAGAAAAAAGAATTTTGACGTTTTAAACGTTTCTCAGGGGTATACGCGCTGTTCAGCGCTTGCCGTAAGTGATAACGCTTTTGTGACATCCGACAGAAAGATAGCTGAGATGGGAAGGAAGAACGGCATGCAGGTTCTTGAAATATTACCGGGACATGTGAAGCTCCCTGGGGAAAAATACGGTTTCATAGGCGGCGCGGGAGGGTTAACCCCCGAAGGAGATGTTGTTCTCGCGGGTGACCCGCGATTACATCCCGAAGGCGCCGAGATATTGAACTTTATAAAGACTCACTCAAGAAAGAATGTCTATGTAGAAGCCCTTCCTCTTTACGATGCCGGGGGCCTTTTCTTTTTTGGGCGGGACCCAATATACCACCGGGGATAAAACCATGCTTACAGCTAAAGAATGTTTTTGCGAAAACGGTATAATATCCGGAAAACTGGAATTTTATGAATTCCGTTCGGAACAGCTGCAGATGGCTCTATCTGTTGAAGATGCTATAAGGGACAATAAGGTCCTTATAGCCGAAGCGGGTCCGGGTGTCGGGAAAAGCCTTGCATATCTTGTTCCCTTCATAAACTGGGCCGTCGCTGAAGAACGTAAGGTTGTCGTATCCACATACACCAAAGCCCTCCAGAACCAGCTTTTTGTTAAAGACCTGCCTCTTCTTAAAGACGTTCTCGGGGTAGATCTTCGTTTTTCCCTGTGCATGGGTTCCGGGAATTACATTTGCCTGAAAAAGGCGGGTCTTTTTCCAAAAGATGATCTTTTTGACCAAAAATTCTATTCCGCGCAGGTCGAGAAGATAACGCGATGGATAAAGACCACAGAAACCGGTCTTGTGACGGATATGGATTTTATTCCCGACGGAAAGGTATGGGAAAAGTTCCGAAGAGAATCGGACCTCTGTTACGGAAAAAGATGCCGGCATTACGAGGATTGTTTTTTCATGTCCGCGAAAAGACAGCAGGCCGAGTCGCATCTTCTTGTGGCCAATCATGCTCTTCTTTTTACGGCGCTTAAAGAGGGAACGAAAGTACTTCCGGATTTTAACGCTCTTGTGGTGGATGAGGCGCACACGCTTGAAGATGTCGCAACGGGACATTTCGGGCTTGAGTTCACATCAGCGGGTCTCGGAAATTTCATGGGAAAGGTCGAGGATCTCATAAAGCTATCTTTCCTTAAGCATTCCGCGCCGGACAAGGCGGGGGAGGCGGAAAACCTCGTTAAAGACAATATGGTGAAACTCAGGTCCGCCGCCGAAATTTTTTTTCATAAAGCGTCTTCCGTTCTGGCCATGGGAGACGGTTCCCGGGAATTTCGGCCGAAAGATATTTCATGCGAAGAGATATTAGATTCTCTCCGGAATACCAGAGATTCCCTTCTTGTTCTCGGGGATCAAAGTGAGGATCCGGATATACCCGAAATGGCCAATGTTTATGCCGAAAGAGCCGATAAAATGATGAGGTCCGCAACCGTGATCTTCAGGGACCGGCCCGAAGGGTATGTTTTCTGGGCGGATAGACGCGGGCCAGGCCCGGCCGGAGCGATGTCCTTCAATGCTTCTCCCATTGATGTCAGCCGCCATATGAAAGAAAGTATCTTTGAGAAGATATCGCCCGTGGTCCTGACATCGGCTACGCTTTCTTCATCTTCGAGGAAAGGTGATTTTACTTTTTTCAAGGAAAGGCTGGGGATATACGATCCTCTCGAAATCGCCGTGGATTCTCCTTACAACTACAAGGAGAATGTTCTTTTCTATCTGCCCGATGGGATCAGTGACCCGGTTGCCGAAAAAGGATCTTTTAAGTCGGATCTCGCCGCGCACATAACCGCGGTATATGACGCTATGGGAGGAAGGATATTCGCTCTTTTTACGAGTTATGATATGCTTAATGCGGTCGCATCGGCTATATCCTCCGACAGGCCCGACATATACATAATGAAACAGGGGGATATGCCGAGGTATGTTCTTCTTGATGTCTTTAAGAAGAACAATAACGGAATACTTTTCGGGACCACTACTTTCTGGCAGGGAGTGGATGTTCCCGGAAGTTCTTTAGAGTGCGTAATAGTGACGCGTCTTCCGTTCGGGGTCCCCACAGATCCCGTAAATTCCGCCAGGATGAGGGCGATCAGAGAATCCGGGGGGAACCCATTTGTGGAATATCAAATGCCGCAGGCGCTTATAATGTTCAAACAGGGATTCGGTCGGCTCATAAGAGGCCATTCTGACAGAGGCGTTTTTGCCGTTCTTGACCCGAGGATACGGACGCGGGAGTACGGCAAAAGGTTCCTCTCGTACCTGCCGAAATGTGACACAACCAAAGAAATAAAAGACGTAAGAGACTTCTTCTCAAAACACACGGAAATAGACTGACCTGCCCCGTCGCGGTGGGTCCTCTGAAGCCTGACTCGCGAAAAGTCCCTTTCGGGCCTTCCCCTTGGAATTTCTTAACGGATTTTGTATGGCGTTTTTCGACCTTGCGGAACTCACCCTCCTCCGCCCCCAAAGAGCGGGGCTCCGGAGGGTTCAAACAACCGCAAGTGTTGTAATTGTCAAAAAACGCCATACAAAATCCTAAAATTCCAAACAGGGCCCCTTACCCGAAAGGAACTTTTCGCGTAAGCAGATCTATGTACGCATGAGCACCTGATGCTTAAGAGCCACGGCTATTTTCGTCATACTCAAATTTCGTGTCTCCGGAATCCCGTTTGAGGCGTTACAGCTACAAGGGTCTGGTGTTCCCGGAGAGGGCGTTGGACGACCGAGTGGGCATGGTTCGCGAGGGCACGGGCCCTCGCGGGAACGAGGTCGTCCGTCGAGCTCGATTTTCTCGCCGGGAAAATCGAGCGTCCCTCGCAGGGAATGCCAGACCCTTGTAGCAGAGACGCTGCTATCTCTGCAATGTGCTTGGGTCATGTCGGACAAGGGGAAAGCCCGAAAGGGACTTTTCGCGGGAGTGCACGCAAATGCGCTGTCTTGAATTTCGGGCTTGGTTGTTGTATATTACAATCTGCGGACAGATAAGGTTTTCTTTTGTAAATAACAAGGGGGTATTATATGGGAGAGGGAATAACCGCCATAAATGAAAAGGTGCAGAATGAGAGCGGGTTTATAGGGGATCTCATAACAGAGATACACAAAGTCATAATAGGGCAGGACTACCTTATAGAGCGGCTTTTAGTAGGGCTTCTTGCCAACGGCCATGTGCTTATTGAAGGTGTGCCTGGCCTTGCTAAGACCATGTCGGTCAGGACCATAGCGGCGGCCATCAATACCGGCTTCCAGCGCCTTCAGTTCACGCCCGACCTTTTGCCGGCCGATCTTGTGGGAACTCTTGTGTACAACCCCAAAGACGGCGCGTTCACGACAAAAAAAGGGCCGATATTCTCTAACATAATACTGGCCGATGAGATCAATAGGGCCCCGGCCAAAGTACAAAGCGCTCTTCTCGAGGCGATGCAGGAAAGGCAGGTTACAATAGGCGAGAATACTTTTAAATTGCCCGATCCTTTTCTGGTGCTTGCCACGCAGAACCCCGTTGAACAGGAAGGAACCTATCCTCTTCCGGAAGCGCAGGTTGACAGGTTCATGCTGAAGATCAATATAGGATATCCGAACAGGGAAGAGGAGCTCCGTATTCTCAGGTCCATGGCCGTTACGGACAAAAAGTTCGACGTGAAGGCCGTTATCGATCCTAAAAAGATAATCGAAGCGAGGAAGATAATAAACGAGGTGTATATCGACGAAAAGATAGAAAAGTACATAATCGACATTGTTTTTGCCACCAGACAACCTTCTTCTTCCGGCATTAAGGACCTTGACGGGCTTATAGAATACGGAGCTTCGCCGAGAGCCAGCATTTATCTCGCGGTGGCGGCCAAGGCATATGCTTTTCTTAAAAGAAGGGGATATGTTACTCCGCAGGATGTGAAATCCATAGGGATGGACGTTCTCAGGCACAGGGTGATCCCCAGCTACGAGGCCGAAGCCGAAGACAAGACCTCGGAAGATATAGTCAAAAGAATATTCGAAGAAGTCGAAGTCCCATAAACTTGGCGGGGATGGATCATGATACCTAAAGAAGTCATCAGAAAGATACGCCGTATACAGATAACCACCTCGCGCAAAGTCACGGATGTTTTTGCGGGCAAGTACCAGAGTGTCTTTAAAGGCGCTGGGATGGAATTTGATGAGGTGCGCAACTATAACCCGGGAGATGAGATAAGGTCCATAGACTGGAACGTTACAGCCAGGATGGGGCATCCTTTTGTGAAGAAATTCGTAGAGGAAAGGGAGCTTACCATAATGATACTTCTGGATGTATCCATGTCGGAAAAGTACGGGACTTCGGGCAAGCTTAAAAGCGAACTTGCGGCCGAATTATGTTCGGTGATAGCTTTTTCCGCCACCCAGAACAATGACAAGGTGGGAATGATAACCTTTACCGACAGGGTAGAGCGCTTCATTCCGCCGAAAAAAGGTCTACGGCATGTTCTAAGGGTAATACGGGAAGGTCTTTATAATAACCCGCGGGGGAAAGGCACCAACATAAAGAACGTCCTTGAACATCTCAACAGGGTTTCAACGCGCAGGACAATAACTTTTCTGATTTCGGATTTTATAGACGAGGGATACGGTAAAACTCTTGCCATAATCAACAAAAGGCATGATGTTATAGCGGTGTCAATATCCGACCCTTCCGAGACGGCGCTTCCGAGATCCGGAATGGTACGGTTCGAAGACGCTGAAACAGGTAAAGTTTTTGTTGTAGATACTTTCTCGGGCGAGGCCCGGGACCATTACAGGAAATCTGCCGCAAAGTTCATAAAAGAACGGTCCATTATTTTCAGGGACGCGGGTGTCGACAGTGTGGATGTGTACACTAACGGATCGTATGTTGAACCCCTCATAAGATTTTTCAGAAAAAGAAAAAAACGAATGGCGGTGAGGTAATTGCCTTGAGAAAAGATGCTTTAGCTGTTACAGATATCCGATATTTTGGTTCCGGACACGGTTTTTTAAAGAGTATCCGGATAACGGCGCTTCTGGCGGGTTTGGTCCTTTTGCTCGGGGACATATCTATCGCGGGGGATGAGCCTGAAATAACAGTATTTTCCGATAGCGCGGAAGCCCGCATAGGTGACAGGATAAACCTTGAAGTTGCATCGCCCGCGAGAAAAGGCGTTCAGCTGATCTTCCCGGAAAAGCCCGAGGAGACCGGGGAATTTTCTTTTATCTCATCCGAACTTCTTAAAACGGGACCTTTCGGCGAAAAGCGCGAAGGAAGGGTCTATACTTACAGCATATACCGGACGGGAACGCATGTTATTCCGCCTATTAAGGTGCTTTACAAGACGGGAGAGGATAGCGAATGGAAAAGTGTTTTCAGCCGTCAGGTGCCTATAGAGGTGATGAGTGTACTTGATCCCGAAGACGCTTCCGATATAAAGGACATAAGAGGAATATTGAACCCCGCCGCCCGCGTAAAAACCTTTCTCGCGGCTATCCTTATTCTGGCGGCCGCTATGGTTCTCCTGGCGCTCTGGATAAGAAAAAGGAAAAGAGAAGCTGTTGAAGCCGCTTTGAGGGCAAGGCCTCCCGATGAAATAGCGTATGAGAGGCTTAGCGAACTTAGAGCTATGAAACTGCCCGAAAAGGGTCTTGTAAAGGAGTACTACATACGGCTTTCGGAAATAGTGAGATACTATCTTGAGGGGAGGTTCTTTTTCAGGGCTCCTGAAATGACCACGGAAGAATTTCTTGAAAGTTTGCGAGGGTCGCCAAAACTGAAAGAGGAGCATAAAGAGCTTCTAAGGGAATTCTTGTCACATTGCGATATGGTGAAATTCGCCAAATACGGACCGAGTCCTCTTGAAATGCTTGATAGTTTCAGTTCGGCCGAGAGATTAGTAGAACAGACCCGGGTTTTAGAAGGAGACGAAAGCGAATGAGTTTGCGTTTTGCCTTTCCATGGGCGTTTATTTCATTAGCGTTAATTCCGCTGATAGTTTATGCCTTTAAAAGATCGGGATCAAAGAGTTCCGGGGCGATAAGGTTTTCCAATAAAGACCTTATCAGCGGGATAAAAGATTCTTTAAGGGTGAAAATGCGGAAAAAACTGATCTATCTGAGAGCTCTCGCGCTTTTACTCTTGATATTCGCCGCCGCGAGGCCGCAATCCATGCTCGAGGAAACCAAGCGTTATGTCGAGGGAATAGACATTGTTCTTGCGGTTGATATTTCCACAAGTATGAAGGCCATGGATTTTGAACTTAAGGGAAAAAAAGTAGACCGGTTGGAGGCTCTGAAATCCGTTGTTAAAAATTTTATTGGAAAACGTTTTTCCGACCGCATAGCTCTTGTGGCTTTCGCCGGGGTCGCGTATACCGCTTGTCCGCTTACTTTGGATCATGACTGGCTGGAACATAACCTTGAGAGGGTCAGGATAGGTATGGTAGAGGACGGTACGGCCATCGGTACCGCCGTAATGGCTTCTTTGAACAGGCTTAAGGATTCTGATTCCAAAGAGAAAGTCATAATACTCCTTACTGACGGAAGGAATAATGCCGGGAGGATATCGCCCCTTGTGGCTGCTGAAGTGGCGAAGGCAATGGGGGTTACCGTTCATACGATCGGGATGGGAACGGAGGGAATGGCGCCATATCCTTTCCAGGACAGGTTCGGGAACGTGATGCTGCAGCCGGTCGAAATATCTATAGATGAAAAGCTGCTCAAAGACATCGCCGACAAGACGGGGGGAGTATATTTCAGGGGTAACGATACCGCTTCGCTTGAAAAAATATACGCGGAGATAGACAGGTTAGAAAAAACCGCTATTGAGGAAACGGGGTACAATATATACAAGGAACTTTTCGGGTATTTTCTTTTTCCCGCGATGGTGCTGGTTCTTTTTGAAATTTTTCTGGCCAATACTTTTCTCAGGAGGATACCCTGATGAGATTCGCTTCTTCTCATCTATCTGCTCTTTTCTGGTTGATCCCGCTTCTATCGGTATTTTTCTGGTTTGCTTTGTCTCTGAGACGGCGCGCGATGGATAGTTTCGCGGAAAAACCCCTGCTTGAGGAAATATCCTCTCATGCTTCCGAAAGAGGGATAAAGTTGAAGTATTTTCTTACCATATTGGCCTTCATTCTTATGATAACGGCGTTTATGAGGCCTCAATGGGGATTCAAATGGCAGGAAGTAAAGAGGATGGGGCTGGACATAGTTGTAGCGCTTGACGTGTCTAACAGTATGCTGGCCGAGGATGTTAAGCCGAACAGGCTTGAAAGGTCGAAAATAGCCATAAAGGATCTTGTGAGAAAACTTAAAGGGGACAGGATCGCTCTTGTCGCGTTCAGCGGTACGGCTTTTCTGCAATGTCCGCTTACTCTGGATTATAATGGATTTCTAATGGCCGTTGATGATGTAGATGTTTTTAGCATACCTGTGGGAGGAACTTCCATTTCAAACGCTGTCTGGAAGGCCATGGAAACTTTTGAAAGTACCCCGGGGGACGAAAAAATATTGATAATTGTCAGCGATGGGGAGGATCTGGAGGGAGGGATAGACAGGGCCATAGCCAACGCGAAAGCCGAAGGTGTCAGGATATTCACTCTTGGAATGGGAACAATGGAAGGCGAGCTCATCCCGGTTCCGGGAGAAAGAGGTAAACAAGGATTTCTTAAGGACCAGGAAGGAAATGTGGTAAGGACAAGGCTTATAGAGCCAATGCTTCAGAAAATAGCGCTTGAAACAGGAGGGATGTACGTGAGAGCTTCCGGGGCCCAGCTCGGTCTTGACCTTATGTATCAGGAAGAACTGTCGAAACTCCAGAAACAGGAATTCAAAACGGAAATGGAAAAGAGGTATACCGAAAGATTTCAGCTGCCTCTCGGGGCGGCTTTGCTGCTTCTGGTTATAGAGCTTTTTATTCCCGGAAAAAAGAATATCAAGAGGCGGGGTAATGCGGCTGGTAATTAACAGAAATAATCTGATAGGTCTTCTAAAGATCGTATTGATCATGTTTTTGGCATGGTCTTTACGCCGGGATGCGGCCTTTGCTTTTACTTCCGGGTCAAGGGCGGAAAGATCATATAGGGAAGAAAAATATGATGATGCTCTTGATATTTACGAGAGGGCATTGAAAAAAAGACCCGGCGATCCGGGCCTTGAGTATAATAGGGCAGTAGTGCTTTATCGAAAATCCGATTTTACTTCCGCGGAAGAAGCTTTTATGAGATCCGCTATATTGGGAAAAAGAGATCTGGAAACAAGATCTGCCTACAATGCCGGTAATGCCAAATATAGAATAGGTGAAGAGGCTGAGGCTTCGAACACGAAGAAGGCTATCGAGAAATATACCGAGGCGCTTGACTATTACAAAAGGGCCATGGATCTCGCTCCGGAGGATATTGACGCTAAGTATAACTATGAGTTTGTCTCAAAAAAAATAGAAGATCTTGAATCTCAGCAAGATCAGGAGGACCAGCAGGAAGAGGAGCCGCAAGATCAAGAGGAGCAGCAGGAAGAGGATCAGCAAGATCAGCAGGACAAGGAGGACCAGCAGGAAGAAGACCAGCAGGACCAGCAGGAAGAGGAGAAGCAAGACCAGCAGGATGAAGGGGATGAACCCAAGCCTGACGAACAGCGCGATCAGGAAAAGCCCGACTCGGGCGAACAGGAAAAAGATAAAGACAGATCCGAACCGGAAGGTGAAGGTGAAAAAGAAGAGAAAGATAAAGAAGAAGACGACAGTGGGTCTCAGCCGGAACCCGTGAAGCCCGAAGACGCAGAGAAAGAGCCGTCAACGCGGCCGGAACCGGGCAGTGAAGACCCCGGAAGCATGTCGAAACAGCAGGCCGAGTTACTGCTGGAGCAGCAGGAGGAGGAAGAGAATCGCGTGAGGGCGCAGCAGAAAAAAGAAAGACAGGATTCAAGACCTCCGGTCCTGATGGACTGGTAAGACGGTTTAAATTTTAACGGTATAAAAGATCATTATGAAGACGATTAAAACGATATTGGCGGTTATCTGGTTCGCGGCCGCTTTCGCGGGGGTGCTTCAAGCACAGAATAAGTTTGAGGCTTCGCTTGAGATGGAAAGAGTTTATCCGGGGAACCCGGTGTACCTGTATCTCAGTTTCACGGGTTCGTCGAATATCAGACAGCCCGAGGTCGCTCCCGTGGACGGGCTCAATATAAGGCATGTGGGTTCTTCCACTCAAATGACGGTAGTTAACAATGCCATGTCGCAATCTATTACCTACAGCTACCTGGTAGTGCCTTTACGCGTCGGACAATACGAAATAGGGCCGTTCTTTGCCGTGTTTGCCGGACAAACGTACAGGGCCGAACCCGTGACACTTGTGGTAGAGGACGTTTCAGGTTCGGCGTCCCAGCCCGGACCCGGGCCTTCGGCTCAGAGCCAGCAGGCGCCTGGTGTTAGATCGGGGACTATAGACGGCGATACGGCATTTTACCAGGGTAACGATGTTTTTCTCAGAATGGAAATAGATAAGACCAGGCTTTATGTTAACGAGGTTGTTCCTGTGACGATAAAACTCTATGTGGATAATGTCGGCCTCAAGGACATAGAGTACCCGGTTTACGCTCATGACGGGTTTTCATCCGGAGAATTCATAAAGCCCGAAAGAAAGAGGGAAAGCTATAGAGGCAAGATCTACGAGATCCTTGAGTTCAGGCAGGATCTTTCGGCTTTCAAGGAAGGAGATTATCTCATAGGACCGGCAGTGCTGCGTTGCAAGATGATGTCAAGGAAACAGCGGACTTCGAGACGTTCGTCCATTTTCGGCGTCAGCATATTCATGGACGACCCTTTTACCACGGGATATGAAACTTACCCGATAGAGCTGGCCTCCAACGAGATATCGATGAGCGTATTGCCTTTTCCCGAATCCGGGAAACCCGACAGTTTCAAAGGGGCCGTCGGAGTGTTTTCTTTTGATGTGGATATAAGTTCTTCCGATGTCAAGGTGGGCGACCCGATTACCGTTACGATGACCGTAAGCGGAACGGGCAACCTTGACACCGTAACGGCGCCGGCTATCCCGGAAGACGATGATTTCAGGGTATACGAGCCGGTGGTGTCGAAAAAGGGGAACAGAAAAGCGTATGAACAGATATTGATACCAAGGACAGACGACGTCAAAGAGATCCCGGCATTGTCTTTCAGTTTTCTGAACCCCATGACCGGGAAATATGAAACGATCGAAAAGGGGCCCTTTCGGATAAAGGTATCCGAGGCTCCAGAAACTCAGCAGCCTCTTAAAATGGTCGCAATGCCTTCGGGGGAACATATCTTCCGACCCAAGGAAGAACTGGGAGAGGATATACTGCACATAAAGTATGACATGGGAAAGACCTTTCCGCCGGGGTATCTTTTAATAAACGACAATTATTTCCGCGCTTTACAGCTGATCTTCCCGGCACTTTTCCTTGTTTTTTATTTTTCCTATAAGAAGCGCCACAGGATAAGAACGGACCGGGGATACGCGCGCCTTTTAAAAGCCCCAAGAAGAGCCAGATCAGGTATGAAAAGAGCGAAAGCTTTAATGGATAAGGGGGACATTGCCGGATTCTATGACGCCGTGCAGAAGACTCTCGAGGAATACCTTGGCAATAAGTTCGATCTTTCCCGCGGAAGCGTTACAGCGTCGGAGATCTCTGAAAAACTTGTTATCTCCGGGGCGGATGAAGAGGTTATCAGGAAAGTTAATAATGTTCTTTCCATGTGTGAAATGGCCAGGTACGCTTCTTCGGTATCTGAGAGCGGGGATCATGCTAAAATACTGGAAGACACGAGAAGGATAATAGACCATGTTGAAAAGATGTAGTTTTGACGCGGCCGGGAGAGTGAAAAACAATATGAAAAAACGGATAGTCGTTACGGCATTTGTCATGCTGGCCGCGCTTTCGATATTCTTATGCCGGCAAGCGGCTTCGAGCGAGGAGACTTTTTTCGCTTCCGGGAACCGTGAATATGAAAAGGGAGACTATTCCCGCGCTATAGCCGAATACGAAAAAGCCAGGTTTTCGGACAAAGTAAGCGCGGCTCTCTATTACAACCTGGCCGGGGCTTATTTCAAATCGGGGGATGTGGGCAGGGCCGTTCTTAATTATGAAAGAGCCCTCAGGCTTGCGCCCCGCGATCCGGACATAGCCGCTAATTATGCTTTTGCAAGGAGCATGGTAACCGGAAAAGAGCCCCTAAAAAGAGGGTTTTTCGCATGGCGTCCGGTACGCCTTTATTCCGGATTTTTTACGGTGAACGAGATCACGGCCATGACCTCGGGATTATTTTTTCTGTTATTCGTTATCATCGCCGCGGCTGTAGTTTCTGAAAGGTCAAGAGCGATAGCGAGAGGCGCGGCAATTTTCCTCACGGTTATTATTGTTTTTAATTCGGCCATTATTTTTCACAAAGTCAAAGACGAGAGGTCTTATGCCGTTACGGTAGTTCCTTCTCTGGATGTTCTTTTCGGGCCCTTTGACTCGGCTACAAAATTTTTTACACTTCATGAGGGTAACGGTGTTACCATACTGGAGACAAAAGATCTCTGGTACAGGGTCAGGCGTCCTGACGGTATGGCAGGATGGGTCAGGCAAAGCGGAATTGAAAGGATATAATGGCATTGACACTCAGAGAAAAACTGCATAAAGACCTGCTTTTGCTTGACGGAGCTTTCGGTACATATCTCGCGTCGTCCGGACAAGAGTTTGAGGGGTCATCCTCTCATGGCGGATGCATGGAGTATCTGTCGATCTCGTCCCCCAAAATAGTTTCCGGTATACATGCGGATTATCTCGAAGCCGGAGCGGACGCGGTAGAGACCAATACTTTCGGAGGGAATGTATTAAAACTCGGAGAGTACGGACTTGCCGAAAGATCCTATGAAATAAATCTTGCGGCCGTGAAGATAGCCCGAAAAGAGGCCGACAGGTTCTCAACGCCCAAATGGCCGCGTTATGTTATAGGAACGATGGGCCCCACCGGAAAACTTCCTTCATCTACCGACGCCGAGCTCGGTAATATTTCTTATGTAGAGCTGAAAGATATTTTTTACGCTCAGGCCCGGGCTATCATAGACGGCGGAGCGGACGCCGTACTCATCGAGACCGGCCAGGATATGCTCGAGATGAAAGCGGCCGTTAACGGAGCAAGGCGGGCTATGCTGGAAAGAAAGAAAGACATTGTCATTTTTACCCACTCTACGCTCGCGAATAATGGGAGAATGCTTCTTGGCACCGAGGTGTCGGCTTTCATGGCCGTAATGGGCAATATAGGCTCCGATGTTATCGGGCTTAACTGCAGTACGGGCCCCGTGGAAATGGAAAGCGCCATTGCTGTTCTAAGCGCCGGCGCTCCGTGTTTTGTTTCATGTGTTCCAAATGCGGGCCTTCCGGTCGAAGATAAAGGAAAGACCGTTTTTCCGCTTTCTCCCGAAGAAATGGCGGACATAATGTCGGATCTCGCCGTGAAATACAGGCTGGATGTCGTAGGCGGATGCTGCGGGACGACCCCCGGCCATATAAAAGCCATTCGAAAGAAAACGGCAAAGTATTCGAAACGCCGCATCCCCCAAAAAAACTATTATGCCAGTTCTTACCGGGGTTTCGATCCGGATGTCAAACCGAGGCCCATAAAGGTGGGCGAGAGGATGAATACTCAGGGATCCCGCAAGATGAAAGCCATGCTTGAACGGGAAGACTACGATGGTATAGTGGATCTTGGAAAAATACAGGAAAAACAGGGTTCCGACGCGCTTGATCTTTGTGTGGCGCTTACCGAGAGATCTACCGAGATGAAAGATGCCGTGATACTCACAAGGCGTCTGGCTGAAAGCGTAGAAGTGCCCCTTATGATAGATTCCACGGATGCTGATGTCGTGGAGAAAGCTCTTGAGTGCTATCCCGGCGCGGCATTTATCAACTCGGCGAATCTTGAGGATGGAGGGGAAAAGGCCAGGAGAATATTTTCTCTCGCTAAAGAACACGGCAGTTTTGTGGTATGCCTATCCATAGACGAAAAGGGGATGGCCGTGACCGTAGACAAAAAGGTCGAAGTGGCCGGAAGGATCTATAAAATGGCCACCGAAGAATTCGCCATGGAACCCGGACGGCTTATTTTTGATCTTTTGACCTTCACCTTAGGGACAGGAGAAGAAGAATACAGAAGCTCGGCCAGGGACACCATGGATGCCATAAGGATCCTCAAGGAAAAATATCCCGGGGTGCTTGCCATTCTCGGCGTCAGCAATGTTTCTTTCGGGCTTTCCGGAGCTTCCAGGAAAGTCCTGAATATGGTTTTTCTGGAGGAGGCGCTTAAAGCCGGACTTGATATGGCCATAGTGAACGGCGCGGACTATATTCCCGCCGGGGAAATTGATAAGACAGAGAGAATTCTTGCGGAAAAACTCATTTTCAGCGAGGGTCCGGAAGCTCTGGCGGAGTTCGCGGAACATTTTTCACATAAAAACACTGTTTCTGGACCGGTTGACAAGAAAGTTACAAGCGAAGGTCCCATAGAAAAAAGGATAATAGAATGCGTTCTTAACAGGAACAGTTCCGGTATATTGCCTCTGGTCGACGAGGCTCTTAAGACATACAGCGCAGACGCCGTTATAAGCGAAATTCTTATGGAGTCCATGAAACAGGCCGGGGACAGACTTGACAAAGGTGAAATGGTGCTTCCTTATGTTCTGCAGGCGGCCGAAGTCATGAAGAAGGCCGTGGGGTATCTTGAGAAGGATCTCTCGGATAACAAAGTCCCGGGAAGGGGCAAAGTTATACTGGCCACGGTGGAGGGGGATGTTCACGATATAGGCAAGAACCTGGTAAAAATGCTCCTGGTCAATAATGGATTTTCGGTAATTGATCTGGGAAAACAAGTATCAGTTCAAGAGATAATAGAACGGGCAAAAAAAGAAAAACCCGACGCGATAGGCCTGAGCGCGCTTCTTGTCTCGACATCGCGGCATATGCGTACATGCGTGAAGGCCATGCACGAGGCCGGATTGGAGTATCCCATTATGGTGGGAGGGGCGCCCGTGAACGAGAATTTCGCGGGTGACATAGCCCGTGTAGCCGAAAATGATCTGTATAGAGGCGGTGTGTTTTATGCCAAAGATGCTTTTACAGGCCTGAGAATAATGAAAGCTCTTGTCGAAAAAAGTGAAAAGTCCAGGATCCTCGCTGAATATCACGAAAAAAACCGCGCGGGTACAGGTATTCATAAGAAAGAGAATATCCCTCCTTCGAAAGCATCTTATAAAGAGAACGGCTTCCAAAAAAGACCCGGCAAGATCAAAGAACCGCCTTTTTACGGTGTAAGGGCGGTGAGCAAAATATCCGCCGATGATGTTCTCGAATATCTTGATAAAAAATTCCTGTTCGAGGTTTCATGGGGAGGAGGCATAAAGGATGGAAAGGAGAAGGAGCGTCTTATAAAGGGGGAATACGAACCCGTTCTGAAAAAGATAAAAGAAGATGCTATAAGGAAAGGCTGGCTTGATCTTAAGGCGGTATACGGTTATTTCAGATGTCGTATAGACGGCACTAAGATGAGTGTTATAGGGGTAGAGGGAGAAGAACTTACGGTGTTCGATCTCAAGCCCGGCAAGGACGGACGGGGGATCGCCGATCATTTTGAACGGGAAGATATTGTCGTGTTCCAGGCTGTGACCATTGGAGATAAAGTCACAAAAGCGATCGGAGACCTTATAGACCGGGAGGAAAACTCGAGAGCGTTCTATCTGCATGGATTCTCTGTGAACCTTGCCGAAGCGCTCGCGGAGTACGTTCATAACAGGGTAAGAAAAGAACTCGGCCTTGGCAAAGATCAGGGCAAAAGATACAGCCCGGGGTATCCGATATGGAAAGAATTGGAAGATCAGAAAAAGATCTTTAAGCTATTGGATGTAACAAAACGTATAGGGATCTCACTTACCCAGGATTATCAGATGGTTCCCGAGCAGAGTACAACAGCGATAATAGTCCATAAATGACACTTGCCTGCGATGGGGTCAGACGCCGGCCTTGTGACGAACAGAATTGGAGGGGTCTGACCCCTGACTCGAAGAGCCGACGCTACAAGGCTCCGGCATCCCCTGCGAGGGACGCGAAGATTTTCCCTACGAGGAAATCTTCGCTCGACGGACGACCTCGCTCCCCCTATGGCCCGTGCCATAGGGGACCATGCCCGCTCGGTCGTCCAACGCCCTCTTCGGGAATGCCAGACCCTTGTAGCATTACAGCTTCTTATACGTTCATGGCGATAGATGTCTACGCGATGGGGTCAGACGCCGGACTTGTGGCAAACAGAATTGGAGGGGTCTGACCCCTGACTCGAAGAACCGACGCTACAAGGCTCCGGCATCCCCTGTGAGGGACGCGAAGATTTTCCCTACGAGGAAATCTTCGCTCGACGGACGGCCTCGCTCCCCCTATGGCCCGTGCCATAGGGGGCCGTGCCCGTTCGGTCGTCCAACGCCCTCTTCGGGAATGCCGGACCCTTGCAGCGTTATAGCCTTTTATACGTACATTACGCTGGACGTTTACGAGATGGGAATAGATGCCGGACTTGCGCGCGACTGGGGTCAGACGCCGGCCTTGTGACGAACAGAATTGGAGGGGTCTGACCCCTGACTCTTATGTTCTAATCGGGAGGAGTTCATGGAATGTAAAAAAAAGACAAATATGAGCTTATGTAACTGTTCTTATGACCCTTGTTCCCGTAAAGGTGTTTGTTGCGATTGTCTTCACTATCACCTGGGTTCGGGTCAGGTGCCTGCATGTTTTTTCCCGGACGAGGCAGAGAAAAAATATGACCGCAGTATCGCGAATTTTGTGAAAATATGGCTTGAAAAAAAACATATCTGATCTTATGGAAAAGGATAGTACATGAACGCGGGATATTCGGTAATAGTTGTGGGCGGAGGGCATGCCGGGAGCGAAGCGGCCCTGGCGGCGGCGCGGATGGGTGTTAGCACTCTTCTCATAACAATGAAGAGATCCGCCATAGGGCATACTTCGTGTAATCCGGCTATAGGAGGAATAGGTAAAGGCCAGATAGTGAAGGAGATAGATGTTCTGGGCGGAGAGATGGCCAAAGCGGCCGACGCGAGCTGCATACAGTACCGTATGTTGAACGGTTCAAAGGGTTATGCCGCCAGGTCTTCCCGGATGCAGATAGACCGGAGAATTTACAATTCCTACATGCTCGAAAAAGTATCACACGAGCAGAATCTCGAGATCGTAGAAGACGAGGTTACGGATATTATTTCTTCGGACGGCGTATGCCGGGGAGTTTTAACGGCACGGGGAGAGAAATACGAGGCGCCGTGCGTGGTGATAACCGCCGGGACTTTTATGAACGGCACCATGCACGTGGGGATGGATCACTTCTCCGGAGGAAGAGTGGGAGAGAGGGCGTCGATAGGACTTTCGGAAAGTCTCGCGTCTCTGGGTTTCAGAATGGGAAAGCTTAAAACAGGTACACCCGCGAGAATAGACGGCGGCACGATAGATCTTAACGGACTGGAAGAACAGACAGGAGATGAGCTTGTTATTCCGTTTTCGTTCTCCACCGAAAAAATATCGCTCCCGCAGACAGCGTGTTATTTAACAAGGACTTCCGATGAGACTCACCGGATAATACGTTCTTCTCTGGACCGCTCTCCTCTTTATTCTGGCAAGATAAGATCTACCGGCGTCAGATATTGTCCCTCGATCGAGGACAAAATAGTGCGGTTCCCGGAGAGAACGTCCCATGTAGTTTTTCTGGAGCCGGAAGGCCTTGATAAGTCACTGTTCTACCCCAACGGGGTTTCCACAAGTTTGCCAAAAGATGTGCAGGAAAGAATGTATCGAAGTATAAAAGGCCTTGAGAATGCCGGGATCGTCGAGTACGCCTATGGCATAGAATACGATTATTCCGACCCTGTACAGCTTTCTCACACTCTTGAGGCAAAACATATCGATGGCCTTTTCCTTGCCGGGCAGATAAACGGGACTACAGGTTATGAAGAGGCCGCCGCTTTGGGCCTTGTGGCGGGAATAAACGCCGCCTGCAAAATAAAAAAAATGCCGCCTTTTGTTCCGGGAAGAGCTGTTTCCTATATAGGCGTTCTTATAGACGACCTTGTTACCAAAGGCACGGTAGAACCTTACCGCATGTTCACTTCGAGAGTCGAATACCGGATATTGATAAGAGAAGACAATACCCTGGACAGGCTGGCAAAGATGGGGGCCGGGCTTGGTCTCGCCGGGGAAGATGTTCTTGAAAAGGTCCGCATGAAACAGGAAGCGGTGGACAGGTCGTATAAAGCGCTCTCTGCCGTAAAAGTCAGATCGGCAGGCCCTTTTAAGGATCTTTTGGATGAAAAATCCGTGGAACTTAACGCGGGGGCGATACGGCTTGTGGATCTTTTGAAAAGGCCGGATATTTCCTACGATGATATTTCGTCGATAAATTGCGGTATGGAAGAACTTTCGTATTATGAGAAAGTCGCGCTGGAAGTTAGAGTGAAGTATTCCGGTTACATAGAAAGGGAAGTGGCGCGTGTGAGGAAAATGTCCGCTCTTGAAAAGATAAAGATCCCCCCGGATTTCGATTATCGCGGCATACAAGGGCTTTCTTCCGAGATAAAAGAAAAACTCAGCGATATAAGACCGGTCTCGCTGGCCCAGGCGTCGCGTGTATCAGGCGTTACTCCCGCGGCCATATCGCTGCTTATGGTTAAGCTTGCGTCGGGGGAAAGGGGGAAGGGGCAAAGGGGTAAGGGGTAAGGGTGAAGGTAAGGGGCAGGTTTCGGGGATAGATATGGGAAGGTATCGGTCATTTAGCGGGTATTTAAAGTCCAGGTTCGGGGAAAAGGTCTGGAGAATAAGTCTGGATCCGGGATTCCCATGTCCGAACAGGGAAAGCTCTTCTTCCGGAAAGTGTTTGTACTGCGACGGAGAGGCTTACAGCGGCACTCTTCTCAGAGGTGCATCCATAAGGGAACAGCTTGCCGCGGGTATTAAAGCGGCCATGTCCAGAGGGATAAAAAAACACATCGCTTATTTCCAGGATTCAACTCCCACTAATGCCGCCCCCGAAGAGATCAAAAAAGTATTTGATGTTATACGTGAATTTCCTTCTGTGGTCGCTTTAAGTGTTTCCACCCGTCCTGACTGTATTGACGATGAAAAGTTGGATATTATCGCGGGATACCTTGATACTTATGATGTGTGGATAGAATACGGACTTCAGACAGCGAATAATAAAACACTTGAGCTTATAGAACGCGGGCATACTTTTAGTGAGACCGAAGATGCCATATGGAAAACCGCCGAGCGCGGAATAAAGTCCGCGGTCCATGTGATACTCGGTCTTCCTGGAGAGTCCAGAGAGGACATGCTGAACACGGCACGTGAGATCTCGCGTCTTCCCGTCTGGGGCATCAAATTACATGTTCTGCATGTTTTGAAAAATACGGGGCTTGAAACGCTTTACCGACAGGGCAAGTTAAGGCTTTTTACTCTGGATGAGTATGCTTTTGCCGTTCGTGATTTTCTCGAGAATGTTCCTAAGGATACCGTTATTCTGAGGCTTGTGTCCGGAGCGAAAGAGGAGAACCTTATCGCCCCCAAATGGATCAACGATAAACTCAGGGCGCTAACCCGCATAGAACAGGTTTTGGGGACGTGATCTTTGCAAGACGCTGTTTCAAGGTAATAGCCCGCGGAAGTATTTTCCATAAACTGTACATTTCAAGCGGCATTTTCCCACTGAATATCAAAAAGATCGTAGCACCATGATACAAGGGTCTGGTGTTCCCGGAGAGGGACGCTCGATCTTCCCAGCGAGAAGATCTTCGCTCGACGGACGACCTCGCTCCCCCTATGGCCCGTGCCATAGGGGACCCTGCCCGCTCGGTCGTCCAACGCCCTCTCCGGGAACACCAGACCCTTGTATCTTTGTAGATTCTCAAATAACTGTAGCATGATGAAATAATGCTATTGGGAATTTTCGCGTGCTATTATGTGGGACGCTGTTTCAACACAGTTTTTATTTCACGAAACAGGGAACTTATGCTAACATATCGGTGTCCAAGAGGGTGATGGGGATTCAAAAAATAAAAGATATAGAGGAGGTGCGGCATGAGGGGCAAAATGCTTGTTTGTGTGATGGTGCTGCTTATGGTTATGTTCCAGGCGGGCCTTTCCGAGGCGAACACAAGATCTTCTGATCTCCTGAAGCAGGGACTTTTGGGGGCCGGGTCTGGAGCTGTCGGAGGCGCCGCGTCGGGAGCTAAAGGCGGGGATATCTGGAAAGGCGCGCTTGCCGGGGCCGGTGTAAATATCGTAGGAGGGGCGCTTCTCGATTCTTTAAGCGGAGAAAGAGTAAGCAACACACAGAGCGTGGATAATGTTCCGTCGAGGGACGCTTATTCCCAGGGGTATCAAGACGGGTACCAGAACGGTTACAAGGCCGGGTATACGCAAGGGTACCGGGACGGTCTAAGAGAAGCTACCATGGATAGATAACGGTGGAGGTTAAGATGGATAGAAGGTCTATATGCGCTAAAATTATGCTTACAGCGTTTTTTTCGTTTTTGATCTGCCCCAATGTAATGGCTAATTCAAGTTCTTCCGATATTCTTAAACAGGGACTTTTGGGCGCTGGTTCGGGAGCCGTGGGAGGAGCAGCCTCGGGGGCTAAAGGCGGAGATATCTGGAAAGGCGCGCTTGCCGGAGCCGGAGTGAATATTGTAGGAGGAGCGCTTCTTGATTCCATAAGCGGTCAAAAGGTCGCGGAAACCAGAACAGTCGACAATATGAACTCCCAGACAGCTTATTCCGACGGATACCAGGCGGGATACGAGAATGCCTACAAAGCCGGGTATACCGAAGGGTACCGTGAAGGGCTGAGGGAGAGTCAACAGGGTTATTGATGTAAGTGAATATAAAAAGACGGGGGACCTTTTCTGCGGGAAAGGACCCCCCTGTTTTTTATAAAGGATGGAATGAGATATGTCTGATATTGCCCGTTTGGAGATACACTCACTGGCTTATGGCGCTCGCGGGGTTTCCCGCACCGGCGGAAAGGTATGTTTTGTAAAGGGGGCTCTTCCCGGAGAAGAGGTTTTGGCCAGGGTGACTAAAGAGACTTCAAATTATTCCGAGGCCGTAGCTTTGGATGTGGTTAAAAGTTCACCCGACCGCATAGTTCCCGTTTGCCCGTATTTCGGTTCATGCGGGGGCTGCCAGCTGCAGCATCTGTCTTATTCCAAAGAACTCTATTACAAAAATGAGCAGGTGAAAGAACTCTTTAAACGTATAGCCGGCATAGAACTTGGCAAAGAGTTCGAAGATATTGCCGCCTCGGACAGAGAATACGGTTATCGTTCAAGCTTGACGCTTCACAAAGGGAAAAACGGTTACGGATATTACGAAGAGGCAAGCCATCGGGTGGTGGAAATAGAAAAATGCCCCGTAGCTGTCCCCGTCATGGGTAACGATATTGTCTCTCTTACACGCGGGGAAGACCGTGATGAAATAACCCTGAAGGCCGATAGTAACGGAAAGGTATGGTCTTCCTGCAGAATGGGAGACAGGTTCTTTCCGGACAGATACCGCGGTAAGGACATATATTTTTCCCCGAAAGCTTTTTCACAATGCAACAGGTATGTTTCCGAGAAAATGGCGGAAACCCTTGAAACATGGGTTTCGCCGCGCAGTGAAGGGGCGGCCTTTTTTGATATATATTGCGGTTCCGGATTTTTCAGCTTTACCGTCGGCGGGAGTTTCGCTTTTCGCATCGGCGTAGATGAGAACAGGGTTTCTATCGATTGCGCCAAGAACACGGCGAAAACGCAGGGTATCAAGAACATAAAATTTTACAGGCAAGATGCTGAAAAAGATATTTTTGAACTTTTCGCGAGGGAGAAAAGGCGGCGCAATATATTCCTTCTGGACCCTCCGAGAAAAGGGGTGAAAAGGGATTTTCTTGAAAAGTTAAGAGATAACCCCGATATAGGTCTTTTGTACTACATCTCCTGCGATCCGGCCCGGATGGCAAGGGATGCTAAAATATTTACCACGGGCGGGAAGTGGAAGCTTAACAGGATAAAACCTTTTGATATGTTCCCAAGAACAGGCCATGTGGAGGTTCTGGGTGAATTTACGAAGGCGGCCGAAAACTAAAAGATGAAAATACTTTCATGGAATGTTAACGGTATAAGGGCGATAAGCCGTAAAGGGTTTCTTGAATGGTTCAAAAAAGAATCCCCGGAGATACTCTGCCTGCAGGAAACCAAAGCCCATCCATCCCAGCTCGGATCGGAATTGACAGCGGTTGAGGGGTACCGGTCTTTCTGGAATAATCCCGAAAAAAAAGGGTATGCCGGGGTCTCTGTATATACCCGGGAAAAAGCTGTTCTTGCGCCCTTAGATATTTCAGGGAGGCCGTTTGATTACGAGGGAAGGATAATAACCCTTGAAGTTGAAGATATCATTCTGATAAACGTGTATTTTCCCAACGGGGGGAGAAGTCCGGATAGGCTTAAATACAAGCTCGATTTTTATGAAAAATTTTTAAAGTATGCGGACAAGCTTAAGAACAGGAACATTGTTATTTGCGGTGACGTCAACACCGCTCACAGAGAGATTGACCTGGCAAGGCCCAAACAGAACGAAAAGGTCTCCGGATTCCTTCCGGAAGAAAGGGCCTGGATAGACAAGCTCATAAGCCACGGTTATGTGGACGTGTTCCGTCATTTTAACGACAGCCCGGGGCAATATACCTGGTGGGACTATAAGACACGTTCACGGGAAAAAAATGTCGGATGGCGTATAGATTATTTTTTTGTTACCGGAGAGATCTTGCCGCGTGTCAGGAAAGCCTATATTCTCCCGGAGGTGGAAGGTAGCGACCATTGTCCTATTGGCATAGAACTCAAATGAAAAAGATCTCAAAAAAAAATTCCAGGTTTTCTTTTCTTGTCGCGGATAGGAAGGGGAAGGTATACGATGTTCCGGGAGTGGAACCTGCCGGAATGAAAGCCGGTCATTATTTTCGCCTCAGGACGCGCGACTTTACGGAGATCCACCCCGACTCTGAACTTTTTCTTTTGCCTGAAAGAAGCCCCGTCGGTTTTGATCCCGACAGAAAAAGATTTGTTGAATTCAGTGAAAATCCGGTATCCTTAAGGAAAGGACCGTGTTATGCCGTGGCGGCGTTCCTTTCTCCGGGCTATACTTCCACATTTTCGCCGGCGTATAGATCCCGCGAAAATTTCTCCGCTTTGCCTCTTTTCAGCTATTCCGCCGTTGCTTTTTCAGCGGGCAGGTTCTTTGCCTGCGGCGTTAAGGTCGACCGTGAAAAAAGGCAGGAACTCGCTGGCATGGATATGGGGAGGCTCAGAAAGAACGTAAAAGAAATACGTTCCATTTTTCCGAAAAACCGTCTTGTGAAACATCTTGAAAGGTGCGCTCTAACATACTGCTGTCCCGCCGGGAAAAACTTTTTTTTGAAACGTTATGAGGCTCCTCTTCCAACATCTCCGGGTTGTAATGCTTTTTGCCGCGGGTGTATATCTCTTCAGCGGGGAAGCGGCATACCTGTTACTCAGCCTCGGATAAATTTTGTTCCCTCGCCGGAAGAGGTGGCTGAAGTAGCGCTTTTTCATATGGCCTCGGCCAAAGATCCTGTGGTAAGCTTCGGACAGGGTTGTGAGGGGGAACCTCTTTTGGAAGGGAAAGTTCTGATCGAATCGGTACGGTTAATAAGGAGGGGTACCTCGAAAGGTATGATAAACTTGAATACCAATGCCAGCAAGCCCGGGATAGTGGCGAAGCTTTTTGACGCGGGCCTGGATTCGATGCGGGTAAGTGTGAACAGCGTAAGGCCGGAACTTTATTCAAGGTATTATCGTCCGAGGGGATATGATCTTGAGGACGTTATAAGTTCCATTCGCGCTGCTAAAAAAGCCTCGGGGTTCGTTTCGTTGAATTATCTTGTTATGCCCGGGTTTACGGATTCTGCTGCGGAGGCGGAGGCTTTCAGGCGATTTCTGCAGCTTACGGGCGCGGATATGGTTCAGTGGAGAAATCTGAATTATGATCCGGAGCTGTATTTCAGGGAAATGCGCGAGAGGCCGTCCATCGGGGACCTCGTTGGAATAAAGGAAACCATCGCCTCGGTAAAAAAAGAGTTTCCCCGCCTCATGCACGGGTATTTCAACCCGTCAAAAGACCGAATACAAAGACATCGCCGCAACGCCGATTTCACTTGACTACTTTCATCTTAACGATTATAAATGTCACATGGCAAAGACACTTTCCGTAGCTTTTTTATGGCACATGCACCAGCCTCTCTATAAGGATCTTATGACGGG
>JBAYES010000020.1:0-32339 GCA_041667545.1 Candidatus Omnitrophota bacterium | reverse complement strand
GAGCGTGGTCTTATTACAGCCGTAATAGCCGGTTTCATTATCTCGGCTTTCGGTGGGAGCCGAGTCCAGATCGGCGGTCCGACCGGAGCGTTCGTTATAATAGTTTACGGGATAATACAGAAACACGGTATAGATGGACTCCTTACCGCCACTTTTATGGGCGGTATCATTCTTGTATTTTTCGGGTTAGCCAAATTCGGTAACATCATAAAATTCATACCACGGCCCGTGATAATAGGCTTTACTTCGGGCATAGCTATACTCATTTTCTCTTCACAGATAAAAGATTTTTTCGGGTTAGACGTCCCTTCTTCATCGGCAGAATTCATAGATAAATGGAAGTCTTGTTTTGAGGCGGCAGAAACATTTAACCCGTCAGCTTTCCTTATCGGAGCATCTACTATCGTTATTATGCTCGTCTGGCAAAGCCGCATAAAAAGGGTACCCGGCTCTCTTGTGGCCATTATAACCGTTACCATTGTTACCCACTATTACAACCTTCCCGTGGAAACCATAGGCAACCGTTTCGGAGCGATACCAAATTCCCTTCCCTGGCCGGCAATACCTAAAATATCCCTCCCTCTTGTAAGGGTCCTTATCCAACCGGCTTTTGTAATAGCGATACTTGCCGGAATCGAATCCTTACTCTCCGCTGTGGTGGCAGATGGGATGACAGGACGAAAACATCGTTCTAACATGGAACTCATCGCGCAGGGCGGGGCCAACATCGCCTCTTCCCTATTTGGCGGCATACCTGCCACAGGAGCCATAGCAAGAACGGCTGTTAATGTGCATAACGGGGGAAAAACACCGGTGGCCGGCATAATCCATTCTTTCACCGTTTTGGCCATAATGATATTCCTCGCAAAATGGGCAGCCTTAATTCCACTTCCCTGTCTCGCGGGAATACTAATCCTCGTCGCATATCGTATGGGAGAGTGGCATTCTTTTGTTTCAATACTAAGGTCCCCTAAAAGCGATGTGCTGGTGCTGGTATCCACTTTTCTACTCACCGTACTTGTAGACCTTACGGCGGCCATACAGATAGGTATGATCATGGCGGCCTTTCTACTTATCCGCCGTCTTGCCGACACAGGCGGTATAAGAGCTATCACGGACATCTCTACCCAAAAGGAGGAAGAAGCCTATGACCCCAACTCCATAGATCTGAGAAATGTTCCGGATGGAGTGGAAGTTTTTGAGATAACCGGTCCGTTCTTTTTTGGAATAGCCGAAAGTTTTACCGAAATTATGAGCAATATAAGCCGGAAACCACGGGTACGTATAATCAGAATGAGAAATGCTCTGAGCATAGACGCCACAGCCCTCAACGCTCTCCGACAGATCTTGAGGTTCTCAAGGTCAAGGAATATAGAGCTTATCCTTTCAGGAGTCCACGCGCAGCCGCTTATGGCTATGCGCTCAGCGGGACTTTATGATGAGATAGGAGAAGACATGATTTTCGGAAATATAGATGCCGCGCTGAATAAGGCAAGAAAGATACTGGATCTACCGCTCATTCCCCCTCCGGTACCGTTTGTTCCATCCGTAAAACGTGAAGCTGTTTAGGCAAGGCCGGTACTAAGGATAGTTTTATTTATACAATCGCCTTCCGGCCTATAAAAAGTTTTTTCGTAATGGAATTATCACGCAACTATATTCCCGTTGCCGTCGGCCTGAATGGTATATTTAAAATCTGTTGCGTTCACATTTGAAGCGTACACAATATACAAAAAATTAGAAAGGCCGCTTTATAAACACAAAGCTGATGAATGCCCAAAAAGAGCTACAGAATTGACACATAACATGTACGAGTTAGAATATCAGTCTCCGGATTCAATGAGAATCAATACAATTCTCCTTCAAATGGATAAAGAACAGCAGATTCTCTATAACATTATTCACAAATAAATTGATTTGGGTGTCCCATTGGCGAAGTCAGGAAATAATTGATTTGGGTGCCCCATCGGCAAAGCCAGGTTTTTGGGGAGGGATTGGAGCAGGGACAGGTGTAGCTTTGGCAAAGGGACGGGTGTAGGTTTGTCGATAGGACAGGTGTAGCTTTGAGCAAGGGACGGGTGTAGGTTTGTCGATAGGACAGGTGTAGGTTCAAATTGAGAACCGTCCCTGGTTACTGTCGGTCGCTTTCGACGTAGAATTCTTTACGAATGTTCCCTAGCTTTCCGAAACAGATAACCCTGTCCCCCGAAATTATCTTCATTTGTGAAGGGGGGGTTTGGTATCATCTCTCCTTTTCTTTCTATGGCCAGTATCGTTATATCGCGCTGGCGCAAGCCCGATTCGACAAGGGTTTTATTCAACATGGGGCTATTGGTCCGCACTTCTATACTGGAAACCCCGTATCCTCCGGTGGACAAAGAAAGTTCCTCAAAAGTAACGCGTGAAACCATTTCCTTTTTTATCATACGCGCCCTGGCAAAATCTGTAAACCTCAAACTCAACGTAGATCGCGTGAAAAGTTTATAAATCAGGTACAAGAATGCTATTATTATAAGTATGTCCACCCATGGCATGAGGCCCTGGGGTATAATATTGCGTAAAGCGGGTATAAAATTGGGAACAAAAGACTCTGTCTGAAGAGTATTAGCGAAAGTGGCTATAAGTGTCACCACTCCGGCGTTTCCAAGAACCATGAGAATAGAAGCTATCCTTCGCCGCTGGGGATGGCCGGATATAAGCTCCGCCTCTTTTGTTGTATATCCCGTTCCGGAAAAGCAGGATAAGGACTGAAACTTGGCAACCGACCATTCTACCCCGGTGAGCTGAAAGGCAATAGCTCCTATCCTCACAACAGTAACAGAAACAATGATAGCCACGAAAAAAAGCAAAATGCTCATACTCCATCCTCCCCTTTGATCGCAGATTCCGCTGATCTTATAGTGTTCGAGATAAGTTCAAGTTCTGTTTTTATATACCTTTTCGATGACTCCCATATGTTCTTGTCAGGTTTTTTGCGGGAATCCCTCTCATTTATGGCCTCAGAGTATACATCCAGAACTTTTTGCGTGTTCGTTTTATAGTCGAATTTCTCCGCTGTTATCTTTGCTTTTTTAGAAAATTCCTCTCTCTCATACTTATCCATTTTTCGAAAAAGATCTAAAGCTTCGCATAAAGTCTCCTCATTCTCGACATTAAGCAAAAACCCATTTATCCGATCCTCCACGATATCCCTGACTCCCGGGGCATCCAGGCCTATCACGGGCACCCCTGAAGCCATGGCTTCAGCAAGAACCAGTCCCTGCGTTTCGCTTTTGGAAGCGAAAGTGAAAATGTCCATCGCGTGATAGGCATCAACCTTTTCCTGACCTGTCAACACCCCCGGAAAATGCACCCTCTTGTTTAAACCTTCACCTCCAAACATTTTCTTTAATTCCGGAAGAAGTGTCCCTCCGCCTACCGCGAGAAAATGGCTGTTTTCTTCACCTTTCATAAAATCAAGTACAGCTCTCCCCAAAAAAAGGATATTCTTCTCTTCCTCCATACGGCCAAGATGCCCGATAAGAAAAGTTGTTTCGGGAATACCTTCATCTCTTCTAAACGCGTTCCCGTTCCCGTCTAAAAACTCGGAAACTTTTATGCCTGTCGGTATCACGTCCATTTGAGCCCGCGATCCTCTTTCCTTTAAAATAGCTTTCACGCTCTCACTAGGAACAATAACTCTGTCACAAAGTTCTGTGTATCCTAAAGCCAGCTCTATAGCGAATTTTTTCAAAACTTCTGAGTTCCCGGGAACATAGTGAGTATTCATCTCATACATCGTATGATAAGTAAAAATAAGAGGTATGTTGTAAGATGAAGATATTCTAAAGGCCGTATCTCCGGCAAGAAAGGGATGATGAGAGTGGACAATATCGGGCTTGAATTCTTTTAGAACATCTTTCAACATGCCGGGGACAGGTACTTCTACGGAAAAATCGGTACCGTTGAAATTCTGTATGGCTGGGATCCTGTGAACCCCTTCTTCTTCCGGCATATTCTTGAAAGTGGGCGCTATAATGAGAACTTCATGCCCCCTTGATCTATACTCCGATGAAAAGGCCTCTATAGATTTTTCAAACCCTCCCACGATCGGTTTATAGGTATTGGTCACCATTAATATGTTCATTTTTCCCCTCGAAGAATATCGGCATACATTTGTCCGGGACCTAACCCGGTAACCTTACAGCCCGGAAGCCTTATTTCAACTCGCGGTCTCGGCACACTATCACCTAAATTCACCTCAACCCTGATCTTTTCTCTACCCGGGTTGACCCTTATATCAATCGTTCCGAAAGGTGTCGGAGCCGGGCCGAAGAACATTTCCCGGCCCGCGTCTATCCATTTTTGAGGAATACCCGAACACAAGATCAATGTATCTTCCTCCTCCCTGATGAAACAATTACGTATCATCATTATCCATTCCGCAGAAGCCCATAAATGCTGTCCGTCGCCCATACACCCTCCCCCGGTCCATGGATGTATTGCTTCCGGCCACTGGCCTGTTCCCGAAGCCGCCTCGGCTGCTTTCTCCATTATAGCAAAATATCCGGCATTACCAGCCCTTAAAAGAACCTGCGCTATATGCAGGCTTAAGTAAATGTTTATTCCTGAATGGGCTATTTCATGAAAGAACAGACCATTGATGAAATCATTTTCGATAAGGTAATTTACAGTATCTATAATATTCCTGTCTCTTGGACCGTATATTTGCAAGGGATAACTGGCCACCGCAATTCCTACGGCGCTGGAATCCATTCGTCTGTATGGAGAAGATGGGACCGTTGAGATGCCTTGCTTTTTTTGAGCATTTTGTATACTGTCGTTAATGGACCTCAAAAAACTGTTTTTTTCAGCGGCAAGATCAATCGGTGATGTCTTAACTTCCTCAGAGTTCAAAAGCCGCATAGCCGCGTCTAATCCGGCAACTCCCCAAAAATCGTCCCAATAATAGTAATCACTCGGCCCGAAATGTTCCGCGCTGAACCCCGCCGGAAAAAGGCCCGAATGTCCCGATCTTTTCTCCCGGGATGTCCTTTTCTTTGAGATCCAGTTCACGGCTTTAAGGATAGGCTTCTTCCAATCCGTTCCGGTAGAGTCTCCGGTCAGTTCGCAATACCTTTTCATTATCCAAAGTACCTGACCGTTAGAATCCCATTCCCCATCCTGTGACTTGAAATACCCGACGGGACTCTGCGCAGTTAAGAACATGTCGATAACTTTCGCGGCTCTCTCCCTTAAATTTACGCAAAGCATGGCGTTAAGCGCATAAACCGCGTCCCTGAACCAGAACTCCTTGTAAGTATAAGGTCCCGCGTATACGTTACCGGGAGACATCAATATCAGATTCCTTATAGACGAATCATAAAGATATTTAAATTTTTCGTCGGGAACCTCAAGTCTGGCTGCAGGCGAAACCGCCTCATACCACTTTTCGGGAGGCAGCTTGCTCACACTATCCTTTCGGGATTTTTTTATCCGCAAGGGGATATCGAGTGTAACCGCTTTTTCCTTCCCCGGCTCTTCTATATTGAAGACCATAGCCCCCGTACATAGTCCCACATCACACTTTACCTGTTCTTCAGGATCTTCGAGATTTATCCGGTCAAGCTGGTTGAAAACATCTCCTCTTCTATAGTCGGAAAACATGGATCCGGAAGGAATATCCTTTATCCATATTTGATCCTTCCCGTTTATCATCCATCCCTGAGAAATTTTTTCTATCTTGTGGATAAAACTGATCCCCTCGGGGTTGAAAGGCCGCAGAGAGACCACCAAACGTCCCTTACACGCGGTGTTCCCAAATATCCCCATCCGGCACACCGATACATCTTTTTCTGTCTTCACTTCTACACGGGACGTCAGATAATTAAGGCCGCTCTTAACATCGGTCATCACGGATAAATTATCCATCATCTCTAATCTCTGGCGGCTATCGTCGGTTCTGGACGGGACCACGGCTTCTCCGCTTTCCGTAATAAGCCAGGCATCAATAGACCAGCCGTCAAACAAGGGCGTTGTCAACCCCCGGGGGTCTACTATCGGCATCGCATCTACCCCGGGAACGCCCACCGCGGTCCAGTTTCGGTGAGTAAGATTGATATGCGTAAGAGAAAAAGCTCTCGGAACAAAGGCTTTTTTATTAGGATCAAATTGCTGTTCTACCCAGTATGGCCAAACCCAATCAAGATTATTCTGTATTATCTGGCTGTTTATAAGGCCTCTGGCGTGAAGAATAGCGGCAAGTCTCAAGAGTTCCACCGGAGCCGCAACTTCCGAAGGCTGGGCTATCCGGTTAAGCGCCGCCATAAGTCCCATAGGATCGATAAAACCGTGTTTTCTAGCCAGGCCGCTTATCACCCATCTCCACGGCAGCCACTTTGTCCACATAGATCTCCTTTTTAGAACTATCCTTTTTCCTGTTCAAGTTCAGGAAATACAACTCCACCGGATAATACAAGCTTAACAGCCTGGTTCACGGTCATGTCTACTTCTATTAATTTTTCTTTGGGTAAGATCAAAAGCAAACCTGAGTAAGGCATAGGCGACAACGGCACAAGAACCGTGACCAGTTCGCTTTTCGTCTTCCGGTTAAATTCCTCTATCCCTTCATTTGTAATGAACCCTATGGAATAAGACCCCGGGGCCGGATATTCCACCAGTACAACCTTTCTAAATTTTTGTTTTTCATCTTCAAAAAGAAAATCCGACAATTTCTTTGCCGAAGGATATATATTGGCCACTATAGGTACTCTATAAAAAAACTTTTCCGCCAGACTAAAGATCTTATTGCCGATAAAATTACGCACAAAAACGCCAACCGCTATAACGAAGATCAAAAGCAGCAATAACCCCAGCCCCGGAACCGAAAACCCATACCTATCCATCAAAAAGGCATTTATATACCTTCCCGCGAACCGATTGGATATCTCAAAGATAAGAACCACAATGTAGACCGTTATAAAAAGAGGCAAGATCGCGGCCAACCCCGAAAATAAGTACTTCCGCAATTGTACCCCGAAAGTTCTTCCATCATTCCTTGTCATGTTCCTCCTCCCTTACCTATCTTACACAAATAATTGAAAGAATCAAAGGGGTCAAGTTAAAGGGGGCGCCCCTGTTCTTTTATTGCAAAACTAAAATATTAAGACTTGACCCCTTTTTGTACCGGCGCGTAACGTTTAAGGATAAGGGCCGGGACCAGTACCGGGATACCGGCGGTTATACAATAAACGAAATGCTTCAAAGTTAAGGGGCTTGTATGAAAAAGCGTGTTCATCGGCACCCACTGTGTAAACATGTACTGTAAAAGAACCAGGCAGGCTATACCGATTGCCGGAACATACGCTATTCTGACCGATCTATCCCGTGAAAACTCGACCATCGACGGAATGAACCTGCTGATACTCAAAAGGTAAAAGGCCTCCGCCGCGACAAGTGTATTCACAGCGACGGTACGGCTTATATCTATATCTCCGGTCGTCATTAAAATAAATTTGAACATTCCAAAAGTCGCGGCGAGATTGTAAAAAGATACGACTATAAGCCTCATAATAAGTCCCTTGCTGAGGATCTTTGTCTGCGGAGAATGCGGCGGACGCGACATAACATCCTTCTCCTTAGGCTCGAAAGCCAAAGTGAGCATCAAAGCGACGGAACTGACCATATTTACCCACAGTATCTGCACCGGAAGAATGGGAATAACAGCAGTAAACAAGAGACCTGCCAAAATAGTAAGAGCTTCGCCTCCGTTAACGGGCAGGATAAACCCGATAGTCTTGATAAGGTTAGAATACACCGTGCGTCCTTCCTCGACAGCCGCCTCTATCGAGGAAAAATTGTCATCGGTCAATACCATGTCCGCGGCTTCTTTGGCCACTTCTGTTCCCATTATACCCATTGCCACGCCTATATCAGCCTGCTGCAGAGCCGGGGCATCATTCACACCATCTCCTGTTACGGCTACTATTTCGCCGCGGGTCTGAAGAGCTTTCACAAGACGTAGTTTGTGTTCGGGAGCTACTCTGGCAAAAACATTGCTTTCTTCCACAGCGGAAACGAATTCGTCCTCTGACATATCGGCGAGATCTTTTCCGCTATATACCTTTTCGTTATCGTCCCGGATTATTCCCATCTTTTCCGCAATAGCTCTGGCGGTCTTAACATGGTCCCCCGTGATCATTTTCACGTTTATTCCGGCCGACTTCGCGGCCTTTACCGCCTCCACCGCTTCAGTACGGGGCGGGTCTATCATACCTGTAGATCCTATAAATACCATCCCAGAGGAAACATCCTCTTCGTTTATCTCTTTCTTGTCACTTCCTACCTCTTTTTTAGCAAAAGCCAGGACCCTTAAACCATCCTTTGCCATTGAATCTGCCCGCTCTTTTTTTTCATCGGCATTCAGCTCTGTTGTTCCACCATCCGGGCCTATGGCGGAATTACAGCGTTCAAGAACAGCTTCGAGAGACCCTTTCATATAAATCACGTTTCCGGAAGAAGAGCCCTTTCCTTCGTTAAGGGTCGCCATATACTGTCTCTCGGACTCGAACGGTATTGTGTCTATACGAGGATGTTTGTTCTTCTCTTCGTCCCTGTCGATACCGGCTTTCATTGCAAGGAATAGAAGAGCGCCCTCGGTGGGATCTCCGGCTGTTTCAAGTTCCCCTTCATTTTCCTGCAAATGCGAATCATTGCATAAAACGCCGGCCAGGATACATTCACGGAGAGCCGGAGAGTCGGACGGATCGACTTTTTTCGAGTCCTGTAAGATCTCTCCGCTCTTTGCGTCATTACCTTCAACTTCGTACATTGCAGATCCGGAATTGATCCTCTGCACGCTCATCTTATTCTGTGTTAACGTTCCGGTCTTATCGGAACAAATGACCGTGGTGCTGCCCAGAGCTTCCACAGCCGGAAGTTTTCTGATTATAGCGTTGCGTTTAGCCATTCGGTTTACGCCTATAGCCAGAGTAACCGTAACCGCGGCGGGAAGTCCCTCTGGTATAGCGCTGACCGCCAAAGCCACAGCCGCCTTAAAACTTTCTATCCACGGTATCCCTTTTAAAAAAGCCAGAACAAAGATCAACCCGGCCATGGCCAATATAAAATAAATGATGGTTTTGCTGAATGCGTGTATTTTTCGGGTCAGAGGAGTTTCAAATCCCTTATTCTCATCCATCAAGCGAGATATCTTGCCTGTTTCAGTGTTTTTTCCCGTGGATGTAACTATCCCTTTTGCTGTACCGCGAGTAATTAAGCTTCCGGCAAATACCATGCTGGTACGGTCGCCTACCCCCGCGTCTTTTTCGGCGGGATCAGTCCCCTTCTGTACCGGAACCGATTCTCCCGTCAAAGCCGATTCATCCGCCTGAAGATCCCGTATTTCGTACAACCGCATGTCTGCTGGAACTCTGTCTCCGGAGGAAAGCTGGACAATATCTCCCGGAACGATCCCTGACGAATCCATCTTTTCGGCATTTCCCTCCCTTATAACAAGATTTTCCGAAACTACACTTTTCGCGAGGGCCGCTATCGCGCGTTCCGCTTTGAACTCCTGAACAAATCCTATAAATGCGTTTATAAAAGCGACCCCGCATATAACCATAGCATCCAATCTTTCTCCTATGGTAAAAGATACTACAGCCGCTACCAGCAGGATATAAATAAGAGGCTGTTTGAAATTATCTAAAAATTTCATTAAAACACTTTTATCCTTCTCCGCGGAAACCTCATTGGGCCCGTATTCTTTGAGTCTTTTCGTAATTTCATCACGCGCCAGCCCTCCCGCGAGATCCGTATTAAGAGCCTCCACGGCTTCCTGAACACTCATATGATGCCAATCTTTATTATCCATATTTTTATTTTTCACGATGTTATCGCTCATGACATCCATCCTCCGTTTAATTCAAAATAACGTAGGGTTCTGCAAAATAGCGTTTTCACGTCGTTGCGAGGGACCCTGTACCGTACGGTACAGGGAACCGAAGCAATCCCGGCCTCGGAGAGAGATTGATTCGGCCATCTACTAAGTCTGCCGAAATCCTGAGCCTCATATGTCCCCACGAGACGAATGGCTTCGTCACTCGCTTCGTTCGTTCCTCGCAAAGACGGTATAAAAGTCCATTTTGCAGAACTCTATTCAAAATAACGTCAAAAAATCATACATAATTTTTCTGATATTATCTAAACTCGCTTGCATAATATCGAACGATCCGGATTTATTCCACAGGCGCTTTTCCATTGTGAAAATCCCGGGGAAATACATATGTCAACTTTTTGGGGGAGAAGATCAGCGTTCTTGGACGTTCCGCTCTGGCGGCGGGGAAAACCAGAAACCAACTTTTTATCACAAAGTCTTTGAACTGCTGACATAGTTTTATTGCAGCGCGTTTACCTAAAAAACCAACGTCGGAACGTCTGCCGCGGTTTTATCGGCCTCAAAGTATACGGCGGGTTCGTCTACGCCGGCCTGAGACGCGAAAAACCGTCCAAAAAACAATCTCTGAAAGCGGTTAAGATCTTTTACTGCCTGATTATACCTCATCCTTTCAACCGCTATTCTGTTCTCTGTGCCTTCAAGCTGCGCCTGCAAGGCCAGAAAGTTCTCGTTCGACTTAAGCGCCGGATAGTTTTCGGAAACAAGGAGCAGTTTGGAAAGCGCGCCCGTCATCTGATTTGCATTATCTATCTTGCTTTCTATTGTTCCCGCCTGGGACCACTGGCTTCGCAATTTTGTAACTTCCGTAAAAACACCCATTTCCTGTGACGCGAAACCTTTTACGGTGTTTACGAGGTTCGGGATAAGGTCGTTCCTTCTCTGAAGCTGGTTTTCTACCTGAGCCCAGGCCGACTTCACCTCTTCATCCTTGGCGATAGCCTGGTCGTAACCGCTCCGGTACCATCCAAAAAGCATAACACCCAAAAGAACCGCTACTCCAAGCACTATCCATATTTTTTTCATTTCCATACCCCTTTTTTAAAACCAAAATTTTACCATCCTCCGCCTCCGCCGCCTCCGCCGGTCATTCCTCCGCCGAAACCGCCGAATCCTCCAAAAGCGCCTCCCGAACTTCCATAGCCGGTTCCATGCCAGGCTCCGCCCCTTCTTCTTCCTCCCGCCATGGAACCTAACAGAAAAAATCCGAAAAGCCCGGAACGCATACCGAATATCATAACAAAAAATATCAATGTGAACAATACCTCAAGCCCGCCGGCTTCCCGCGCGATAGATTTATGAACACTATCCTCTTTTCCGGTTATGGCCACATCATGCTCTTTGGCAATAAGACTTATGACTGCTACCGCCGAATTGAGAACTCCTTCAGAATAGTCCCCTTTCCTGAAGGAAGGCACCATCAGATCTCTTACGATTTTGTTGGCCACTACATCCGGTATTATCCCCTCTATACCATATCCTGTAGTTATCCAGGCCATACGGTCATCTACAGCTACCAGTATAAGAACCCCGTTATCCTTGCCTTTTTGGCCTATTTTCCATTTATCAAAAAGTCTGACCGAATAGCCTTGTATTGTTTCAGGACGGGTCGTCTTCAAGGTTACCACCGCTACCTGAGAAGCGGTCTTTCTTTCAAGTTCAAGAGCAAATCTGTTTATGGCATTGGCCGCCTCGGGATCTATGACATCGGCAAGGTCTGTAACATATCCCGCGGGCCTATCCGGCAGAGAGGCCGATTCTCCGAAAACGGAAAAAGAAAAGAGAACAGCCTCGAGAAGAAGGGCCCCAATAATACATTTAGCTGTCTTCATAGTTTTTGTCGTCAAAGTCTATCCACCGCTATTGAAAGTTTTTCCACTTCGGAAATAAAGCTGTCTACTAACCCGTCTTCTTCGCCTGAAACTATCTTCTCCTGTTTTGCCGAGCTTCTATGAATATGCAGGAACATCTCCCCATCAAGACCGAATATGACAGACATACGCTCTATTATCCCCGATTTATCAAGGGGAGGAACTTCACCTGTAAGCCGTATTAGGTTCCTGAAAACGGGGATAAGCGAACTCAGAGACTCTTTCAGCAAAGACACCATCCCCTTTCTGCTCAGGCCCACTTCAAGATACGCCTCGCGTATTCGCACAAGCTTTCCTTTTAACTGCTGTTCGCAGAAAAGGCGCGTATGTTCGCCTTTGACAGTGATACCTGAAAGAATATCCTCTCCGTAAACGAGAATATGGTTTTCCTTCATATCCGTGAATTCTATGGGGAAAACATCCAGCGAAGATGAAATATATTCCCGGGTAAGGAAAAGAGGCGCCGATACCGAGTCCGATATACCCTTGGACACTATTTTCAGGCTCTTTTTAAGAACGGGGAATTTTAATTCCCTGAAAACGATAGCCGAATTGATGTCTGAGACACCTTTGATATACGATCCGGCCGCGGCCGACCCGTAGACAAAAACCGAAATAACATTGTCGCCATGCGTCTCAAGCATAGTTTCGAGATAAGGGAAGAATTTCATTTTTACTTCCGGTTGAAATTTTTCAATGTTAATAATGCCGGATACGGACATTTCTACCTCCCGCGGCTTGTTGATCAGAAGACCCACACCGTTAAGACACCTATTGTAGCATCTCACAGCAAGTGGTCAAGGGACAATGAAAATGTCAGATTATTTTCTTTCGCGAAGAGGGATGTATTTCTCGTCAAAAGTCCCGGAATATATCGCCCGGGGCCTGAAAATACGGTTATTTTCCAGATATTCCATGACCCTCGCGGTCCATCCGGAAACTCTGCTAACGGCGAATATAGGAGTAAACATTTCCTTGGGTATTCCCAGCGACTGGTACAGGATGCCCGAATAAAAATCCACATTCGGAAATATCTTTTTTTCTTTTCCGAGCTTATTAACAACTTCTTTTTCCAAAGACTTTGCTATATCGAACATTCCCGATAACCTCGTATTTGTTTTGGCGAAATATTCCGCGAGGGGCATAAGCACTCTTGCTCTGGGGTCGTATGCTTTGTACACCCTGTGGCCGAAACCCATTATTTTCTTCTTTTCCGCCACGGCTGAATCAAACCATTTCTTAACATTATCGACACTGCCTATTTCGTTAAGCATGTTCACTACCTGTTCGTTCGCTCCCCCGTGCAGGGGGCCGTTGAGAGCCGCGATACCGGCGCCTACCGAAAAATACATGTCGGACATTGTCGAAGCTACCACCATAGAGGCAAAAGTGCTGGCGTTCATACCATGGTCGGCATGCAAGATAAGAGACACATCTACAATTCGTTCTTCTTCGGGAGTAGGCACTTTACCTGTCATCATATACAGCAAATTAGCGGCATGGCTCATATCCGGACGCGGTTCTATGGGCAAATGCCTTTCTCTTATCCTTTTTATGGCGGCGGCCATACTGGCCACACCGCCTATAAGACTGTAGCATGACCTGTACCCTGTGGCCGGATTATACCTTCCATCGTCTTCCGCGGCTTCCTTTTTATCCCGTTTCTCGTGAAATTCGTATATCGCCCTTTTTTCCCCCCGGGGCGTAGTTTCCATTGCGATAGAATCCTCATCCGAACCGATAACATTTTCTACATCGGATTTATAATCGTCCCTGTCGACATTGGAAAATTCCCGCCTTAAAAAATGAGCTCCCATTCTCAGGGCCGCCATGGCATTAAAACTTTCTATAGGAAAACTCATTAAAAGCCTCAATGTCGCCGGAACAGCCATGTACCTTGATATCTCTCTCTTGAAAATATCGAATTCCGATGCCGTGGGTAATTTACCGAAGAGAAGAAGATAAGAAACTTCCTCAAAAGTAGAATAGGCGCAAAGGTCGAATACATCGTAGCCCCTGTATATCAGGGAACCTTTTATGCCGTTAACATATCCCACCTTGCTCTCGCAGGCTATGGCGCCTTCAAGTCCGGGACCGACCGTACAGCTAACGGGCCATTTCACAGGACCTGAAGAAGCATACCCTCCGTCCGCGTCCGTCTCTTTTCGAGCTTCACAAGCGGCCTTAAGTATAAGATCTGTTATATGCCGGGTTTTTTGATGTAATTCGTTCATAGCTCCGCAATACTACTACAAAAGTACCTTCTTGTCAAAATGTTTCCGGATCGTTCGGTTAATTTTCTATTTCCAGTTCCACGTTGCTGATAAGCGCGTCTATCTCCTTCATCATGTTCTGCGGCATACTTTTCGAAGCCTTAAGTTCGGTCCTCACGGACCTGAGAACGCTTAAAAGCCTCTTAAGAAGAGTTGTTCTCTTTTTTGCCGCGGTCTCGTCCGGATCCGCTTCGTTCCTTTCCTTTATTATACAGGCAAGATCCTTTTTTACGTAGTCAACGTCCTTACCTTCCTCAAGCACATATTTTCTCACCCGAGCGTAATCGGATCTGTCCAGATCTTTTCGTTCTTTGGCAAGACGCAAAACATCGACCGATTCGTATGTAGGAACACTTGCCGGGGCTTCTTGTCCGGCGATATCCCTTTCAAGATATCTGGGCTCTTCTTTCTCAAGAAAAGAATAAGATCTCAGAAGTTTAAGAGCTGTCTGCTTTTTTATGCCTATTTCTTTTAAAACATACGCCTCGAATTCCTGATAACCCCATTCTTTGTACAGTTTATCTTTCCAAACAGTAAAAAGAGCCTGCCCGAGAAGTATCCAGGAAGTCTTGAAACCCTTAGCGCTTTCAAGTACTTTGTAGCGCATATCCGAGCTTTCAATGCCTGCCATGCGGTTCTCGATGTTCTTTATCCCACGCGATCTTATATCGTTCATTTTTCCTGGTCTTTTCTGTTCTTTTCCATCTCGTTACGCTGTATGGTCATGAAATAATGATCCGCCTCCTCCATGCTCGCGAATACCTGCATATGCGGAAGAGCCTTTATTATCTCGAAAACAGTATGCACCTGGGGTCTCAGGCCTATCATTATAAACTTACCTCCTATGCTTTCCATGAACATCTTGGTCTTAAGTATGACGCCTATACCCACACTACTTATGTATTCAACCCCTTTCATGTCTACGATTATAATCCTTGTGGTCTTAACAAGAAGAGGTTTGATGGCATTTTTCACATCCTGGTAAGTTTCAAAATCTATAGCACATTCCACTGTAACAACAAAGACCCCGTTGGTCTTGTCTTCTACGATGACTTTTTCAGGCATACCCCCTCCTTGATAACATAAGAGTTATCCTTGACTGATATTTTACTACGAAACCCCGTTTCTTCAAACAACGTTTTTAAGTTGCCCGCCTCACCATCATGGTATAAGATACGAAATAATATTCCGAACAAAAAGGAAAACTATGAAAGAAAAAACCTTTAAAAAGATACTGGTCGTCTTCGGCATGGGAGATTATACTTCGGAGGATGTCACGGCAGTTTTCAAATGCCGTGATGCCGTCTTGAACAGCTTAAGCGCCCTGGGGTACTTCGCGGAATGTTTTGGGATACGCAAAAATATTTTTATATCTTCCCCGCAAAGTTTTATTACGAAGATACGTGACATCTCTCCCGACTGTGTTTTCAACCTGTTCGAAGGTTTTCCCGGAAGGCCGGAAAGTGAGTCCACTTTTGTCCGCATGCTCGAAAAGGAAAAAATACCTTTCACCGGGAACAACTCTGCGGCGCTCGAGACATGCCTCGATAAACACAAAACCAAAAAGATCCTGGCTGAGAACGGCATTAAGACGCCTGCTGGTGCTCTTATTAAGAACATTGCAGCCTTGAGCCCGGAAACATATTTTTTCCCGGTTTTCGTAAAACCCGCTTTCGAGGACGCGAGCGTAGGGATAGACGAAATCTCCCTGGCACTGACGCCTGAAGAACTTCGTGATGCCCTAAAAACAAAATTAAAATGTTTTCCAGGAGGACTTATTGTGGAAGAATTCATTCCCGGGAAAGAGTTCAACGCGGCTTTCCTTGGTGACTATCCCTATGAAAATCTGGGGATATCTTTGATGGATCACGAAGAACATGCCGATTGTCCTTCGTACCTCAACTTCAGCTCTAAATGGAAAGAAAACACAACTGAGTATAAAAAGCTCATGCCGCGCGTTCTTGACAAAAAAGATCCTGAATATAGAAACGACATTATTGACATAAGCCGCCGAGCGGCCAAGGCAGTGGGATGTACGAAGTACTTCAGAGTGGATCTTCGAGAAAAGAACGGAGAGCTATATGTTCTTGACATTAACCCCAACCCCGACATAAGCCCGGACAGCGGCCTGATCAGACAGGCCGCCTCCCTTGGCATGGACTACACGAATGTGATATCAGAGATCCTCTGTAACGCGAACCGGAGCTGACGCGGTTTTTCCTTAGATTCGTATTCAGCCCGTTATTTCGATCTTTTTAGGCTGTACCTTGTCGGCTTTAGGCACCGTTACGCGTAATATCCCTCCGTCATATTTAGCGGCTATCCCTTCTCTTTTCACCTCGTCACCGAGTATGAATGTTCTGGAATATTCGAAAGGGCACCTCTCCGTATACACAGCGGTATATCCTTCGGGAACCGTATAACCTTGACGTTTTCCTATAAGGGTAAGCTCGTCACCCTTTACATCCAGGGAAATATCGTCCTTGCTAAGACCCGTCATCTCGGCCTCTATTACAACCTCTTTTTCAGTTTCCAAAATGTTAACCGCCGGATGGACCACCCTGTTTTCGCAATTCTGTTCTATCATGATATCCTCCTGTATTTTGGAGTTCATAGAGTTCTGCAAAATGTACTTTTATAACGTCTTTGCGAGGAACGAACGAAGTGAGTGACGAAAAAATCTCAACAAATATAACAAGTTATAAGATTGCTTCGGTCGCTTCGCTCCCTCGCAACGACGTGAAAACGCTATTTCGCAGAACCCTTTTGGAGTTCACAAGTAGGAGAACCTTCTACTCCACATCAACTTTTATTTGTTTGGGTTTGGCATCCTCTTTTTTGGGAAGAGTTATCTCCAAAACCCCCTCTTTGTAAGAAGCCTTTACTTTACCCGCATCTACCTCTGAAGGAAGGGTAAATGCCCTGTTAAAACTTCCGTAAAACCTCTCTGTTTTCACGTAATTCTTTTCTTTTACATCTTTCTCGTTTTTCTTTTCGCCCTTTATGGTAAGAGTATCCCCATGCACGGAAATGTCTATATCCTCTTTTTTAAGACCGGGGATATCGGCTTTCACCATAACATTATCTTTGGATTCCAACACATCGACCGTAGGGCTCCACGCGCTTTCCATAAGCCCGGAACTCCTGCCCGGCCACCTTCCCAAAGACAGGTCGAAAAGCTTGTTCATTTCGCTCTGCAGACTTTCCAGTTCCCCGAAAGGCTGCCATGCTTCTCTTCTTCTCCAAGGTACGATCTGCATAACTATCACCTCCCAATATGGTTAAGTTTTACTATTAGCACTCTTATTAGTAGAGTGCTAACTCTCTCAAAAAATATTTTACACAAAACTATTTTCTTGTCAAGTGTCTTTAAATATTTTTTTACGGAAAGATCGAACATGAGTAACATTTCAGTTCTCCGCATAAATGTAGCGTCCCCACGCCCGTCTTTGCGAACCCGCCGAAGGCGGGTGAAGCCCTTCGTATCGTGATAAATGCTGTGGCTCAGGATTTCGGCAGACTTAGTAGATGGCCGAATCAATCTCAATAAATACAATAAGTTATGAGATCACTTCGTCGCCCTGTACCGTACGGTACAGGGCTCCTCGTGACGACGGTGTAGGAATTTACTGCAGATGACTGAGATGTTACCTTTAAATATTTTTTTAGGGAAAGATCGAACATTAACACTAAAAAAAAGAGGCGGGTGTGGTTCAAATCCAGAACCATTCCTGCCCCTCTTCAGCGTGATAGAAAAATAGTCTGTCCCCTTTTTGGGCTACACTTCTCCTCTACGATCTTCAAGCTGCCCGCGGATATCTTCGGCCATTTGTTTTGTAATAAACACTTTTAGTATGAAAATTATGGCAACAATAAGGCCAAGAACAGGGAAAATAGCAAGACCGGCACGAAGCCTGAATAAAGTTTCCGGCAACTGCACCTGACGCTCCCATGTAAAACCGGACCACGCTATGATAAACCCGCAAAGAAGAGTCCCGATGGCATTTCCGAACTTAAGAATATAGGAACCACATGCGGTAAAAGAACCTTCCCTTCTTGTCCCCGTATTAAGCTCATCATAGTCCTGAATATCCGCTCCGATCGCGGCATGTAACATCCAGAGAGAAGAAGCAGATACGCCTATCAAAGCCGAAGATACCATTTGAAGCCACTGAATGTGCGGCGTATACAAAAACCAGGAACCTCCATATCCACATATACCCACTAAACAAGCTATTATCGCCGCCTTACGCTTCCCGATCCGATGCGCAAAAGTCGCGTGAATGGGAACTCCTACTATACCTCCAAACATAAAAGCAAGCCCCATCCAAGACTGCCAGCTGTTCCCGGCGATCTCGTTTCCTCCCGCTACATAAAAACGGGTAACGTAGTACCCTAACGCTCCCACCATGCTGGTCCCGAAAGTAAAAGCAAATCCCATGATCAGAATATAGCGAAAAGGTCTACACCTGAGAGTCTCTCCATATGAACTCAAAATGGAAATCCTCGTCTTGAGTTTAACCACCACCGTTTCATAGTACCTCTCTTTGACCCTGAGGAAGATAATTACGGCAAAAACAGCCATCATCAAACCCAAAATTGACGTATATATCCGCATCGCAAGCAGAGTATTCTGTTGTCCTGTTTCCGGAATAAGGAACCAGGCCAAAGTGGTAAATTTAAAAGCTAAAAAATTTCCTATTTCTGATATCTTCTGAGCTATACTGCGGAAAGACATAATAGAAGTGCGTTCCTCATAGTCGGGCGTCATTTCATTCCCCAGGCTATAGTAGGGCACTGTAAACGCGCTGATTATAGGAATGTATATGAAGTTGGAACCTATCATGTACCAGAATACGACAGATATCCCGAGAAATTTAATTTCTACCCAGGCTGGAGACATTAAAAATAGTACGGGCAGGAGAAGGCCGCTTAAAATACCGGCTATTAAAATAAACGGACGTCTACGGCCGTGCCTGGTACGCAAATTATCAGACACCCATCCCACAACAGGGTCAACAATAGCGTCCCAGAACCTGAGAGATCCTACCACTATACCCACCAATCTCGGATCAAGGCCCAAATACAAGTTAAAAACCATGTAAGAAACGGCCGGATACAGCCAAAGACCCCACATGTCTACCGCCGTGCCAAGGCTATATGATATCTTCGTAAGAATTGGAACACGATCCCGCAGAGTTCTTTTCTTAGCGATATTGGTTTCCTGCACTATTATCCCTCCTTTAGTATGCTTTTTATAGAGTTCTGCAAAATGGACTTTTATACCGTCTTTGCGAGGAACGAACGAAGTGAGTGACGAAGCCCTTCGCTTCGCTCAGGATTTCGTCCTGAGTATGGTTTAAGGCCGAAGCAATCTCAATAAATACAATATGTTATTAGGTTGCTTCGGTCGCTTTGCTCCCTCGCAATGACATTGACGAGATATTTTGCATAACCCTAATTCTTCTTACCGATAGATCTTAACGATTATAACACGCGTCAATAAGCCGCTTAATAGTTGTAATCGCCACACATTGAACGGTGTCGGCGCCTCCGTAGTAAAGTTTTATTTCACCGTTACTTTCCGGCACTGCCCCGCAGGTGAACACCACACTGGGAGTCTGTCCCGTCAGTTCATACTGTTCCTCGGGAATAAGTATGGCATCTTCAGACATCGCCTTTACTTTTGAGGGATCTTTTAGATCCAAAAGGCAAACACCCAGCTGATAGATAAAATGCGACTTACATTGAGTTCTCACCCCGTGGAAAATAGTGAGCCATCCCTGAGGCGTTTTAATTGGCGTAGCCCCGGGCCCGATCTTTGTCCATGCCCAGCGAATTCCCTCCCAATTCCTGAATACGCATTCACTTTTCCCCCAGAAAATCATGTCAGGGGAATAAGAAACCCAGATATCCCCGGTATCGGCCCCGGTATTAGGCCTGTCAAGACGGGCGTATAACCCGTTTATCTTTTCCGGGAAAAGCACTCCGTTCCGATTGTCTGTCTCGGAAATAAAACCCATCCACTTGAATTTCTTAAAATCGTCGGTCTTTACCAGGCTAAGCCGGCAAGTATGCCCGCTATGCGCGGCATGGACGATATAATGGGAATTCCCTACTTTAGTTACACGCGGATCGTAATACATACCTGTCGTATATTCCGCGAATTTCGGGTCATTATGGGGCATATCTACAGGTTTCGGACGCGGCTTAAAATTATAACCGTCAGAGCTTTCCGCTATCCAAAAACGGTCCAAAAGCGCGGAATTCTCGACCCGGCAGACCATTATGTAAGTACCCTTGTATTTTACGATCCCGGAATTAAATACGTTCTTAATATCTGCCCAGGCCGGAAAATCTTTACCCGTAAGTATGGGGTTTCCTTCATATCTTCTGCATATGGGATATTTTTTCGTCTTCAGGGCTTACCTCCTTGTTTTTTTGATCGATCATTGGTTCTTTCAGGTGAAAAGTGGTAGGGTCTTTCGTTCGCTGAGTTATCAAGCAAATTCCAGCCACTCCGTATCAGCTCTATTCCATTCCAATATCGCGTGCCCTTTGTCTTCAAAGAACGCCCTCACCTTTTCCTGATCGTATTTTAAGAAATCGGTAAGAATGGGCACCAGAACGGAAAGAACATTATTTGAGATAACGCTTCTCCGGCAGATATGCCCCATGTAGGGAGCGGGAGAAACCGTTATCGTATAACCATTGTAGGATAAAATGTGCAGCATTACGTGTACGTCACTTGAACCGTCACCCACATATATTACGTCATTCCTGGGCACGTTCTCTTTCTGTTTCAGCATGTCAATAGTGGACACTTTCGCGTGCCCGGCATTGGTCCTTTCAACATCCTGCACAATATTATTTTTGAAAATAAAATTTGTTCCATAAATATTCTCAACAGGAAAGATGTTCTCCATCGCTTTCTCAATACACTCTTTTGGGGCCGCCGACAGTATATAGGGAACAAACCGGTAATTTTCTATCCCTTCGGTCAATATGCCGATCAATTCCGGGACTCCCTTTTTAAGCTCCACCTCTTTACCTACTTCATAAAAAAGATCCCGGCTTACCTTTCCGACATAATCGGGGTCGTTGGTTATCAAATGCGCAAGTTCTCCGCCGAGCTGTACAGTGTTCCTGCGTTTTATATCCTCTATTTTCTGATCGAAACGGTCCGCGGATATGCCCAGCTTCGCGCTGAGTATACATCCTACATCTCCCACAGAAAGCGTCTTATCGAAATCCGAGGCAAAAAGGATCTTTTTCTTCATTGTTATCGCTGCTCTCCTTAACTCTTATTATCCTTGAGGGAAAGACACTTCTTACCGAAACACGGAAAGTCACCCTGAATTCAGCTATCCCGCCGGCATATTTGTCCTCAAGGAAATAACAGTTTACCACCCTCGCGCCCAAATAACAATAATTTTTGTCGGATAATTTTAACGGGGAGAAAAAACTGTGTACGGAGCCCGCCTTAGGATGTAGAATGGTAACGTTTAACTTTACAGGAGAATTCGATCAATGGACATTAAAAATACCATACTAAAGAACTTCGGCATAAACCGCCTCACTGTCTCTTCTTTAAAAGAGGCTGTGGCGGGATGCAACGCCGAGCTAAGCGATAACAAGAAAAGATATATAACTCGCGAAATAGCGCTTTCTGTCATAGGAAATTTAAAGACCGCCGGAAGGAACAATAAGAAAAAAGGCGCCGCATATGTCCCCCCGCCCCTGACGGACACAAAAGTTCTGGCAGTCAATCACGCCGGGCCTCTTGATGTAGCAATAGATTGGCGCTCCGGGCCTGACGGCGTTCTTAACTTTTCGGACTGCCGTGTAGACGCCGGGGGGGACCAGATAAATGTATCCAAAGTGTTCGGTAATTTTAACGAAAATATCGCCCTGGTGGCTCTCGCAGGGAAAGAAGGAGGAGAAATAACCGGCGAGTGGGAAAGAAAATTTTTATCGAAAAGCATGAACTCTTTCCTGATCCGGGATACCCGGGAAGACGGCCAGATAGCTCTCTACAACACAATAGACGGCAATATCCTTCCCGGCATCTTCGGTTGGAAAGATGAACTCTCTAAAGAAACAGTAAAGAGCATTAACGATAAAGCGGTCTCGACACTTGATGAGATGTTAAAAGGCTCCGCGGATAATGTATGGATGGTTCTTTCTGCCGGCGGGCCTGTGCGGTATAACCGCTCACTTGCCTGCTATGCTTCTTTAATAAACCGGGTAAAAGACAGATACGGCGGTAAAGTGAAATTGCTTATTGATTTTAAGTTCATGTCGGGACCGGAAGAGGCCATGTCGGTGCTGGACATCCCCCGAAAAAGCCCGCAGGACATTATCAAACCCAACCTGGAAGAATTCATACAGCTGCTTGTATCAAGCGGCCTGGCCGAAAAATCCAGGCTGGATAAAAACAGCCTGACAGAGGAAGACATTAAAGAATATGCCATAAGGCTGAGGAAAAAGTATAATTTTATGGGAGTTCTTGTTTCTCTGGATAAAGCCGGCCTTATGCTCGTTATGCCGGACAGGGTCATAAGGGAAAAAGGAATAAAAATAGAACTCGCGTGCCATACCGCTGCCGGCGATTCCCTTAAAGCCGGCTTTGTTTACGCCCTTTCAAGAGGAATGTCCATTGAGGAAGCGGTTCATACCGGAAATCTTTTCGGAGCTTCAACGGCTTCTATGCGCGGATCTCTGACTGTAAACCCGGAAAGGCTTGCCGAAGTGGAAAACTTGGCGCGCGTCCAGAACGTAACCCCCAAAACAGAATATCTCGCATAGCGCAATACTCTTTCCCGCTGAAAACCATGGCTGAACTATTTCTTGGTCCTGGTTTTTTTAGATTTCGTCTTTTTGACCTTGGAACTCTTGGAAACTTTGGAGACTTTGGCCTTATTTTTCTTGCCTTTAGGCGCTTCTGTTTTGGGTCTGTCTGCGATATCTATCTGAAACGTTCTGGCTATCTCCGCCACGATCTCGTCCCTGTTCGGTATGGGTATGTTTTTAGGATTATTCGCGTTCCTGCGCCCGGAATAACAACTCTTACAATAAACCGGACGATCCGGCCGGGGCACAAAGGGAACTTCACATTCCGCATTACATTCTGCGCAAACCGCCTTATGCATTTTTCTTTCCCTATGAACGTCATCATGCGGTATGGGGAATCTTTTTGTGACAGTGGCCTCTGTCTTGAACCCCGGATCCTTTTCGGTACCCACCGTGCTCAGTATAGCCGATGCTTTTGACAATAGCGTATCAAGTTTTTCCCCCATAACATCAAACCTCGCAAGAACCTCTTTCAAGAGATCCTCCGAGCTTATCTTTTCCGGCTTCTGTTTTTTATCTCTTGCCAACCTCTTTTTTTTAGCCATAGTGTTTCTCCTCTGACAGGGTCTCGTCTTCACTCTTCACTTTACCCGCCGCGAAAATATACCTAAACATCCTTAAGCGCTATATTGCCGGGTGACTTTTTTATCTCAGCATTAAAAGACATTAAACTCTCTCGGATCTTTCTGGTTTCCGGAGAATCATCTATCGGAACATTTTCCGTTCCCCTCTGGTCCAAAGCATCGATGATATCCTTCATCCGCAGTTCGCATATATCTTTAGCCGGTTGATATGCTGTCTGCTTGTACTGCGATGTGTTCACTTCCGAAACAATACCGGCTTCTGTAAGCTCAAAAAGAAGCTGCCTTACCAGCCTTATCGGTCCGTCCGTTCTTTTTGAAATTTCAATGTCGGTAAGAGGGCTTCCTCCTTCTCTGAAATTCTTGACCAGTAATTCGGCGATCCTGAGGCTGAATAATCTCTTAAAAGCACCGCTGACATTCAAACAATCCGGCTCAAAATCATAAGTGCCTACATTTTGATGAGCGAAAGATATCTCAGCTCCCAGAAGAACCACTATCCAGCTTAGCTGAAGCCACACCAGAAATAGAGGAAGCGCGGCAAAACTTCCGTATATGGCGTTATATCTTGCCGCGCCTATCTGAAAAGTAATATAACCCCATTGAACAATATGGTAAATGGTCCCCGCCGCTATTCCCGCGAAAAGGCCTGAAGTGAACTTAACTTTTGTATTGGGCATGAACATATAGACAAAAGTAAAAAGGATCCACATAACACAATACGGAAGGATCTTCAGGGATGTGAAAATAACAGGCCCGAAGAACTCTAAAAAATCGATTCTTTGGGTTATTGCCGTCACCTGCGTCTTAATGAAAACCGTACTTCCGCTGGCAACTATAAAAAGTACGGGACATATGACCATTATGGAAAGATAGTCGCTGAATTTTCTTCCCATAGAACGGACCTCTTTTACCCCCCATATGCTGTTAAAGGCCCTTTCAATGTTACCCAATACCTTTACAACGGTCCAAAAAAGGATCCCTACTCCTATCCCGGCGATAAGCCCGCCTTTTGTATTCTGAAGCAAAGAATGGGCAAACGCTATAACCTGGCCTATTACTTCTTCCTGTCCCGGAAATTTTTCAACAAGATGGGTTTCAAGCATCTGCTCAAAACCAAAACCTTTGGCGATACCAAAAGCCATCGCGACTACGGGTACTATGGACAAAAGAGAAAAAAACGTTAAAGCCGAGGCCTTAAGCTGGCATTCGTCTTCGTTGAAACCCCGTATCGAAAGTATTACTATCCTCAGGTGTCTGTACAGAAAAGACCTTCTCCTGGACATTTTATCCAGCCGTATCCGCCAGATACCATTTTTCAGGAAATCAAATACTTTCTTGATCATTTCACCCTCTTTTCGGCAAAGTAAACCGCGCCACACTTATAATAGAGTTATAAAGGAACTCAATACTCACAAACCCGCCTTCCCTGACAGCGGGAATCGTCAGCCCCTCAGGCAGTTAACGGAAACCTTCATCGCCTGTACACCAAGGATATCACAGAAATCAGCTGCTATCAAATAAATTTCCGTCATTACCTCTTCTGCTTGAGATATAAATCGGCTATCTTTTCCGCAGATCCTGAAACTAAAATATGTTGATCCTGGTATTAAGCTGTGTTTTCCAGTGAGAGTCAATAAAATATCGAAAGATCTATCATATGATGGAATTCCCTGTATGTGGATATCTCGCCCTCAACTATCATGAATTCTGACGGCTTTAATTTTTCACTGGTGATCTCGTTGAATTTTTCGAGCAAAGCGTTCGCTATGATCTTCTCGGGAGAGGTCAAACCAACGCCAGACCTCTCTATTTTTGTGTGGGTTTTGTAATATTGCTTCATAGTGAAATGTAACACCTGCCCCGGATACTGATTTTTCCATCTATTTTACGGCATACGCCTTAATTATCCGCTGGTCTTCAACGGGCCTATCCCCTCCGCCGACAGGAACTGTCTCTATTTTTTTTACAACGTCTTCGCCTCCCACGACTTCCCCGAAAATAGTATGTTTCATATTCAGCCATGGCGCCGGAGCGGTTGTAATAAAGAACTGGCTCCCATTACTGTTCGGACCGGAATTGGCCATAGCCAGTATCCCGGCTCGATCGAATGTTACACTTTGAACGACCTCGTCCTCAAAAGGCGCGCCCCACTTCGATGTTCCGCCTCTACCGGTGCCGGTAGGATCACCGCCCTGTATCATAAACCCGTTTATGACCCTGTGAAAAACAGTACCGTCGTAATATCCTTCTTCGGCCAGTTCTGTAAAATTCTCACAAGCTTTTGGTGCTATCTCAGGAATAAGAGCGATCTCAATATTCCCCTGAGTGGTTTCAAGTACGATCCCGTTCTTCATTGATCCTTCCTTTCCCCGTTCGATCACATCACCCGGATCTTTCCGTAATGTCGAGCATCCGGCAACCGTTAAACACAATAAGACGCACAAAACACATTTTTTCATATCCCTCCAGCGAACGTTTGGTGTCAGGGCATGACATTTGACAAAACACATAAATGTCGAATGTCATGCCCTGACACCATTATTTCTCACATAAAAAAATAATACGCTATAAGTACCAGAAAAATACCGGGGAATATCAATCTGGCTTTTCTGTCGACGGCAAGAGCGAGTTCTTGATTGTTTCTTTTAGCGAGAAAACTTGTTATCACCGCCTCTATGAACGCCGCGAAAACTATAACGGTAGCTCCAAGAATAAACACATCCATCTTGGTAAGATAAAATATCCGCGGCAAAGAACTATTCATTGCGAACTGAAACGCTATGAGAGTAAGTATAGATGTTGTGGCAACGGTAAGTTGTGTTCCCAACTCCCGCGGATCTATCCAAAAAACAGAAAACGACATTAAAACTATAAATACCAGAGGCATAACGACTCTCGACATGTAAAAACCGGAATAACGTTTAGCCTTAAGTGTAAAATCCACCCTGGAAAGGTCCCTTGCCTGAGCGCCGATCCTGTACTCCCCGGTATCCCCCTTAACCTGGTCTATTTCCCAATCCGCGACGGAAAAAACATCATTGCGTCCTGTCCGCTCTTTATCGATCTCAAAATGCACCTCATCGGGGCCATACTTCCCGGAAATCAGTGTTATAGGAAGACTGTGGCTGTCAAAAGGGAACATCCTCAGATCCATTGGAAAAACAAGTTCGCCGAAATATTGCTCTACATAAGAGACATTCCCGTCGGAAGTTATTTCCACCAGATCCTTGGGGTTAAAGAACTTAAAAAGACGTTTTTGATTAAGAATTATAAGTTCCGGGTGCCATACCTCGTCTATCGGCCGCTTTCGGATCTGTGACTTTGCATCCGTCGTCTCAGTGGCGAGCCGAGGATCATGCCATCTGACCATAACTATGAAAGTAGGCGTAAAAGACTGTCCAACACTATCCACCCCCGAAAGATCCGTGAGATAAGCGGCTATCCGGACTTCTGTCGGGATCCCTTCCGGATCGGGACGTTGACCGGGGACCATCTCTTCGATACCGTACAAACAACAAGACATGGAAAAAACAAAAATGAACACTACGCCGAAAATTGTCAGACTCTTTCGCATAATACCCCTTTCTTTTTCTTAAATATAATCGGGAGAACTGTATTTTGTAAACAATCCTTTGTCGCTCTCAATATACCTTGCAACCTTTACATGCCGGGGCCGCGGCGCGGTAGTAAGCCACTTCCAGGCCTGTTCTATCTCTTCGGCCTTGAAATATAAGGTAGGAGCCTCGACAAAGATAGATTCAACAAGTATCTCGCTCATGATCTTTGTCCATGAATGAGCCCCAATTATGGCAATAAGCTGTACGTCCTTCATATGCTTCTTCAAAAATTCAAAGATCTCCCATTCGGATTTTATGTCCGCTTTTTCCATCCTGGTAACATCGATTAAAAGTCTTAGCTTTTTATCGATATCTTTAACCGCCTTTTCCATTTCCGGAAGAAATGCCTCTACTTCATCTTTTTTAAGTTTTCCTGTTATTTCAAATCCAAAAACATTAGTATGCTCATGACAGATCTTTTTTATGCTCATATTCCTCCTTTTGGCCCATTTGACAGGAAGTGCATGAGATCAGGGATTTACATTCGACTTTTTGGCGTTTTTGTCAAATGTCAAACCCTGCCCCCTATTAAATCTTCGAATTTTACACCATCTGATTGTATGGCAACCACACTCTCAGGTCAAGAATTATACTCAGTCCTATTGCCCCTCTAAACAGCCTACTTCTGCATCACCCAGTAATCTACTTCGCCTTTGTACTTTAAGAGATACAGCCGTATGAATATTTTTCAGAGCATCCCCGATTTTTCCGTTAGCGCAAAATATATCTCCCTGCATATCCACGCGTCGGTAGCCGCGTACGCTATCTGTTCCTTCGTGAGCTCCGGCGCGTCCCAACGGGAGATCTTCGCCCGCTTGGATATCCTGAACCCGAAGAGAAACGCGGCCAGGCCTCGCACCCCCGCGTTCTTTATCCCGAGCTTCGAGCTCATGTCCGCGAGTTCAACGAACCCTGCCGGCTTAAAAGATACCATGGCGCCCAGATTTTTGAGGTCATCGCGCACCGCGACACCCGCTTTCAGCACGTGTTTATCGGCCAGGATAGCGGCAAGCGATCCATAGGAAGTGATATGCCGCAACTGGAATATATAGACACTGCCGCTTCCGGCGAGCTGGACGAGAGAGGGCGGATAGGATTCGCCAGCCTTAAAAGCGGGCCTCGTCTCCGTGTCAAAACCCAGCACCTTCTCGTTGCGAAGGGCCCGAGCGGCTACTCTCATCTTCGCGTCCGAATCTATCACACGTATAGAGCCGGTGTACGATTTAAGCGGCAGTACATTTATCTCTTCTTTCGAGATGGTATGTCTATGTGATGAATGAGGCAATTCAGTCCTTAGTTTAAGGGAGATCACGTCTAATTCTTCTCTGAGAGTATTTTACCGCACATCTTACTGTACACAAACCGTACACTCGGTCTCATAAAGTGTAAAGGATGTGCCCGGAACATACCGAACTATGTGGTGGCTGAATGTTTACTATTATTAAAATATCTTCTAACATACTTATGTAAAACACTGGCCATTAAGGTCTGATAAGGAACCCCTTCTTTTATGGCCGCGACCTGGATCTCTGTTAAATCCTTTGATGAAATTCTTATATTAACTCTTTGATCCTTCTTAATCGTGTTCCGCGCCGCCTTACGAAGTTCCGAAATGCTTTTATTCATATTTTTTACGGGCTTAAATCCTCCACTTTCATACGCCTCTAGTATGTCTTGTTCATATTTGTCTAATTTTATCTCTTTCATTTTTGCCCTCCAAGATACTTCTTCGTTGCCTTTCTATCTGGTATTATGGTTTTCAGAAAAAAAGTTATATCATTTTCCCTGACAAAAGGTACCAGATATACATAGTCACCAATATTTACAACCATCATTTCCTGATTCGGATATTTATTTCTATTTGGATGATCCGCAACAACTAAAACATCACTCTTTTCAACTGCCAAAACCACTTGTTCAAAACATACACCCCGGCTATTTTTTAATAGTTTATTTTTCTCGTCATTCCATCTGAAATATTGCTTCTTTTTCATCATTCAAAGCATATCATATAGTGTGCCTTTTGGCAACAATTTACGCCACCAAACTTCACTTAGTTTGTCCTCTGGTGATGCCTCCTTCTACACCGATAAGTGTAATACATTACACCTTGAGAGCCAGGGCTAATTGTACCAAAATGTGTAAACTATGTGCTAGGAATATACCAAAATGGTAGGTTCCCGCTCTCGGGGAGACTCGCAAGGCAAAGTCTCTCGTCATAATACAGGATGCATAAAATACAAAGAGTATGACAATGGATAAAATTCTTATACCCCACACTTTTCAACACACAAAGACAACAAACATAGAACAACTCTTATAAATCTTTTAATATCAAAAAGAAAAACCCCTTGCAATCATGTCAATTACAAGGGGTTTCACTATTATGGTCTATATTTTGTTAAAACTCTTTTGATGCACAGTTCATCGAAGATGAGCGAAAAGTAATCTTCTTGATTGGCATCTTGTCCTTGAGAAGTTCGTACAAGATTTCGCACCAATTCTCACATGTCGTAACTTTCTTGCTTACACATATTCTGTATTCCGGATATGACCAAAGAAGCGGGTGGTCTATCTTTTTAAGAGGCACACAATGCTCGGGGTCATTATTAATCCCTGCCTTCTTGTATACATCAAGAACTGCATCAAGAAGCGGGTCGCCTTCTTGAAATATTGTTGCGTGATGAAAATGGTCACATACTTCCCATGCTTTTTTGAACCCGTCTTTACAAGCGTGTGCAAATCCAGTTACTGGGTCTACGGTATCTTCGAGTTCAATCGTTACAAGACCTGAGTGTCCGTGAAGATGCTTTGCTTCACGCGGCCAGTTCATAAACCTATGAGCGTACTGGAAATCAAGCTTTACTATTGACCTGTACTTTTCGTTTGACATAATAGTCCTCCCTGTTAGTTTTGTTGTTTTTTTATTCTTTTCTTTTACATTTCGAACATACACCTGTTAACACTACTTTCTTCTTGAGTACTGTAAACTTTTTAGTGACATCCTTCGGAATAGATAGACTGTCGTAGGTATTATTATAAAAATCTGTAATCTCCCCACACTTAATGCATTTCAAGTGGTGATGAGATTTAGAGTTGGGGTCATATTTTTTACCCTGCCCCGAACAAACCACAGTATCTATGATGCCAAACTCAGCAAAACTTATTAATGTTCGGTTTACCGTATCTAAAGAAATGTTGGGACAATATTTTTTTACTTTCTTCCAAATAGCATCCGCTGTTGGGTGCGTTTTGTCTGTTATAAGTACTTTATAGATAGCTTCCCGTTGAGGTGTTATTTTTAAATTATGTTTTTTGCACTCAGAATAAAACTGCTCCATATCAACTCCTTGTTTCGTAGTTAAAACTATATAGGATAAACTCCTATTTGTCAACAAAAAAATGGCGGACCCGGATGAAACCAATTCGTACTGCATCTGAAATAACCGCCCGGATGTAACATTTCAGTTCTCCGCAGTAAATTCCCGCGCCGTCGTCACGAGGAGCCCCCGAAGGGGGCGACGAAGTGATCTCATAATATGAAAATATTTCGAAGAGAGATTGCTTCGGCCCTATGCAAAGTCTGCCGAAATCCTGAGCCTCGTATGTTCCCACGAAACGAAGGGATTCACCCGCCTTCGGCGGGTTCGCAAAGACGGGCGTAGGGAAAAACCACTCCTGACTACAAATTCCTGGAAAAACGTTTTAGTACTAAAACAAAAACAGAACTTATTGTTAAGTTGAAAGAAAAATCCGAGTCTCTTGATTTCAAGATACTTGCCAAAGATGTTGAACCTTTTCTTTTTGATCCCGCCCAAAAAAACCGTGTTATTAATTTCAAAAACTGGCTTGAAAATATATAATAGCGGAGAGGGAGGGAACCGGAGGCATTGTATCATAAGTGATTATGAATAATTAAGTTGCAACCGAATCTCGCCCGTTCCGTACAACTTTTTACAATTTTTGGGTAGGTTTTTCAATAACGATTTTGATCTTCACCGTTAATTTATTGTCTTCGAAATTGTACTATGTGTGGACAAAGTGTGTACAATATGATATGCTTGATTTAGGAGGAACTGATATGTCAACTAAAAACCATAAAGACGATAGAATAGATCTGCGAATAAAACGCGCACAAAAGAATTTCTTGAACTATGCTGCTTCTTTGCATAACATGAAACTGTCGGCTTTTGTACTCTACAGTGCTGTAAAAGCAGCTGAAGAAACCGTCAGTGAAAAGATACACTTTTCATTATCGAAAAAGCAATGGAATTCTTTTTGCGAAGCATTAGACAGACCATCTTGCGAGATACCAAAACTGAAGAAACTATTTGCAGGACCAAACATATTTGATGAATAAAAAACATTTTCTTAAGTCCCCCGTTTTGCTTGATAACTCACACGATGTTTCTTCTTTTGACTGCGGAGAAGAAACTCTTAATGATTATCTAATTCAATTTGCATATATCAACAATAAACATAGTTCTTCTCGAACATATGTTGCGTGCAGAGATAACAAAGTTGTCGGATATTATACATTAACCATTGGTTCTGTAACTCACGAAGAAGCCACATCCCGCGTATCAAAGGGCATGGCAGTCCATCGCCCAGTACCTGTTATCATCCTTGCTCGTCTTGCCGTTAACCAAAACGAGCAAGGAACAGGGATTGGAAAAGCATTACTAAGGGATGCATTAATTAAAGCTACTCAAGGCGCGGATATTATTAGCGGACGTGCCATACTTGTACATGCAAAGAATCGTAAGGCAAAAGATTTCTATCAAAAATATGGTTTTGAACCATCCCCTATCGACGAGTATCATCTCTTCCTACTCCTCAAAGATATTAAGAAAACCTTGAAAATTTAATCATCTTTTTTATAATTTCCCTTGAAAAATTGGTAGCGGAGAGTTAACCTCTCTTACCGTTTTCTTCAAACGTCCTTATATTTTAGGTATTTAGAAACATTTATTGGTCAGTTTCTGGACAGTATAAGAAGCTACTCTTCCCGATTAGAAGCAAGCAGAAACAAATAGAACTACTTTTTGGGTCATTTTTGGATGAGAAGTGTAAAGGATGTGCCCGGGTAAGCGTCGTTAGAACCCCATCTTCCATTCTGCCGTGAAACCCGATACCATAAAGCCTTCTTAACCAGAGGAGGCCGGCATGGAGAGAGCGAAGTACAAACATTTGGGAGAGGCCGCGTG
>JBAYES010000019.1:0-32397 GCA_041667545.1 Candidatus Omnitrophota bacterium | reverse complement strand
CGTCCCTGCTGAGTTCAAGGCAAATAAGCGCGGCGAAATCCCGTGTCAGATAATGAACTCAAGCAAATGCTGGGAAATGGTCTTACGGGGGGAAAAATATGCCGTATGTATCCTCCCGTTTGCTGATAAAAACCCGCAACTTCTATGAGGCTATGTAAAACAATAAACCCCTTGCGCGGACGGCCCGGATTTGATATAATCCGGGTCTAAGAATCAGACGCGGGGTGGAGCAGAGGTAGCTCGTGAGGCTCATAACCTCAAGGTCGAAGGTTCGATTCCTTCCCCCGCAACCAATATATGAAGGTTCCCTGTTTAACGCTTCGGGGAGCCTTTTTTTATTCTGCCTTCATATATTGGTCCCTGCTACGCCTTCGGCGTATCAGGGATATATTTAAAAATATTCCTGCGTCATCAGGGGACCTCTGCCACAGCTTCAGATCTACGGCGGTTTCCTTCCCCCGCAACCAATATATGAAGGTTCCCTGTTTAACGCTTCGGGGAACCTTTTTTTATTCTGCCTTCATACTTCAGGGGCCTTTTTTATTCGGTAAAGGGTCTACTTTATTCTCGCCGTCTTTCCCTATATTATAAAGTAGCTTGTCCCCCCTTTACCACATAACGAGTATCGAGCGTCCCTCGCAGGGAATGCCAGACACTTGTATCGACGGCACAAAGAGTCGTAATGAAGTTTAACAGGGACAGGTGTAGGATTGGATTGAGAACCGTCCCTGATATTTTACGATACAAGCGTCTGGTGTTCCCGGAGAGGGCGTTGGGCGACCGAGCGGGCATGGTCCCCTATGGCACGAGCCATAGGGGGAGCGAGGTCGTCCGTCGAGCGAAGATCTTCTCGCCGGGAAGATCGAGCGTCCCTCGCAGGGAATGCCAGACACTTGTATCTACGGCGCAAAGAGTCGTAATGAAGTTTAACAGGGACAGGTGTAGGTTCAGGATGGGGACGGGTGTAGGATTGCGGTGGGGACAGATGTGGGATCAGATCAGGGACAGGTGTGGGATTGGATTGAGAACCGTCCCTGAAATAAAAAAATTGACATGCGGCTTTCATCGTGGTAAAAATATTGGATCTTGTATTTTTCTACTCATCATCTTTATCTGCGAGCGTTTAAAATATTAAACTAGCTGTTAAAAAGGACTCGATATGAACGAGAATACGAAAAACCCAACACCAAAAAAAGTGCTTATTGTGGAAGATGAACCCGACCTTCTCGACCTCGCGAAAGTTATGCTTGAAAGTGCCGGGTTTTCGGCGGTCACAGCACTTGACGGGGAAAATGCTTTAGAAATATTGAAAAAAGTACCGGTCGATCTTGTTGTCCTGGATATAGTGCTTCCGAAAATAGACGGCTTTTCCGTATTCAAGTCTCTACGGGCTGATATCAATACACATAACATTCCCGTTCTTATTGTTTCGGGAAGGTCCGCCATGAAGGATACCTTTTTGTCCATCGGCGCGGACGGATTTCTCGCGAAACCAATGGAAAAAGACCTTTTGCTTCAAGAAGTAAAAAACTTGACCAGAAACAAAGCCTTGCTTCTGACCGAGTCTACCCACATAATCGACAAAATATCCAGGATATTCGCAAAATACGATTACAGTATTGATGTGGCCGGGGATGAATCCGGAATGCTGGAGACTGGTAAAAAATCAAAATATAAATGTGTCATCGCTCATCTCGCGTGTTTAAAATCCGAGCCCGCGAAGTTTAAAGATACAGTTGCCAACCTCCTCAGCTACAAAGACCCTTCCCTCGTACTATATTCCGACTCCTCGGTAAAAGGCCTTGAAATGAACAGCACCGTGGCGATAGAAGAAGAAATAATCAAATGGACAAGGGTCGGGGTAAAAAATTTCTACGATTCACGCGTAATAAGAAAACCACTTACCATAGCCCTCAAGGAGTGGCTCCCGGAAAACTGATATCAATATCCTTTTCACTGTTTAAGACGTTCTCTATAAAGATATTCTACAAGGTTGAGCTCTTCTCCGTCCACTACAAAAACGCCCGGAGCATGCGTTGAAACGCGAGACGGGACAACCGGTTTTTCAGCTTCTTCTTTACCCTTTATGGGCCCTTTTCCTTTTCTTTTTATATCCCTCGCAAATGATCTTTCAAGATGGTGAACTACAACCTGCTCTTTGAACCAGGCAGTCACTTCTTCCGGAACCGCTCTCATTTCTCCGGGGTCCTGAAACTTGATGGTTTTGCGCTGGAACCCTTCGTCTATCCAGAACTTCTTTTCACCGACACTGCCGTCTATCTTTATTCCGCAAATGAAAGCCTGGTTATCAAAAACCATCACATTGGTATAACTGCCGTCGGATGTAGCGCCCCACCCGCTGCTCATCGATTCGGTAACAACGGAAGGCATCAGCACCCTGAAAGTCTCATCTTTTTCGACACTCTCCAGAAAAGCATAGATTTCTCCGGAAAGAAGATGTATCTTAAAGTACCCGTCGAGCTTCAGTATGACCAGTGTGTTCTCCTTAACGCTTATGACATTGCTATCGTCCTCGTTAAAGGATATTGTCACGGAAGATTCTTTATCGGTCTTTATCCAGTCTCCCTCGTTCAACTGCATGCCTTTCTTCGCCTCAACTGCCAGATTGCTTCCTTTAGGAATTACGCTCACCCTTCCCTGCACCATAAAAACGACAGCCGTCTCTACTTGCGAATATGCGTTCTGAAAACATAAGACCGATAAAAACAATAATACAAAAACCCCTGTTTTTTTCATATTTATTCTTCCTCTATTTGTCTGCCGCGGCCAAAGATCCCGCCCCTTTCCCCCTAACACGACCTATATAGAGTTTACCCTCGAAACCAACTAAGTCAAGCCCAACGAGAAGCGTCCCGCCTGCCCCATCACTGCCAATTTTACGGCTATGGAGAAATCGCGCCTTCCCACCCGTACTCCGCGGCAAGGAACCTGGCCCACTCTTGTTCGAAATCCGCCATACTTTGTTCTGATACCCCGCTTATAGCCGCCCACGCAGAGTTCCCCGCTCTAAGCTCTCTCAGAACTCTTCTTAAACCCTCGTATCCGAATTTTCTGACCATAAACTCAACAAGAAGGTAAGATTCTATGTATAACAGCGTCATTATTTCGCGTCTTTTTATGTCCGCGAACCCTTCCGGGATACTCCGCAGGGGAACTATTCCGAACCTTTCGACATATCTTCTTATCTTGGCCTTATCCTTAGGTTCAATGAGGCTTTCGGCCAGTCCGGCAATACCTTCATTGAGCCAGACAGGACAATTGCCTGCAGTAAGCTCCCTTACTACCACATGAGCGTACTCGTGGTAAATTATCTTTCTGACGTCTTTCTGATCGTATCTGAACCTGTCCGCCGGAAGACGTATTTTTCCGTCATACAAAGCGAGAGACCAAGGCGGCACTCCTTTTAATATACTGTCGTAGCTGTCTTCAGAAAAAATGACGGCAATGGTCTTTTTTTGCGGATAATGGTCAAGGATCATCCCCACTCTTCCATACGCCTCTTCCAAATGTGTTCTTATATAGGACACTTTTGAAGAAGGGACTGTACGGTCTGCCGCTACTATGAAATGCATGGTCTCTATCCTGTCAAAAGCGCTTTCCGCGGAAGCCTCCCCCTTGACCCGGGAAAGCAATCCTTTGAGGCCCTTGAGAGACGGGTCAAGATCGTATGCCTTTTCCAGGAACTCCCTGGCCCTGGGCATGTTCTGCACCTGATAATACGCCTGGCCGAGATTATAATGGGTATACGGATTATTACTGTCGTATTGCAGAGCATTGCTGTAATGAACTATGGCTTCACTTAAGGCCCCTCTGCTTTTAAGATGAAAAGCATAGTTATTGTGCGCTATTCCCAGATTCCTCTTAATGTCCTCATTGGCGGGGAGATATCTGTGAGCCGTTCTGAGATCTTCTATCGCCCCGATATAGTCCCCTGCCTGAAGCCGAGCAACCCCTCTGGTGTTATGCCTGTACGCGGCTTCCTGGGATGCTCCCGCTTCGTTCGAAAGCGAAAAAGACAGGCACATTGCCCATATTGCTATCGAAACTCCGCAAAATAAATGTTTAAACCTTCCCATAACCCCTCTTACTATTCACCATACAAAACCCGGGACTTTCCGAGACCCCCACGCTTATATCACCCCAAAAAGTATACCACGCTTATTGGAGTTTACAAATCAAGAGGCCAACAAAACCCTTGATATATGACGTGCTTGGTGTTATCCTTCTTTAGTATCGTAAGTTCTATACCCAAGCAAAGAATTCAACGGATTTTTGTGCGCAATAGACCTTCCCGGGGGGGTGCCATGTTCAATAGTATCAGATTAAAAACCTTATTTTTAAAGATTTTTCCTGTAACGACATTATTCGCGGGGCTATTTTTACTTTCCTCCTGCGCTAAAACCGGCGGTAATGATACCGACCTTAGCCGTTTACAAGAGCCGTACCTTGACTTCATTGCCACTGTATATGAACGCATGGACGCGGAGTATTATAAACCCGTGTCCCGTGAAGTTTATGAGAACTTCATAAGCGAGTACAAAGAATCTCACCTATCAAATAAGAAGGCTCTCACGGATGGTACGGGCTGGCTTGCCCATCTCGGATCCGGGCTTCTGGTACAGAAATTAAAGGATCCGGAGGATACATTTACAAACTTCATCCCGCCTAAAGAAGCCGAGGAATACGCTAAAAAGGTCTACGGCTATGAACATGGCCTGGGGATCTCGGGAGAGATGTCCGGAGATGTTTTCGTCATAACGGATGTCGAGGTTCGTTCCGATGCCTACGCTCATGGTATACGCCCGGGAAATGCCATAATGGCCATAAACGGGGACGGGGTGGACACTCTTTCCCCCGAAAAGATAAATTCCCTGCTTTTCCCCCCGCTTGGAACTGAAGTGAACCTGATAATAGCGGTGATCGAGGAGCGAGAACTATTGCCTTTTACCCTGGAATGTAAAGAATTCTTCACGGAAACCGTTGAAGAACTTCCTACGGGTCTTCCGGGAGTTCATTACTTCAAGATAAACAAATTCAATCGGGAAACAGCGAACGACCTTGAGGGGTTCATCGAGAATTACGGGCCCGAGAATATAGAATATATGGTTCTTGACCTTATGGGAAACCCCGGAGGGCCCCCACTTGCCGTAAGAGAGATAACCGGTCTATTCCTTAATCCCGGATCCCGCCTGGTCTATTACGTCAAGAAGAACCAACCCGAGATAGGTCTTGTAAGCCCCCTTTCTGACGTGCTCTATAGGGGACGCCTTATGGTGCTGGTCGACGGGAAAAGCGGAAGCTCTTCTGAAATACTCGCAGGCGTTCTTCAGGCCCACAAAAGAGCCGTTGTTATGGGCAAAGAAAACACCGCGGGAGGGGCTTCTCTAAAAACCGCCATACGCTTCGAGGACGGTTCCATGCTGGCTCTTTTAACCGGGCAATCCTTCCTTTTCGACGGCACCCTTTTAGGTTTCGACGGCATCTCCCCGGACTATGTAATACCGGAAGATGTTCCCGATACAAGGATGTTCGCTTTAGGACAAATAATGCTTTCCATGCAGGAAGAAAACCCCAGCCCTTAAAAAAATGACGGGACATTTAAAAAGATCAGCCGTCCTTATAGCGATTTTTGCCGTTACAGTTTCGTTCGGCCTTTATTTCCGGATGTACCCGGCGGTTCAGAACATCCGGCGGCAAAGTATTAAGATTAGCCGCCTTTCCGTGCTTTCCAATCTCCGACAAGCCCTTTCTGAGCAGATATCACAGGATTATCCCGATGCGGACGAAACCCGGAAACGCGCGGCATCGGACGATCTTATGCGGTCATTTTTAAAGACCGAACGCGGTAATTTCAATAACTCTGTAAAAACGCTCGCCGAGGAACTAGCTTCTTCTAAAAAATTCTACCTTCTCGGGGCAGATCCCTATTACTATTACCGCCTAACTAAAAACCTCGTAAGAACAGGGCGCCTTTCAAACAGGATATCCGGCGGGAAATTTTTTGACCCTCTCATGACAGCGCCTCATGGACGTTGGCGGAACTTTGAGATCCATCCCTACACGGGTCTTTTCCTCCACAATGCTCTGCGTCTATTCAACAGGAATATCCCTTTGTTTTTATCTGTATCCATAATCCCTTTAATACTCTACCCTCTTTGTCTGTTCTTTTTCGTTCTTTGCTGTCTGGAGCTCCGCATATCGCCTGCATTGCTTCTTGTAAGCGGCTTTTTCTTTTCTTTGGCCCCCATTTTCATACAGAGGAACTGCATCGGCTGGTACGATACCGATCCTTACAACATAATTTTTCCGCTTGCTTCGCTTTTTATGTTGTCAAAAATATTTTCCAACCCCGAAAAACGGGGTTGGGTATGCGTGCTCTCGTTGGTTTGCGGGATCTTTTCGGTTTTCTGGCAGGGTTGGGCTCTTCTTCCCATTATAGTGACAGTATCACTTCTCGCGGGGTGTGTTTTCTTCCTTTTATCAAAGAAGCCCGTCCTTCCGCTTCTGGCAGATTGCGGCATTTTTCTTCTGGGCACCGCCGTAACATCGGGTTTTCTGTTGTCCCCGGAAGGACTGGCATCGTCACTCTCGGAAACCCTTAACATAACACGTATGTTCTCTCTGCTGGACCTGAGCATCTGGCCCGATGTCTTTCTGACGATAGGCGAATTAAAAAGGACCTCTCCCGTCAAGATAATGTATCTTACGGGGGGGCCGGTTTTTTCATTTTTCGCGGTATACGGTTTCATTATGTTCTTCTGCTCAAAAAGATCCGTTATACCGTTCGGGTACAGGATCTCTGTCTGTATTTTCACCGCCATATTCGCCATAATGTCGGGCAAAGGCGAAAGATTCGCTGTTTTTCTTATAGGGCCGGCATCGCTTTGTTTCGCATTCGGTTTACATTCCGCTTTCTCGCTTATCCAAAAACCGCTTCTGTTGTTTTTAAGGGGGAACCTGCGGGCGGAGAGGACAATATGGCTTTTCTTTTTACTGGTTCTATTGGCTTCTCCCCTAACGTTCGCCCATATTGTCTCAAGCAGATTGAACCCCATATTCAATGAAACCTGGGACTCGGCTCTTAATGACATTAACTCTCTGACCCCAAAAAACAGCATAGTGAACTCCTGGTGGCCACCCGGTCATTTCATAAGAGCTGTCGCGGAACGCGGCGTAACTTTTGACGGCGCTACCCCGGAAGTTCCTCAATCTTTCTGGGTTGCAAGTTTTTTTATGTCCGACGATGAAAGTGAAGCCGTCGGGATACTCCGCATGCTCAATACCAGCGGAAACAAGGCGATGGAATTTCTTATTTCCGAAGGCATTACCGCTGACAGAGCCGTGGAAATAATAAAGAACATAGTTAAGAAAAACAGGTCCGGGGCCATCTCGACTTTGCAACGCTTCTTACCGGAAGATAAAGCCGTCCTGATGGCGGCTCTTACACACGGAGATCCGCCCCCTTCCTTTTGTTTTGTATATGATGACCTTATGAAAAACACGCTTGGTCTTTATTACGTGGATCGATGGGATTTTTCAAAAGCTATTGCGGCCAAAGAAAGAACCTTGGCCCCTTCTCCGCCTGCGGAAGCCTTCATCCGGGGAAGCAAAGAAAATATAGCGCTTATGTGGCGGATATCGGGAGGCATGCCGTATATAGGCGAAGAGAGTTTCAGGACGAATGAAAAAGACGGGATAATATTTTTCAGTAACGGCGTCTCTCTCAACACTTCCGACATGACAGCTAAGTTCACATCCCTGGAAGGCCAGATATCCGGAACGCCCGAAAGCATTATTTTGCCCGTCGCGGGAGGCCTTACCGAAAAACCGATGAAAAACCCCGACTTACGTCTTTCCGTTCTTTTTATACGCCGGGAGGAAAACCGCACAAGCTGTATAGTGGCCCCGTCCCGCGTACTAAAATCGGTTATCTTCCGTCTCTACTACCTGAACGGCCTGGGGCTCAAGAACTTTGAACCTTTCATTCTGGAAGAGAACCCCGCCCTTAACACCAAAATACTAATATACCGCATAAACTGGCCGGAAATATAAGACCATCAAGACAGAAATTTGCGTGCGTTTTTTGAAACCTTTTTAACTTCAATCGGCATTCTCTCGCTGAATATCAAAAAGATCGCAGCACCGACGATACAAGGGTCTGGCATTCCCCCCTCACGCGCAAAGAGTTCCCCTCGATCCTTCCCCTTTGGAATTTCTTAACGCCTTTCGCATATCTTTTTTTGACCTTGCGAACTCGCCCTCCTCCGCTATTCAATGTATAAAAATTTTTTATTTGGCTTCGGAGGGCTCAAACACCCGCAAGTGTTGTATTTGTCAAAAAAAGACATGCGAAAGGCTAAAATTCCAAACGGGGACCCCCTGACCGAGGGGAACCCTTCGCGCGTATAACGGTCTGGGAACGCGGGATATGATACTTCGTGTCTTAGGAATTATACGGAAGAGCGGTAACGATGCAAGGATCTGGTATTCCCGGAGAGGGCGTTGGACGACCGAGCGGGCATGGTCCCCTATGGCACGGGCCATAGGGGGAGCGAGGTCGTCCGTCGAGCGAAGATTTCCTCGCGGGGGAAATCTTCGCGTCCCTCACAGGGAATGCCAGACCCTTGTATCATCGGTGCTGCGATCTTTTTGATATTTAGAGAGATATGTCGATCGTATTTTTTGTTCAGAAACTTACACTATGGGCTGGATGTTTCTCCGTCAAGATCATAGGTCTGTTTTATGGTGACTGTCCCGGTACCTCTGACGGTCCTTGTCCCAGGAGAGACATTTACCTCGTTTTTTGAGACGTCATTCTCGGTCTCCACTGCCGCCGGAGATCCCTCTTCCGCCGCGGGAGGCCTCGCGGAAGGCGGTTTCTCGACATAAGTGTCCACGGCCCCGGAAACATTCAGGCTCTGCGTCCCGTATCTTTTACGTATAACAGATTCGAGCTTGACCGCGAGATCCTCGCTCCTTATTTCACGAAGACGGGTAATGTACTCGAGAGCCTTGGCCATATTCCCGCCAAGTATCTCGGAAAGGCCCGTTATGTAGATGAGTTTGGGGTTTTTGGGCTGTCCGACAAGCGCTATTGTGAAATATTTTACGGCTTTCCCCGGATCATTCTTCTTCATGAAATATGCCAGGCCGAGGGCATAGTTGAGAGTGGCATCCTTTGGAAAAACCTGCGCACCGCGCTCAAGCACAAGTATCATTTCCTCGTCCAACCCCAAACGTCCGTAAAGCGCTGACATTTCTCCGTATATTGCCGGGTAGTTGTCGTTGATCTCCAGTGCCTTTTCATAATATGCCAGGGCTTCTTCCTCTCTGCCCGGGATCTTGCCTATTATTGAACCTAAGAGGAGATTCGCTTGAAAAGATCCGGGGTTCTCCGCCATGGCCATTCTGCATTTTTGTTCGGCAGAGATATAATCTTCGGCTAAAAAATCTTCGCGCGCTTCAAGTATGTATTCCCGTTCCCCGTTCCCGTCCTTATCAACTGAAAAAACTTTGACCGGCAGCAAAACAAAAAAAAGCAAAATAAATGACAGTTGTCTTATTCTCATTATTTCTCAACTCATTCCAATACCACTTTTTCCGTGATGAACATGGTTTCTTCGTCACTCTCCGGTTCTTCCCGCACCGCTATTTCGGCCCTGGTAAAGATCATTTTCTCGACGGTTAAACCGCATCTTACTTCATAGTTGTCCCTGTTCCTTACGGCCATTTCGAAAGATCGGATCTTCATGGGTTTGCGGGAGCTGTCTATTTTATACATGAAGTCGATTATATTCTTCATTTTGCCCTGGCATTCCAGGTCCAGGCTGAATTCCGTGTATCCTTCCATAGGAACAACATTTACCGGATTTATGTTACTCAGGGATATTTCCGCGCTCTTAGCTATACTCTCTACCTCCCCCAGAAAAGTCGCTATAAGAACTTCCCGAGAGAGTCCTTCCCGGGTGTAATAATCCGAGTATGACGCGTCTTCTTCCAAGATCTTCTCACGGTACGCGAGAAGCCTTATATTTTTCTCTGTATGAGTTATCTGGTCCCTGATCCTCTCGTCTATCATTTTTGATTCATAGAATATCGGTCCTATAACCAATCGATCAAAGGCCATAAGCCCCAGAACAAGTCCTGTTATATAAACCAGTTTTTTCTCTTTTGGAGAAAGCCCGTCAAAAAAAGATTTTACTACATCCAGCATTTACGCAACCTCTCTTTCGAACGTGAGGGTGAGGCCGAAATCAGCCACTTCAATTCCTCGCTGGCTTCGGCTTCTTGTGAAATCAACCTGAACATCCCTGAAAATTTTTGAATTTTCAAGTTCCGTGACCAGGGAAAAAACTCTCGACATGCTGTCGGCAGTACCCGTGAAAGTAAAAGTATCACCGTCCCTGAAATCTATACTTGTAAGGAATACTTCATCCGGCATTGCCTTAAAAAGGAGTGCCATGCCGGAAAGTCCGGCGCCCTTTCCCGCAATGAACTTTTTTATTCTGGAGGTAGAGTCGATAACCTCGTTCAGTTTCAGCACTTCTTCGTTCTCGCTTGTATAACTTGTTTCAAGCTTGTTCATATACATGTTCTTAAGCATCAAGTTCGACAAAAGAGCGACGCAGAAAAGAAGCAGTGTAGTCGTTGCCAGAACACCCGCTTTAAGAGCTTCTTTTGATTTTTTCTTTATTTCACGCCTTATCCGAATATCTTCTGGGGTAAGATCAATATAATCCTTTCCCGGATCGATCACAGGAGCCGCAACGGAAAGCACTGACACTTCTCCCGATCCTTCAATTTTGCCGGCGTCCGGCATGGAGGGAACCGAAAAAACATCGAACATCTCGGCCTCAGGACCCAGTCCCAAGGATCCGCAATTCCGGACGAGTTCCCCGACAATATCTTTTTTGCCTATAAAAAATATTTTGACCGGAGCGTCATTTATGTTATTTGCCTGATACGACTCCAATGATCTTTTTATTTCTTCAGAGAACGCGCTGAGGCCTTCCTGCTTTCGTTCGGACAATTCCTTAGTGCCCGAAGGGATCGACCTCATATATATGGCTTTTCCTTCGTTAATAACGGTGAAATTGGAAAACCCGGCGTCCACATCCACCATAGCTACGGTTTCCCGGGAAACTTTATTCGGAATCGCGTCAAAAAAGACTTTCGCCTCGGGTTCGGACGCCAGAACGGCCCTTCCTACTTTATACCCGGCTTTTTTGATAACATCATAGCGCTTGGTAACAATATCCTTTTTAAAGATCACAAGGAGTATCTTCGTATACCTTTCGTGGAACACTCCGACATCTATATGCTCTATAATTATCTCGTTCTTGGGATACGGAGTATGCGCGCCCGCCTGAAGATCCACTATTTGCCTTATCTCTTCTTTGTCTACCGAAGGGATCTCTACGTTCTTGTATATGCCGAACCGCGAAGGGATAACGCTTATTATCTCTCCGCGGCTGAATTTTACATCCTGAAAGAACTGCGATATGGATGAAGATATCTCTTCGTCGGACAAGGTCCTCCCGTACAATGTTCTGACCTTGCTAATGGTTGTCCGGCCCCCCGATCTTGTCCCATGCGCCATCTTAAGGTACATGTCATCCATCTCTACGGCCGCGACATCGGTCTGTTTATGTAAAATATCCTTGAAGATCATTTCTATTGTCCCCTTCCGGTCATTACATATCCCCAGTATAGCAGACGTCCCGTTCGGTCAAAAGCACAAAGAAGCTTTCCTTCGGGGCCGCCCCTTTCCAGTTTTCCGATGCAGGATAAACTGAAGACCTCCGCGTTCACTCCCGCGTTTCCGCTGAACAAAAGATTATCGATCTCTCTTATTTCGTTTTCACGTCCGGTATCGTCCTTCTCGCCCTTAAAAACTTCATTGAGATCGTCTAAAGCCCTGAAAGTATTGCGTCCGGAACTTTTCCCGCCCGAAACTTTACTCTCTCTGAAATGCAATATTTTGTCCGCCGTATCACGGCTTAGCCCCAGGGCCTCAAAAACCTCGGAAGAGGCGGTATTAACATTAACCCGGCCTGAGCCGAAAACAGTAATGTGGCCGCGTAGCCGGAGAAAGACCTCCGGGGACATTCCATCCACCAGCAAAAGCTCTTCGAGGCATACGAACGGCATGTTCCTGGGAGCGTAGCCATAGCCCTTCCTGGAATACGTAGCGCTTTCACCGGCAACACTCTTGCCCCCGTGAACAACATTGTCACTGTCACGCCAGTCTATAACATTTCCCGCCAATTTTCCGGCCGCGACGGCATCTAACCCCCCGGCAATACCGAAAACGTTTCTAAGGGTATTTGCGTCAGCATAATTCACGTTTATTTTCCCGCTCTCATCTGTCAAACCGGTATCTCCCCACTCAAAAGATCCCTTGCTCAGTTTCACGGGAGGGTGAAAAGCCCCCCCCCTCGACGCGAGAATATCCATCAGATCTTCTTCACGAAAAATATCCTTTCCCTCCGAAGAAGCCAGAGCGTCTATCATCACCATCGCTCCGGAAAAAACAATAGAATACAGTTCCGACCTCTTTTCGATATTGTCCGACAGTATTATTCTCTGGCGGGCTATTGTTCCCGCTCCCACCGTCAGCAAACCCAAAAATACAAGAGCCCACAGTACCAGTATAAGTACGCTTCCTTTGGATCTTTTATTCTTAAACGGTGAATATGTCATAAAAAATTCCCGGACCTCGGCCCCTTCCGCGGCATTTACATTCCGGTTATCGGCACGTCCACTATTCTTCTGAAAATTACTTTTTTGGCGCCTGCATCTATTACCTCAATTTTTACAGCTCGGGGCGCCGTTGATATATGTTCCTCAAAAAAAGAACTCATTCCCTTTTTTTCACCGGGTTTAACATAACCAAAGAGAACTTGTCCCTCCCCGCTCAAAACCGTCGTAACGGAATACGGTTCTCTATGTCCGTATTTATAGGTTCTTCTTACTATCCCGTCAAATGAAGGTTCATATGAATATTCTACCCTTGAGACCGGCGGAACGCCTGATGTCTCCGCATCGGAAGGGGATATCAAATATCGCGCGTTATTAACATGAAACGTCATTCCGTCAGGGGTCCCGTTAAAATCAAACTCGGGGAAAGGCCTGAGATTCCTGAGATCATCCGCCAATTTTTCGGAAAAGACCACAATATCACTCCCGCTTTTTCCGGTTTCGATCCTGCTATACACATTCAATGCGAGCGAGAAAACCCCGTAAACCGCTACGCCGATAAGGACCATCATGGAACTTACCAGAAGAAGCTCTATAAGCGTCACCCCTTCCCGCCGTTTGATCTTTTTAATAATGTCCACTGTCATTGTTTTCTTATGAAACTTTCTTTTTTCATTGAAACATTTTTTTTGCCTTCATTCCACACTGCCGTTACATCAAGCCTGTGCAGCTTCCGGAAGCCCGGAACTTTAGAGGCCTCCGCGGTTATATGGAATTCCTGCCCCCCCGCTGTCTCCATACTGCCGCGCCTGTAAGTCCCGACCGCGTCCAAAGGGCCCCGAAAATCAACGGCTTCCCATGTCGCGTTCTCCATCAGGACAACTGCCGCCAATCTGTTTTCCACATGTTGTACGGCCGCGCCGGATTCAAAGAATATCGAGAATATCTGCGAAAAACCGAAAGTGAACACCGAGATGGTGATAAGTATCTCAAGAAGCGTGAACCCCTTACTGCCAGTTGGATATATTGTTCTCATTGTCTATACCGTCCTTCCCGAGAGAGTAAAGATCATAGTCCCTTCCTCTTGTCGACGGATATTTGTACAGATATTCTCTTCCCCAGGGATCTTTAAGGCTCCTATTCTCCACATACGGGCCGTTCCAGTTGGACGGCACAGGTGGAGTTGACGGCTTTTCCGTGAGCGCTTTCAGGCCCTGGGAAGATGATGGAAAAGTCCCATTGTCCAGCTCATAAAGCTTGAGAGCCGTTGGGATATTCACCATTATATCCGCCCTGGCTATGGATTCTTTAGCCGCTTCCGATCTCCCCGTCATTCTCGGAACTATCATAGCCGCCAGAGAACTTATTATAACAACCACCAGGAGTATCTCTATAAGAGTGAACCCTCCGGTCTTTTTCAATGCCGCGAACATACATCTCTCCTCTTTTGTTGTTTTTACTAGAGTTCTGCAAAATTGACTTTTATACCGTCTTTGCGAGGAACGAAGTAAGTGACGAAGCCCTTCATATCGTGGGAAGATATGAAACTCAGGATTTCGGCAGACTTAGTATGTGGCCGAAGCAATCCCAACATATATAATAAATTATGAGGTTGCTTCGGTCCCCTGTACCGTACGGTACAGGGTCCCTCGCAATGACGAGAAACAGGCATTTTGCAGAATCCTAGTTGTTTTTACATCTGAACAAAATTCATCTGGAATACGGGCAAAAGTACCGCGCTGACTATAAACCCCACTATAAGCCCTACTACAAGCACCATTGCCGGTTCCAGCAACCCCAGAGCCACGTCAACGGCATCGCCGCAGTCAGCCTCAAAGGCGTCCGATATATCTTTCATGCTTTCTGTAACATTCCCGGATTCCTCTCCTACGTTTATGAGATTTATCGCGAAAACGGGGAAGATGCCGGCCTCCGAGAACGTTTCCGTAAGTGATCTCCCCCTTTCGATAGACTTTATGCTTCCCTCAAGCTTCTGTCTCAGATGATACTCTCCTATCATGGAAAGAGATATTGATGTGGCGCCTATAGCCGGAATACCGCTTCCCATACATATCTCCATTGCCCTCGTAAACCTTGAGAGTTCGGACTTCAAAATAAGATCACCGAATACAGGAAGTTTCAATTTTAAAGATGAAATATGACCTTTGAAGGTCTTGCTGCCCATGGCCTTCCGGAACATAAGCGCGAAAATGAAGAGCCCCAAGGCCAACACTCCCCATTTCTCTTTAAAAAATTCACTCATAAAGATCAGCGCCCTCGTCGGGAGGGGAAGTTCTGTATTTAAACTCAGAAGCACAGGTATTATGCGCGGCATCACATTTGTAAAAACAAAAACAACGGTAAGTATACCGACAATAGCTATAAAAAGCGGATACGCCATCGCGGCGCGTACCTTTGCCATTATTCGGGCCTGCGTTTGATAATACTCGGAGAGCCTTTCCAGAGACTTGTCTACCGTTCCCGATTCTTCGCCGGCGCTTACCATAGCCCTGTAGAAATCGGAAAACACTTTGGGATAGGCCGACATGCCGGAAGACAGTGTTTCCCCGTTCTTTATCCTTTTCGATATATCATCCACCACTTTACCAAGATACATATTCTTAATTTGAGACGACAGGATATCCAGGCCGCGTACAAGCGGTATGCCGGACCTGACAAGAACTGAAAGCTGCCTGGTAAAGGATATTAATTCTTTCTTTCCGACGGTTCCGCGGCGGGAAGAAGCATTCCCGAGAGATGCTCCCTCTCTTCCTTCTTTCCGGAATTCCTGCAAAGAGGTCGCGACATACCCTTTGCGGGACAGGGACGCTACGGCTTCTTGCTCCGTTGAAGCGGTTATCACCCCTTCAATAACGTCATCCGGACCGGATTTGGCTCGGTAAAAAAACTTTTTCATAAGATATTAGTACCTCTTTATTTCCATGATGGTCATTCTGTCTTTTTCTTTTTTGACGAACTCGTCTATAGTTTTTCTGTCCTCTCCTGACATATCAAGATAACAAACCGCCATATTGAAAGCGCCGGGCAGGTTCTTGTCGAACCTTACAACCTTGGACAAACACTTTACCGGCCTCGGGATACCCGGTATCTCCATTAACAGCTCTATAATAGACCCTACGGGAAGCAGATACATGGACTCGAATACCGCGCCGCCGGCGCTTATGTTCAATGTGGTAGAATTCACTTCCCTGTAGGCCTCTTTCACAAATTCTGAATGCGGGATGGTTCTTGTAAATATCTCTCCGGTGAAAATATTCTCACCCCTGGATCCCTTATCAGGAATTCCGTCAATAAAAACTATTTCGCCTTCTCCCTTTTCAAGAAGACGGTATTTCATTCCCACCCGGACCGGTACTCTTAGATATACTCTTCGGTCTTGATCCATCAGATCCGGCTTATTCTTTTCCGGGGCCTTAACGCCTGTAACCGCATCCTTTTCGTGTTCCTCATCTTTCTGAACAGATGCCCCCTGTTCGACTTCCATGTCCTGGCATACTTTCATAACTTCTTCGGGCGTAGTAACGCCTTTCATTACCTTATACCACCCATCACGCATAAGTGTGGTCATGCCGTTCTCAACGGCTTTGCTTTTTATTTCCGAAGCCGTGGCTTTTTCTATTATCAACCTCTTTATCTCCCTGTCCACGATAAGTATCTCGTAGATCGCCGTCCTCCCGTAGAAACCTGTATAATTGCAGTTCTCACAGCCTTTTCCCCGGAAAAGTTTTATTTCCCCGCCATGGTCCAGCCCTATATTGCGAATCACGCACTCCCTTATTTCCGGAGCGATATCGGTTACCGCCGTTTTGCAATTTGAACAGATAACCCTTACCAGTCTCTGCGCCAGAAAGGCCTCTACGCTTGAAGCCACCAAATATGGCTCTATCCCTATATCTATGAGTCTTGTCACTCCTGTAGCCGCGTCATTTGTATGAAGTGTGGAAAGTATAAGATGCCCGGTAAGGGCTACTCTTATGGCTATATCAGCCGTTTCACGGTCGCGTACCTCCCCTACCATCATTATATCGGGATCATGCCTTAACATGCTCCGGAGGCCTGTAGCGAAAGTCAGTCCCGACGCCTCGTTCACCTGTATCTGGGTTATATCGGCCATTTCGTACTCTATAGGGTCTTCTATGGTAATTATTTTTTTCTGGGCCTTGTCTACTTCTCCCATACAAGCATAAAGGGTGGTGCTTTTCCCGGAACCGGTCGGGCCCGTGGCGAAAATTATGCCGCTCGGCCTTTTCATTAGCCCTCTGAGAATATCGATATCATTCCTGGAGAGGCCCAGACGTCCAAGGCCGAAGAACATTTTTGACGGAAGCACCCTTATAACAACACTTTCCCCGTGCGGTGTCGGTATAAAAGAAACCCTGAGATCAAGCACCTCGTCCTGGGTTTTTACTATAGCCCTTCCGTCCTGGGGAAGACGTCTTTCCACTATATTAAGATTGCTCATTATTTTTATCCGTGACAGTATAGCCGGAAGGAACCTGTCCACTTCTTCCGGAACTTTTTGATCCTGCATTACACCGTCTATCCGGTATCGAAGGCGTAATTTTCCGCGGAAAGGCTCTATATGAATGTCTGTAGCCCTTTTTCTATACGCTTCCATTATTATCTGGTTTACAAGGCGTATCACTGAAGCGTCCCCGGCAAGCTTTTCAACGTCGTCTATACCGGCATATGAAGGGACCTTCGCCGTCTCCCTGGCATAATTTTCGGCGTCTTCCGAGACCATTTTTTCTATGGTATCGGAACCCAGGCCATATTTGGACTTAAGAACCTCCTGTATGTGTTTTTTTCTGGCAAGAACGGTCCTTATCTGATACCCGAGGATCAGCCTGAGTTCGTCCTGAACATTCACGGTCAAAGGCTCGTTCACCGCTATAGTGAGAACATTGCCTTCCAGCTTTACGGGAACAAAATTGTAATGCCATGTGAATTTCGCGGGAACAGCTTTAAGGGCGGTTTCCTCGGCTGTTACTTCATGAAGATTTATAAGTTCCATACCTTCCGCCCTGGAAATAACCGATAAAAGCTTTTCCTCGTCCAGAAGCCCCTCCGAAACAAGATAAGATTGAAGAGAGCATCTTCTATCCAGAGCTCCTTTCTCCGCGCGGTTCAACTCATCTTCGGTAAATATCCCCTCGGATAAAAGTAACTTGCTTAATCTGGGGTCTGATCTTCCCGTCATATTTTTTTTCTCACCTTTCCTATCATATAGAACTCTTTTTCAGGCCTTTTATCCACATCCCCGTTAACTATCATTTCAACACTTTCCAGGGTTTCCTCTATTGTGACATATTCGCCCTTTTTACCCGTAAACACCTCGGATGTTATAAAAGGTTGTGTCATCAGATTAAGAAGCTTGCCCGCTCTTTCAAAATCTATCCTGTCCTGTTTGGACAACTCTTCCACGCCTATGACCTGAACTATTTTGTGCAGGGATTTATGCTTGTTCAGCATAAGTATTGTCTGCTGGGCAAGTTCGAAATGCCTTCTCCCCACTATGTTCATATCAAGATTGGAACTCGTACTGGCTATAGGGTCTATTGCCGGGAAAAAACCTTTTTGGGCCAGGTCACGGGAAAGACGTATTACAGAATCCAGGTAACTGAATATGGCCACAACAGCGGGGTCTGTCATATCGTCAGCCGGAACATATACAGCCTGGAACGCAGTAACGGATCCCCTGCCTTTGACGGACCTTATTCTTTCCTGCACCGACCCTACCTCCGAAGCCAATGTGGGCTGATACCCGGTTTCCGAAGGCACCCTTCCAAGCAGCGTCGAAACTTCCTGCCCGCCCTGTACAAACCTGAAAATATTGTCCATAAAAAGAAGGACGTCCTTGTTCTTGCTTTGTATGTACTCGGCCATGGTAATTCCCGTATTGACTATCTCATAGCGCGCGCCCGGAGGTTCGTTCATCTGGCCAAAGACCATCATGACCTTTTCAAGCAGATTATGCTCGGCGAGCTCGAAATAAAGATCGTTACCTTCTCTTATTCGCTCCCCAATTCCCGCGAAAACACATGCCCCGCTGTGTTTGGTAACGATATTGTTTATTATCTCGAGGATGATAACCGTTTTCCCGCAGCCCGCTCCTCCAAGAACACCGGTCTTACTTCCCTTCACAAGAGGATATAAAAGGTCTATTATTTTTATGCCGGTCTCGAGTATCTGCGGCTTTTCAACCGTTTTCGAAAGAAGGTTCCACTCGGGAATATCGGGGGCCCTCCTTATTTGCCGCATTTCCTGTGTTTTGACCGGAGGTTTATTATCAAGAGGCTTTCCGTAAATATTAACGATCCTCCCGTAAAGTTCGTCTCCCACAGGAACCGTAACCGGGCTTCCCGAAGGATAGGCAAAAGCGTTTTTCTGAAGGTTAAGTGTATCGGAGAGCGATATGCACCGGACTATCCTGTCAGGAAGATGCTCCGCTATCTCAACGATGACTTCCCTGCCGTCAAAGGCGCGCATCTTAAGAACGTCGAAAAGAGGGGGCATGTTCTGGCCCTCGGGAAATTGCACGTCGACCACCGGGCCCTGAACGGAAATGATCTTCCCGGGAGGAATACCGCTGTCCACACTTTCCGGCTCCGCCGCATCTTTGGTCTCTTCTTGTTTTATTTCGTCTTCCATGTTCCCCATAGGCTCTGTTATTTACCTTCTTGCGCTTTGTGTTATTTTGGACGCGGTGAAAACCTCGCGTAAACTCTGGTCTATATCGCCTTTTTTTGCCTTGCGAAAACCGGCCATAAGCCCCTTCTGGTCCTTTTTAAGCCTCTCTAAACTTGCCTCAAGCTGCTGGGACTGGGCGGCAAAACCCGCTATAACGCAGTCTTCAAGCATCTCATACAATCGGCATGTAAGCCATACATCGGCCAAATGGTTTATTATGTCGTCAGGGTTCGACTCGACAATGACCTTCTCGATCACATCCTTCACATCCATCTGCTGGGTTATTAGTTCTTCCGAGGGAAGAAGTTTAACAGTAAAAGGTTTTATGAACTCAAGCGACATCGCTCTCGGATAAACACAAAAAACCTTTCCTATTTTTCTCTCTTTGACTTTTTGCAAAATACATTCCTTGGCTTCAAGGGTCGTTTTATACAGCCCTTTTTCCTCGACTTCTTCTATGCACGTGAAGTCTGTTCTTCCCGTTACATTCCTGAGCTTTTCTTTTCCTTTGGCTCCTATGACTATTATCTCGTTAGTAGCCCCATGCTTCTCCGCTTCTTTTAAAGCCGTTCTTATGACTTTGGCGGTCATGTCGGCCATAAATCCGCCTTCGGAAGTTATGGCCAATATCCCCACCCTTTTCGTTTGTGTCTGGACAAGCGGGCTTTTTGCTTCGGCTAAACTCACCATTTTAAAAAATTCCACAAAACTGTCCGCGAACCTGACAAATGCCTCTTTTCGTTTAGCGGTATTATAGAAGTGGTTAGCCGCTACATCCTTAAGTATCTGGAAAATCTCTACCATTGCCGAAACGTCGTCAAGATCTGATTTTATCCTTGCCGCTTTTGGCATATCTTCTCCCTAATGGCCTCTTTCTATCTTTCCCTTCATGGCGGCAGCTTTCTCCTGGAGTTTCCCGGCTACGCTGCCGTCAAGCACAAGGTTCCCGAATTTCAAGGTCATTCCTCCAAGAACATCTTCGGATACCGTCTCAGAAACGTCGATCTTGCCCTTCATTTTGCCTTCCACGACTTCGTGTATCTTTTTTTTGAGTTTCTCGGTGAGAGGCCTCCGGCTTATGGCTTCGATTTTCCTGGTGCCGGCCGGTATGCTTTCCACATCCATATTATTCACCTCTTCAATAAAATCTTCTATAAGAATTTCATCCACCTTCTCTCCTACTATGTCCCCGTAAACACCTTCCAGAAGCTCCCGGCAGTAGTCCACCAGCTTGACCTGCTCCTCTTTTACTATCTCCGCGCGTATCTGCTCCTTAGCCCCCACTGTGTCAACTATCAAGCGCTCCGCTTCCTCATGGGCCTTTTTCAGGATGGCGTCCTTCTGGTCACGCGCCTCTGTGTCCGCGTCGTTCTTTATTTTATCCGCTATTCTTTCGGCTTCTTTTTTCCTGGACTCATAGTCCTGCTGGGCCTGCTGGATCTTTTGCGCCAGCTCCTCCTTTTTCTTTTCCATTTGCGTATAGGATTCGTTGAGGCGGTTAACCGCGCTTTCCGTGCTTCCCATCATTATCTTCCTGAGAAAAAAAATAACCGCCCCAAAAACTATGGTCTGGATTATAACGATCTGCAGCAAAAGCATGTCACTCTCCTTTTAAGAACGCTTATCCCGAAAAGAGCTGGAATATTACCAGCATGGCCACTATGGAAATGGTCTCGACAAATACCAGAAGAAAGACCGTTCCCAGGAATATCTTAGACGCCGCCGAGGGGTTCCTTCCCAGGGCCTTTATTGTGGCATGCCCCAGGATCCCTATCACAAGCGAAGGGCCCAGGACCACCGTAAGCATTATCAGGATTATTATAAGTGTCGCCATATCGTCCCGTTATACCGTTTTAGTTTAAACAGTACCACCTTCGTACACCATTCCTCTCTATATCGGGACTATGTAATCCTACCAGGGCCCGCATGCCCCGCCTGTCTTAGAACTTCGGGCGGGGTCCGCCCGGTGTGGATCCTCCCTGTACGGATCACATAGTCCCGATTTGCAGCAACATTTTAACTGAATTCAAAACCCTATCACAATACGGGTCATATTAAAACCGTATTATTCCTTGAGTTCCACTATGATAACGCATTCGTTCATAAAAAAACGCAATATCCCGCTTTTTATAGCCAGAACGGACTTCCAGTCTATTACAATATCCCCCTCGGCAAGCAGGCTCAGAACCGGATAATGAAATGGAAGTATCTCGAACTCACCCGTGTCTCCTTTAAGAAAAAGACTGGAGACCTTTCCCTCGAATATTACCCTGTCGGGGTCCATTATCAGAAGACCGAATCTCGAACCCTCCTCCGCCATCCCCAAAACCCCCTATGCCCGATCTAAGAAGCCGGTTCTGCGGCAACCTCAGCATTCTCTTCCGCTCCGTCGTCTGGGCCGGCCTCATCTTCTTCCTCTTCTTCGGGTTTTTTCGACGCGAATTCCCTGTTAAGAAGATCTATGTATTCCTCGTACAAACTTTGCAGGCCTTCTTTCTCTTCGTCGCCCAGATCTTTCTTTTCGGCTATTGCTTTTACAAGATCGGGATATTTTTCTTTCGCGAAATTATAGACACTTTTTTTCCATTCCTTAAGTTGTTCTTTGTCAAGGTCATAAACCATTTTTTCCGACAATCCGAAAAAAATTATCACTTCCTCGACCATTTCCAGGGGATGATCGTTTTCCTGTTTCAAAAGGTCCGAGAGTATCTCTCCGCCCTTCATCTCGTCCCCCGCTTCGTCGGTCTTGGTCCCTCCCGCTTTTAATCTCGATACCATTAGAAGCTCTCGGAACTGGAGGTAATCGAACCTCATGGTCTTACAAACTTTTTTTACAGCCGGCCACTGGGCCTTGCTTCCTATTCTGGACACGGAAAAACCTATGTCTATGGCGGGTTTGAACCCCTCCCCGAAAAGAGAAGCGCTAAGGTATATCTGCCCGTCCGTCATAGATACAAGATTTGTCGAGATATACCCCGACAGGTCCCCCTCGAGAAGCTCTATTATGGGGAAAAAAGCCATCGCTCCTCCGCCAAGCTCTTTTGAGAGCTGGGCCGCCCTTTCTATCATTCTCGAGTGCAGGTAAAAAACATCTCCGGGATACGACTCTCTTCCGGGAGGCCTTTGCAAGAGAAGCGAAAGCTCTCTGTACGCCCACGCATGCTTGGTAAAATCATCAAAAATAACTATTACCTTCTCCCCCTTATACATGAAATGTTCGCCTATGGCGCTCCCTATATAAGGCACAAGGTATTGCTGTCCCGGAGTAGTTCCGGCTATGGCCGTAACTATTGACGTATACTTGAACGCGTCATGTTCTTTAAAAAGCGCCACTACTCTGTCCATGGCGCTTTTGGATTTTCCTATACCGCAATAAATGCATTTCACATCCTTTCCCTTCTGGTTCAGGATAATGTCAGTGCCTATGGTGGTCTTCCCTGTCATTTTGTCCCCAAGTATGAGCTGTCTCTGCCCGAACCCTACGGGTATCATAGAATCCACAATTTTTATTCCGGTCTCAATAGTATTGTCGACCGGGCCTCTGTCCATTACGGACGGAGCGTCGGCGAAGATAGGGGCGTACTTCTCGGGAATAACGGGGCCAAGGCCATCAAGCGGTTCACCCAGAGGATTAACTATTCTGCCGATGAAACTGTCTCCCACGGGGGTATTAAAAGGCTCCAGTGTCATCTCGGCCTTGTCTCCCGTACTAAGATTCGTCCTCTGCTTGACGAGCAAAACCTGGGTTTCCACCGCGTCAAAACCTATGATAATGCCCTCATTACCGAAACCGAAACGCACCAACTGGCCGTTGATGCAGTTCTCCAGGCCTCTCACGGTAACTATACACCCTCGTATAGTCGTAATGTATCCTATTTCCTTGTACTGCAGGGGCGCCATTGTTCATTCCTTTTCGTTCTGCATGTTCTTGTAGTTAGTAATATTACACTATAGTTCGGTTTAATGCAAAATCCTCTGCTTTCCGCCTTCGCTTTGCCGGCATATCCCGGGCTTTATTTTTTAAAAACCGGCCTTCTTCCGGGATCGGCCGCGCATATCATGAAAACCACCGCAGTCAAAATGATAAGAAAAGTCGTCACGATGAGCAATATGGTCTCGATCCTTTCTTTCGCGAGTCCTTTCGCCGACTGCTTCTCGACGGCGCTGTTCATTTCTCTTAATCGGTCTATTGCCTGCCATACTTCCGACAGTTTCTCCTCGTTCTTTCTAAAAACAGCGACATGTCCCCGCACACTCGAAGCCTTTCCCTGTGAAACCTTTATCTCTTCCGCCCTTTTCACCACCTCTTCGCACAGTAAGTCTGATATCTCCCCATATGGAGTATCTCTCAGAACATCCCTTAACCTTTGGGCTTCATTTATGTACGAGTCAATCCTGTCTAAAGGCATAGTCCAAACATCTTTAACCTTTATCTGAAAAATTTTTATCTCATACGCCTCAAACTCAAGATCGTTCTCCAGGTACAATCTTCCGTCCAAACTGTCTTTAGCGATCTTAAGTCCCGCGGAATTGACCACATGCCCCGGCATTATCTCGGCGGGAAGATAGTACTTTACCTTTTTCACGGCTTTCACCGGAGTGGCATTCTCAACTTCCACGGCAATGGTTATTTCTCCGGCACTGCTGTCTTTTGCCTGAGAGGCATCGATATTTTCTATAAAAAAAGGGACCACCGTCAAAACCGGCACCGCCATACATGCGATCCAAAACCTATTACATGCCTTCAGGTTCATACGCTTGACCTCTTTCCCGTTATTTTACCTTGTCATAAACACGGGACTCATTCCTTTTTACCTTCACTATCCAGATGGCGTAAAAAACAGCCGTAAGAATGATGGCGAAAGACACTATAAGCATTATTATTCTCCACACTGTTGAGGCGGTGAGTTTCTCCTTGAAAAGCTTGTAGGAAAGTTCCCTCAGCGTCTCGAATATATGTTCCGAACGGAGAACATCGCTTAATTCCTGCTTTTCCTTGTCTATTTCCGGGATGGTCAAAGTTTTCATCTTCTCAAGATCGTCCTTTATGTCCCTGAGTAATTTCTGATTGGCTCTGAAAACAGCTACCCTGTCCCTTACACTTTCCGCGGCCTTCTGCGTCTCAATTATGGTGCTGGCATTATTTTTTATGGACTCAAGCAGTATGGCTACCGTGGGCTCGTCTGAAAGACCTTCAAATTTGGCATAAGCTTCCTCCGCTTCTTCTACATATCTGTTTATTTCTAATTCCGATATCTTCCATATGTTTTTTATTCTTACCTGAAATCTCCTGGTCTCTTCCGGGGCAAAAGTCCTTTCCGCGAACAGGTAGAACATATCCTTTGCCGAGTCATACATTATTTCCATACCGCCGAGTTCCTCGATATGCTGAGGGATTATCTCTCTGGGAAGTTCGAACTTTACAGGCAGTGTCCTCTCTTCGTCTCTGGGATTACTGGCTTCAATTGTAAGCAGCACTGTTTCGTCTCTTTCCTCGGTACCGGTTTCTTTGCTCAACATGCGTTCCAGGGAAAAGATATCGTTCTCTATCCTCCTCAATTTGTCCATGTTAGACGTGTACATTTCCATTCTTTTCTGAACATCCCCGGCATTGTCCCGCTGGTATTTCCTTACATCTTCCAACCTTGAACGCAGTTCATCCGAAGCAAGTTTCAGCGTCTCCGGGTCGGCGCTGTCCTGCAAGCCTTTTATTTTGCCTTCAAGGATTGAAGATATATTGTCGAATTTTTCAGAAGGGATATTCCAGATGTCGCGTATTACAACTTTGACGGTCCTGGTCTCTTTCGGGTTAAGTTCTATTTCCCCCGTGACATAAAAAAGAGCCCTTGAGACATTATATTCGGCATTCAGATCTCCTGTTTCCAATATGTCGCTTCTCTGAAGGCCCGGGGGCAGCTCATAATTAATTGTCATTTTCTGGGTTTTGCTTTCCGAGGGGTTCACAACAACTATGTTCACCCCCACATCGGCAGAGATCTCTCCGGGCCGTACAAAAAAAGCCATAAAAAAGAACCATAAGACTATATGTCTTTTTCTCATTCCTATCCCCCGCTTATCCTCTTCGGTATTACTCAACCTCGAACCATGACCGTATAACTACCGCTTCATCTTCTTTTGTTTGTGTCAAAAGTTCGAGCATCGCTTTCATTTCCGCGAGTTTGTTCTTTATTTCCGTCGGATCCTGGAGTCCTTCCGCTGTCAGTCCCTGCACAGCCTCCATCTTAAGCCCTAAGGATTCCACGGCTTCGTTTATAGCGTTAGCCATAGCGTCTATAACGGTTTTCTTTATTTCACTGCTATCTACTTTTTCCGGCAAAAGCGTGTTCAGGTCTTCTTTGAGATCGCCTAAGATAACATTGATCTTTTCTATGAACGTTAACACATCCCCCTCGGTCCCTTCTACCCCGATATCTTCTCTTACAGCCAGAATTTCGTTATACGCGTCGCTCGCGTAATTTTTGGCCTGTTTTATCCTGCCGAACAAAGTTTCCGCCGTGGTTTCATCAAGAGCGCTTCCTATAAGCATCGCGTAAGACTCTATCTCATTTATCTTCCCAAACATGGTTTCGTCGGCAAGCGTATCATCGGGTGTTCCGATCGTTTCTTCCAAATTCTCAATGGCCTCGGTAAGCTCTTTAACATCGAGATCTGTAAGGATCTGCTGAACATCTTCCACCACTCCGTAAAGCGAATCCGTGGGACCGTCACCGGATTCTCCTACCGTTAGCATCAGCTCGCGAACAAGGCCGTCAACTGTCCCAATGTCGAGGGATATCTGGTCTATCCGGTCACTGATAGTCGCTATATCCGCCCAGTTAATGTCGGCGGATGTCATGGCCGCGAGATCTGTCCAGTTTATACTTGATATCGTCTGTCCGTGTACATCGGTCCAGTTTATACCAACGCCGCTCATGTAGGCCAGGTCTGACCAGTTTATCCCAGCCTTAGCCATCACCTGGAGATCTGACCAGTTAACTCCCACCCCGCTCATTCTCCCTATATCCCCCCAGTTAATACCCGCTTCGCTCATTATCTGCAGATCGGACCAATTTATACCTGATTCCGAGAGTTTCCCTACATTATCCCAGTTTATTCCGGCGGCAGCCATCACCCCGATATCCGACCAATTGACGCCTTCCACGCTCATTGCAGCCAGATTATTCCAATTAACCCCAGCATCGGCCATCCGAGCTATTCCAAGCCAGTTGATGCCGGCATCCGACATCACTGATATTTCCAGCCAGTTTATCCCAAAACCCGACATTTCGGAAATATCCTGCCAATTTATGCCGTTATCCGACAACCGGGCGATATCGTACCAGTTAATTCCGGACGCTGTCATAACATGAAGATCCATCCAATTCACTCCCTGGCGGGTAAGAACGTCAAAATTTGACCAGTTTATTCCCGATGAGCTCATTATCTGAAGATCATTCCAGTTGATGCCGGCATCCGCGAGAACAGCAAGATCCGACCAGTTCACGCCCTCCGATGTCAGTGCCTGCAGATCCGACCAATTTATTCCGGCGCCGCCAAGAATTGACATATCCGACCAGTTTATGCCGGCTTCTGTCATTATTTGTATATTGCCCCAATTTATGCCGGCTTCGGTCAAAATGGCCATATCTGACCAATTTACTCCCGCTTTTGTCGTAACTTCAAGATCATCCCAATTGATTCCCGCTTCTGTCAGTGGCTTCATGTCAGACCAGTTGATACCGGATTCTGTCATCACCTGCAGGTTGCTCCAGTTTATCCCGGCTTCACTCAGCGCCACCCAATCTGACCAGTTAACTCCCGCATCACTCATTACTTGGAGATTTGACCAGTTTATGCCCGCTTCACTCAGGATCGTCAGGTCTGACCAGTTGACTCCCGCTTTTGTGAAAACTTCAAGGTCGTCCCAGTTGATACCAGCTTCGGTTAAGGGTTGCATATTGGACCAGTTTATTCCGGATTCAGTTATCACCTGGATGTCACTCCAGTTTATTCCCGCTTCAGATAATACCGTTAAGTCTGACCAGTTGACTCCCGCGGCGCTTATTATCCCGAGGTCGCTCCAGTTTATTCCTGACTCGCTTAAGACCGTCAGGTCTGACCAGTTTACTCCCTCTTTTGTCAGTATTTCCAGATCTTCCCAGTTAATTCCGGCTTCTGTCAGGGGTTTCATGTCTGACCAGTTTATGCCAGATTCGGTCATTACCTGCAAATCAGACCAGTTTATTCCGGTCTCGCTGAGCACTTCCCAATCTGACCAGTTAACTCCGCTATCTGACATTACCTGCAGATCCGACCAGTTAATCCCCACTTCACTCAGTACCGTTAGATCCGACCAGTTTACTCCCGCTTTTGTAAGTATCTCGAGATCGTCCCAGTTGATACCAGTCTCAGAAAGAGTTCTCACATCCAGCCAATTTATGCCGGCTTCGGTCATTGTCTGCATATCGCTCCAGTTAATTCCGGCTTCCGCAAGCACTGCCCAGTCTGACCAATTTATGCCGGCTTCCGTAATTATCTGAATGTCACTCCAGTTTATTCCTACTTGGCTCAGGACAGTGAGATCCGACCAGTTGACTCCCTCTTTTGTCAGTATTTCCAGATCAGACCAGTTGATACCCGTCTCAGAAAGGGCCTTCACATCCAGCCAGTTGATGCCTGATGCCGTCACTACCTGGATATCACTCCAGTTAATACCCGCTTCCGACAGTACAGACCAGTCTGACCAGTTGACCCCCGCCTCGCTCATTACTTCGAGGCCGATCCAGTTTATTCCGGCTTCACTCAAAACCGTCAGATCAGACCAGTTGACTCCCGCTTTTGTGAAAATTTCAAGATCGTCCCAGTTAACGCCTGTCTCAGAAAGGATCTTCACATCCAGCCAGTTAATACCGGCTTCGGTCATTGTCTCGAGATCGCTCCAATTAATTCCGGTTTCCGCGAGAACCGCCCAGTCTGACCAGTTCACTCCGGTATTGCTCATTACCTGGAGGTCACTCCAGTTTATCCCGGATTCACTTAGTACCGACCAATCCGACCAGTTCACCCCCGCTTTTGTAAGTATCTCGAGATCGTCCCAGTTGATACCTGTCTCAGAAAGAGTTCTCACATCCAGCCAGTTGATACCGATCTCTGTCATTGTCTCGAGATCGCTCCAGTTGATGCCGGCTTCCGATAGTACTGCCCAGTCTGACCAGTTTACTCCCGCGTCACTCATTACCTGGAGGTTACTCCAGTTGATTCCTACTCCACTCAAAACAGTTAGATCTGACCAGTTGACTCCCGCTTTTGTCAGGGTCTCAAGATCATCCCAGTTTATGCCGGCTTCTGTCAGGGGTTTCATGTCTGACCAGTTGATACCGGATTCCGTCATTGCCTGCACGTCACTCCAGTTAATACCGGCATCCGAGAGTATTGCCCAGTCCGACCAGTTCACTCCCGCTTCACTCATTATCTGCAAGTCACTCCAGTTTATTCCCACTTCACTAAGCGCCGTCAGATCCGACCAGTTCACTCCGGATCTTGAAAGCATTTCGAGATCATCCCAATTAATGCCGGCTTCTGTTAAGGTTTTCATGTCTGACCAGTTTATTCCGGATTCTGTCATTACCTGCATATCATCCCAATTGATACCCTCTTCACTTAGTACCGACCAGTCTGACCAGTTAACTCCGCTATCGCTCATCACCTGTAAGTCGCTCCAGTTTATTCCCGCCTCGCTCAGGACCGTCAGGTCGGACCAGTTGATTCCCGTTTTTGTCAGCGCTTCAAGATCGTCCCAATTTATCCCTGCTTCTGTTAAGGGTCTCATATCAGACCAGTTAATACCTGCTTCAGTCATCGTTTGCACGTCGCTCCAGTTTATACCGGTTTCCGACAGAACCGACCAATCTGACCAGTTCGCTCCGCTATCACTCATTACCTGGAGATCACTCCAGTTGATGCCGGATTCAGAAAGCACCGTTAGATCTGACCAGTTGACTCCCGCTTTTGTCAGGGTTTCAAGATCGTCCCAGTTTATGCCGGCTTCTGTTAAGGTTTTCATGTCGAACCAGTTTATTCCGGATTCTGTCATCACCTGAAGATCACTCCAGTTTATTCCTACTTCGGATAGTACTGCCCAGTCCGACCAGTTGACTCCCCCATCACCCATTACCTCAAGGTCGCTCCAGTTTATTCCGGATTCAGAGAGTACGGTCAGGTCTGACCAGTTGACCCCGGCTTTTGTCAGGGTTTCCAAGTCGCCCCAGTTTATTCCCGCTTCTGTCAGGGGTTTCATGTCCGACCAGTTTATGCCGGATTCTGTCATAATTTGTACATCATCCCAGTTGATACCCGCTTCACTTAGTACCGACCAGTCTGACCAATTCACTCCGCTATCACTCATTACCTGGAGGTCGCTCCAGTTTATTCCTACTTTAGATAGTACCGTTAGGTCTGACCAGTTAACTCCCGTTTTTGTTAGGGTCTCAAGGTCGTCCCAGTTTATACCGGCTTCTGTTAAGGGTTTCATGTCGAGCCAGTTGATCCCGGTTTCGGTCATTACCTGCACGTCTTCCCAGTTGACGCCCGCCTCACTTAGTACCGACCAGTCCGACCAGTTAACGCCTACATCGCTCATTACTTGCAGGTTGGACCAATTTATGCCGGTTCCCGATAGAACCGACCAGTCTGACCAGTTCACTCCCGCTTTTGTCATTACTTGCAGATCCAGCCAATTGATCCCCGCGACGGACAGATTAGAGAGATTATCCCAGTTTACTCCCGAGGCTGCCATTTTGGCTAAGCTGTCCCAGTTAACACCTGACGCGGCCAAAGAAGAGATATTGTCCCAGTTTACTCCGGCTGCCGCCAAAGTAGATATATTGTCCCAATTCACTCCGGCCGCGGCCATGGTTGAAATTGCGTCCCAGTTCACTCCCGCTACCGACAATGATGATAAACCGTCCCAATTGACATTCGCTGCCGCGAGGTTAGATATGTTACCCCAATTAACTCCCGCCGCGGCCATAGAGGCAATGTTATCCCAATTTACTCCCGCCTTAGCCAATGTCTCCATCCCTGACCAGTTTATGCTGGTCTCACTCATTACCTGGAGATCGCTCCAGTTGATTCCGGCGTCAGAAAGCACGGTGAGATCTGACCAGTTCACTCCCGCTTTTGTCAGGGTCTCAAGATCGTCCCAGTTTATGCCGGCTTCTGTCAGGGGTTTCATGTCAGACCAGTTGATACCGGATTCTGTCATTACCTGTATATCGCTCCAGTTTATACCGGTTTCGCTCAGGGCTAACAAGTCTGACCAGTTAACTCCCGCGTCGCTCATTACCTCGAGGTCTGACCAGTTTATTCCAACCCCGCTTAAAACAGTAAACTCTGACCAGTTCACTCCCGCTTTTGTGAGTATTTCGAGATCGTCCCAATTTATGCCGGCTTCTGTTAAGGGTTTTATGTCTGACCAGTTTATACCGGATTCGGTCATTACTTGCACATCGCTCCAGTTCACTCCGGTTTCACTTAGAGCCATCCAATCTGACCAGTTAACACCCGCATCGCTCATTACTTGAAGATCACTCCAGTTTACTCCCACTTCAGACAGCACTGTGAGATCCGACCAGTTCACTCCCGCTTTTGTCAGGGTTTCAAGATCATCCCAGTTTATGCCGGCTTCTGTTAAGGGTTTCATGTCCGACCAGTTGATGCCGGATTCTGTCATTACCTGTATATCACTCCAATTGATACCGGTTTCGCTCAGGGCTAAAAGGCCTGACCAGTTAACTCCCGCGTCACTCATTACCTCGAGGTCTGACCAGTTTATTCCAACCCCGCTTAAAACAGTAAACTCTGACCAGTTCACTCCCGCTTTTGTCATTATCTCAAGATTGTCCCAGTTAATACCGGCTTCTGTCAGGGGTTTCATGTCTGACCAGTTGATGCCGGATTCTGTCATTACCTGCATATCATCCCAATTGATACCCGCTTCACTTAGTACCGCCCAGTCTGACCAGTTTACTCCCGCATCACTCATTATCTGCAAGTCGCTCCAGTTTATTCCTACTTCAGATAGTACCGTTAGATCCGACCAGTTGACTCCGGCCTTTGTCAGGGTCTCAAGATCACCCCAGTTAACACCGGCTTCTGTTAAAGGCTTCATATCTGACCAGTTGATGCCGGATTCGGTCATAACTTGAATATTGTCCCAATTCACCCCGGATTTCGTCATCACGGCAAGATCCAGCCAGTTTACTCCCGCCATTGATTCAAGAACCGCCCAGTTAACTCCGGCTTTTGTCAGTTCGGTAAGGGCGCTCCAGTTAACTCCGGATGTTGTCATTACCTGTAAATTATCCCAGTTAATACCGGCCTCTGTTAAAGGTTCCATGTCTGACCAGTTTATGCCGGATTCTGTCATTATCTCGACATCATCCCAATTGATGCCTGCTTCTGAGAGTACCGACCAGTCTGACCAGTTCACTCCGCTATCACTCATTACCTGAAGGTCGCTCCAGTTTATTCCCACTTCAGACAGTACCGTTAGATCTGACCAATTAACTCCCGCTTTTGTCAGGGTTTCAAGATCGTCCCAGTTTATGCCGGCTTCTGTTAAGGGTTTCATATCTATCCAGTTGATGCCGGATTCTGTCATTATCTGCACGTCGTTCCAATTGATGCCGGCTTCTGTTAGTACCGACCAGTCTGACCAGTTTACTCCGCTATCACTCATTACCTGGAGGTCGCTCCAGTTTATTCCCACTTCAGACAGTACCGTTAGATCTGACCAATTAACTCCCGCTTTTGTCAGGGTCTCAAGATCGTCCCAGTTTATGCCCGCTTCTGTTAAGGGTTTCATGTCCGACCAATTGATGCCGGATTCTGTCATTATCTGCACGTCGTTCCAATTGATGCCGGCTTCACTTAGTACCGACCAGTCTGACCAGTTAACGCCACTAT
>JBAYES010000018.1:0-32894 GCA_041667545.1 Candidatus Omnitrophota bacterium | reverse complement strand
TTTCCATTTTGACCACCTCCAGAGTTTTTCGTACATTGTAACCCGACTTTGTGGGTAGGTCTTTTCATTTTATCGCTCGGTCGTCCAACGCCCTCTCCGGGAACACCAGCCCCTTGTATCGTTACAACTTTTCTAATAATTGTAGAATGACGGAATGCTCAATTAGGATTTTTGCGAGATAAATTTTACAAAACATTATCTATGCTCTATTCCACTCTTCCCAGGCTTTTGACATGACTTCATGTGTATACGCGGCTAACTCTTTCCGGCTTTTTTCGCCGGGTTCTATGGGGGAAAGAAAAAGCACTTCCGCTTCTATGGATCTTGAGCCCAAAAGAGTCCAGAAATGCGGGAAAAAAGTCATATCTCCGTACCAGGGGATCTCGGGCTGGGAAGGTTTTTCTTTGTAGCGGGTCAATATCGGGATCACGGGCATGTTCCCTTCAGACGCAGCGTCGAAAGGGGTGGATTTGAAAGGCAGTATTCCCCTTTTTCCATCTGTACTGGTCGCTTCCGGATAAACAATGAGGAACATTCCCTTCCTCATTGTCTTTATGAAATTGCGCGCGGTTTTTTTAGCGGAAGTCACGGATGTTCTATCGACAAAAAGAGCATTTGACATCGCGGTCACTGTTCCCACGATCGGCATTTTTCTTACATCTGTTGAAGGTGTGAACCTGAGCGGAAAAATAGCCGCGTGCACTACTATATCCACATAACCCAAATGGTTCGAGACCACAAGCCCGGAAATTTTTGAAGGCATTTTTCCGTAAGTTTTTACGGATATTCCGGAGATCCAAGCCACACCTTTTCCCCATATGCGTACTAATTTGCTGGTGGCTATAATTCCCTTCCAGCCGCGCAATCTATTAGGCAAGGACAAAAATACCATTCCGGCAGTCCATCCCAGCAAAGATAACATGCGGATTATCCGAATGAACAAGCCCATTTTTCAGGAACCATCCCTGTAATTGAAACGCTTTAAGTAGCGAGGTGGTACTTTTGTAATATCGACAAGTATGAAGAAGTCAATAGTTCCAAATTCGCGGTCGAGGGCGGGATCTCCGCAAATATGCCCCCCCAGCCTCAGGTACCCTTTGAATATTGTAGGGATGTGCTTTACAAGCATTCCTTTGTTTGAGAGTATTTTTTGTATCTCATGTTCCGGCGGGCGTTTAAGTATAAACCCGGGCCTCGGTATTACAAGGAAATCCGATGACAGGCACTTTTTTTCTTTAAGGTATTCGTATAGCGCCCAACCTATTCTCGGATCTGTTTCTTCGAGACTTACGCATCCCAGCATATACACAGCGCGTGTTCTTACGAGAAGTTCGGCTATGGCGCTCCACAAAAGGGCAACTACAGCTCCGGTGCGGAATTCGGGAGAAACACATGTCCTTCCAAGTTCCACACACTTGTCGGCTATTTTGTATAAACCCTTTATGTAATATTCCCGCGACGAATAGAAACCTTTATATGAATTGGCTATACTGCCGAGATGAGCCCTGTAAGTGCCTATTACCCTTTCATCACCTTTCCTCATAACCAGCAGGTGAAGACAGTATTCATCGAACTCATCAAAGTCGATGCCGAATTTATCGGCAATTTCCAGACCCCTTCCCTGTTCCACATTAAAAATCTCGTATCTCAGTCTTTGCGCTTTTTCGACTTCTTCATGATTTTCTGCCAGTTTAACCAGAAAATGTTCGGTTTCAACGAGTATCGGCGGGTCTATTATTTCCTTGGGGAAATGTCCGGTCATAGTTCTCTCACTTTTCAGGTTTTGATATGAACTCTATCCAGTCGACTTCGGCCGAAGCGCGGGTGCCGGTGTATTGACTATTAGTTGTTATACTCACATAAACTTTTTCAGGGACTCTTCCCCATGCCTTTTTAATATCCGAAAGTACGTCCACGCTCTCAGTGAACCACTCGCTTTTTTCCGCGTCCTCAAAATTTCTCAAGGTAAACCATTTTACTTTTACAGTCCCCATTCCATAGGTGGAATATCCTTCTGAAGACACCGGTGTTTTTGTGTCCCAGCGATAAGACACACTTTTGTTGTTGAACAGGCTTCCGTCTCCCACATAGATCCCAATAGCCTGATCGTCTTTTTCCGGGTCTCGTCCGTCCCCGCCATCCGGGAGAGATAGCGCTCTCCACCGCCATCTCATAACCGGAGTTTCTTTGAGATTTACGTCATTGGCAATCGTGATAAGGCTTCCCGTAGAGTTGTCAGAAATCGCGGAAAGGATTCTATTTCCCTTTTCCCCGTGCTCCTTAACGATAAAAGTTGAGACTGGTGTTCCCGGTTTACCCCTGACTTTCCAGTTTTTCGGTACAATATTCGAGCCTGTTCCTACAGTATCCATAAAATCTTCACGCCATCCGACGGATATCTCAGGCGCCATCTTAACAGAGGGTTCCGGTTTTTTTTGCGAAATAGTGAAAAGCGCTATTGCTCCTGCCGTCAAGGCAACCACGCATATCACAACGACTATTCTGCTTGATATTTTCAAAGTTAATTCCCTTCCGGTTGTGTGTATTGCATAGAGATAATTCTTTACGGGTAATCGATCCTGTTGACTCTGTCAAGAGATCTGCTCAAAAGGTCGCTATTTCCCGAATATTTTCTCGCGTATTTCACCGAACTGGTCCTTTCCGCCTGCAAAAGAAAAGGTCATAGGCATTACTTCTCTTGCTTTTTGTGTCATTTGGGATGCTTTGTTCCTAATATCCCATTGTGAATGTGAATCTTCTCTTAGACGGGAAATATGGTAAAGTTCGCGGGCATTCATTTTTATAAGAACGCGTTTTTTGTGAGCATTGGTCAGAATATACGGCGCTGCGGCCGGGTTTTCTTTTTTGATCTGTCCGTAGACATCTTCGGTTCTTTTGACCATTTCCCTGAATTCCTTTTCAACTCCTATATCCTTGAAAGATTCGGGAACGGTAACTCCGAGCGCCGGTTCATAGCCCTGAGATGTGATGGTGGTCATACGATGTCGTTTAAGCTGGCCAAAACATGCCGCGGAAAGAGAAACGTTGAACGTAAGATCCGCATATTCAAATTCCCTGGGCATGCTGTCGTAAAACTCCATGTTGCGCCATGCTGTCCGGAAGATATCCATTATCTTATTGCGTGAAAATTTTTCAACACAGGTTTTGCACGCCGGATAGTCGAGGTCGGTAGATGTATGAAGAAGTGCCGCGGCAATTACATCGTCCCCCCCGGGAGTAAATTCGACAAGTTCCGTATCGTTCGTCGACGCGGAAGTACCGACCGCTTCTATCATGGCAGTGGCCATAGCTTTAAGTCCAGGGTATGTTTTCAGGTCTCTGTTATTGGCTTTATGAAAAAGAACGATAGAGGGCGCAACGCCGGATATTTCCCTGTAGATAGCCTCTCCTAAAGACCGCACTTCAGAAAGTTCCTGAGAAGCGAATCTTCTCAGGATAAGTTCAAGCGTTCTCGCGTTAACCGTTTGCCCCACCTGTGATTCTGTGGCGAGAGCTGTTACATACCGAGCGTCTTCTTTGGCCCACCCCTCGATGAGATTATGGTTCTTTTCATCCAAAGCCAGTTCCCTGTGCTTATTAAAAAGATGTTTTTTGAGTTTTTCGAAGAAATTGAAGTAGGTCTCGTTCTGTTTTCGTATAGTTTTGACAAAAATGCTTTCGAGACGACTTCTTTTTATTTCATCGGGTATCACAAAATCATTGTTTAGCGTTATATATCTTTGTGATTTTTCGGTGTAGGATGAGAGCCTGAATTTTTCCAACTCTTCCATCGCGAGACGTGATATTCCCAATATGTCCAGGTTGAATACGGCATGTTCGGCTACAGAATGATGCCCCATTTTAAAGATTATGGACGAGTTAGACTTACGAGCCCGCTCCACCTCAAGCCGGGCTTCCCGCCTTATTTCATCTATCGGCCGTCCGTCACGGCTTATTCTGGCATATGACGCGGAAAGCACTTCAGGGGTAATATCGTCCCTTTCCCCGGCACTCTCGCTTATTTCCTTTAAAACTTCCGCGTCAACATTGAACCCGGCCAATTTTACTTTCATTTTAATTTCCCCGTCTTTTCCATTTTTAAGTCTATGTATTCTTCTTTTATCCGGCTTATCGCGTTAAAAATATTTGTTTTTATGTTTATTCCCTGCGTTTTTTCTTCTATTTCCGAAATTATCTCTTTTACCAATTTACGTTTTGACAGTTCCCCGAATTGGCAGGAACAGCTTCCGGAATAAAATCCTTTCTCCTTGGCGTAGGCAGCCGTTAATTCCTCTTCAACGTAGCACAGGGGCCTGATGAGAGTTAATTTTTCGCCAAAAAGTTCCTGCCGCGGATTAATGGCCGATATTTCCCCTTTAAAAAAAAGGTTCAAAAGAACGGTTTGGGCTATATCGTCCTTGTGGTGACCAAAAGCCAGTTTGTTGAAAAAATTTTCTTTTGCTATACCAAAAAGGGCTTTCCGCTTGGTCCAGGAGCACCAAAAACACGAAGTTTTTCTCTCTTCGTCCAGGACATCAGCATGTGAAAAAAAACACCGCACGCCCATGTCCTGTAATACCTGTTCAAGTTCCTTTCGACGAAAATGGCCGGAACATTCGAGATCAGTTGTAATATGCGCTGCATGAATGCTGAATTTTACCGGTGCCCAGGTTTGTATCTTTTTCAGCATATAAAGCAGAGCAAAACTATCCTTTCCCCCCGAAACAGCTATTAATATGTTGTCGCCATCCTCTATGAGGTTGTAATCGTTTATTGCCTTGCCTATTTTTGAATTGATACGCGCTTCGGTTGCCGTAAGATCTCTCATAAATATTCGCTTTTATGTACTTTTTCAGCCAAAAAACACACATTACACGACAATTACTTATTATAGTCCCGCTTCATTTGACTAATAAGTGGGTATTATGCACAAAAGAACACTGAAAGTCAATTCCCGGAAACGGACCCGCGGTGAAGAGATAAGTCGAAGTACGACGATTTCCTCCTTCCCCCGTATCTCGCGACTATGACAGAGGACCGTATTAATCTCAAATAGAGATAGTACCGTCTTATCTACGCTGTAATTTTGACAGAAGCCTTAGTATCTCGAGATACAGCCAAACAAGTGTAACTATAAGGCCAAATGCTCCGTACCACTCCATGTACCCGGGAGCCTGAGTTTCGGCGCCTTTTTCGATAAAATCGAAATCAAGCACAAGGTTCAAGGCCGCGATGGTAACAACGAATAAACTGAACATGATCCCCATAGGACCGGTGGAATGTATCATGGGCATTGAAACTCCGAAAAAACCCATTATTATGGATACGAAATATATTACCGCGATCGCTCCGGTCGCGGCAACTACGCCCAGCCTGAACTTTTCAGTTGCTTTTATGAGACCGGACTTGTAGGCGACAAGCAGACAAAAAAGAGTTCCGAATGTAAGCGCGACCGCCTGTATTACTATCCCGGGATATTGTGCCTCAAAAACAGAGGATATCCCCCCCAGAACGACACCCTGAATAAGGGCGTAAACAGGAGCTGTAATGTAAGCTATCTCTTTTTTAAAAATAGTGACCATGGCCGTAATAAGTCCCAGAATTGCCGCAGGAAAAATATAAGCTATCGCTCCAGGACCGATGCTCCACATCCACGAAGCTGATACCGCTACCAGAAGAAGCAATACCAAAGTTTTATTTGCAGTACCTTGTATTGTCATTACACTTCCATCCTTCGAAGGAACGGCAGATGTGAAAACCGACTCCCTTAAGGCGGGATTTCCTGACCTCATCATGTTTATGCCTCCTTGGTATTATGTATTTGACCGTCAACTGCTTCTTTGGCCGCTCTCAAGACCGCGTCGTAATCGGGGTGGTCCGTAATCTCCTTTACGTACTCGGTATACCGTACGATACCCGAACCATCCAATACAAAGACCGCCCTTGAAAGAAGCCTTAATTCTTTTATAAGTACGCCGAATTTTTTACCGAAGTCCGCGTTCCTGTGATCAGAAAGCGTGATAACTTTTTTAATATTGAATTCCTGGCAAAATCTTTTTTGGGCAAAGGGCAGGTCCATGCTTACGAACAGTACCGCTATGTTCTTTGAAAGCTGCGAAACTTCATCGTTGAATCTTTTTATTTCAAGATCGCAAACGGGTGTATCCAGGGATGGAACAGATGCTATTATACGCACCTTTCCGGATGTGCCCGAAAGAGAGATCTCTTTTAAGTTCCCGTCAAGCGCCTTGAAATCCGGCGCGGCTTGCCCTTCTTTTAACTTCTCGCCGACAAGTGTCAGCGGGGATCCTTTCATTGTAACTACTCCGGTACGCTCCATTTCATTCCCCCCTTGATATGTTTTCCTTTTCAAGTTCACTTTTTATACTTGCCATAATGTCTATAGCCTGGCTCAAACGCCCGCTTAGTTCTTTAGAGTCGATAATATCGGCTACAGGCACATCAGCCGCATCGTCTTCATAAACGGCCTTTTTTACGTTCTTCCACATGCGATTTATTCGGCCTATCCATTTTCCTGCCGTTACCGCCGCCGAGTCCTGTCCGATGTCTGCCGCCGCGTCAGGATCAGCGGGAAGGCTTTTATCTTCCTCTTTCAACTCTTCTCTCAGCACTGTAAGCACCTTTATTGCTTTATCTATGGTTTTATCTATGTCCTCAGCACGGTATTCTGACTTGTCTCCACGCGTCGCGGCATCAGGATCTACGTATGCTGCTTTAGCGCTGCCCGTACAGAAAATAACGGATACGACAAACAAAACCGGCAGCAGTGTATATCTTACCGCGAAACCCTTAGAATATTTCACATCTCCTCCATTGTTTATTAAACCGCAACCGTTCCGCCACATCATCTTTCCGCGGAACTGTTTCAATTATACCATTTTTAGGAGATTCGTAAACAGGTTCATACGCCCTTAGACGGTTATGAGCTTTTAATACGGTTTTAATCTGACTCGTATTGTAATAGACCAAAATAAAGGGGACAGGTGTGGGATAAGATTGAGAACCGTCCCTGTACTAAACAGCAGGAAGGGTATGTGGGAGCACTGGAGCTGATTCGCCGCCGAATAGGATATAAATGTTCTGCCTTTCTGCTGCACACACCGCGATGGTGGAAATAACAGGCGAAGCAGCGAAGCGCGCAGCACATGCCCTTCCTGCTGTAAGTCAACCCGCGCATGACAATACTGCGGGGACAGGTGTAGGTTTGAGTTCAGGACAGGTGTGGGATTGAGATGGGGACAGGTGTAGGATTGAGGTAGGGACAGATGTGGGATCAGATCTGGGACAGGTGTAGGTTCAAATTGAGAACCGTCCCTGGACTAAACAGAGCCTTGTACCCTCAGTGCTACAATTTCTTAAAAATGATATCTTTCGCGGCGGAAGACGCGGATTCTGAAAAAGTTGGATGGGCATGCACGGTACCGGCAATATCATCGACGGTAAGAGCGAGCCGGCGCGCTATAGCGAATTCATTTATGATCTCTGTCGCCAGATGGCCCACTATGTGAGCGCCGAGAATAATATGCGTTTTCGCGTCGGCAATGATCTTAACAAAACCGTCGTACTCTCCCACAGCCACAGCCTTTCCATTGGCCTTGAAAAAGCTTTTTCCCGCGATTACATCTCTTCCCGCCTCTGCGGCCTGTTTTTCCGTAAAACCCACGCTCGCAGCCTGTACACAAGAATAGACCGCGTTCGGGATAGATGAATAATCCAGAGGCTTTGCGGCCCTTCCTGCCGCGGAAAAAGCGGCAAGTTCCCCTTCTGCCTGAGCAACATGGGCAAGCATTGGCCCCGGGACGACATCTCCCGCGGCATACAGACCCTTTATATTAGTCTGCATCTCCCCGTTTACAGGTATGTACCCTTTGTCATCGGGTATGATCCCGGTCCTTGCGATTTTCAAGTCTGATGTTGATGGTATTCTCCCCACAGAAACAAGTACGATGTCGTATTCCCCTTCAACTGTCCCATCTGCTTTTTGAGATGTTATAGCGAAAACCTTGCCCCTTTTTCCTGTCACAGGTCCGACGGCTGCCGAGGTAAATACCTTGACTCCCATTTTTTTCAGCATATTCCTCATTGAAGCGGAAACATCTCTGTCCTCGGCATGCAAAATTTCAGTTTCAGATTCAACTAAAGTCACGCTCGAGCCCATGGTAGAAAAAAATGAGGCGAATTCCACACCTATAGCGCCCGCTCCGATTATCAGTATGTTTTCAGGAACAGTACTCAGTTTGATAGCTTGCGAGCTGGATATAACACTTTGTCCGTCGAAAGGGATCGTGTCCAGAGAACGCGGGACCGATCCTGTGGCAATAAGTATCTTTTCCGCTCCGACACGCGTTTTCTTTCCCTGAGGCGCCGTTATCGTAAGTCTTGACCTGTCTTCAAACTCGGCGGACGCTTCAAGGATATCCACTCCCAGTTTTCGTAGATGTGACAAAAGACCGCGTTTGAGAGTTTCGGAAGCCACCGTACTTTTAACGATCATCTCGCTGAGAGCCTCGTTGGGATGGGGCCAAGTCCCTATTGTCCCGGCAAGATCTTTAACCGCCCCGAAAAGATGCGCCGAGGCGTAAAGGGATTTGGCAGGAATACATCCTTCGTTAAGGCATACCCCTCCCATCATACCAAGATCTTTTTCTATGATAGCGGCCCTAAGGCCCAGTTTCGCGGCTGTTATCGCCGAGATATGTCCTGCCGGACCACTGCCTATGACGATATAATCATATTTTTTATCCATATGTTTTCTCCGTGGAGCATTAATTAAACACAAAAAATAGTACTGTCAAATTAAAAAGCGTAATAACAACCTTTTAGCCTCCTACAGAGGCAAGTACCCGCGCCGAACGTTCAAATATGTCTTCCAGCTCCTCTTTTTTCGCGCATAGCGGAAGAAAGAAGTATATCACATCTCCCAGCGGCCGAAGTATAAGATTTTCTTCCAGAGCCTTTTTATAGACTTCCATGCCTATTCTTCTGCCCGCAGGGAACGGTTCTTTAGTGGCTTTATTTTTTACGAGTTCTATGGCTCCTACAACTCCTATATTGCGGGTATCCCCTACATACGGGAATGCTTTGGCCACATCCAGAAAAGAATCTAAAAGAACGTTTATCATGCCTGCCCTGGCCAGAGAGTTTTCTGCGGCAAAAAGTTCTATGCTGGCGAGGGCCGCGCTGCATGCTATCGGATTCGCGGTATATGTATGCCCGTGATAAAAAGTTTTTCCCTGTGAGTAGTCTCCGTAAAACGCGTTGAATATATCCTCAGTTGTCAGCGTGGCTCCCAGGGGCAGATATCCCGAAGTTATCCCTTTTGAAACGCACATGATATCAGGTTCTATACCGGCATGTTCTGACGCGAACATGCGCCCGGTCCTTCCAAAACCGGTAGCGACCTCATCCACAACCAGAAGCACCCCGTATTTTTCTGTCAGATCCCGTATTCCTTTGAGATAATACGAAGGGTATACTATCATGCCTCCCGCGGCTATCAACATGGGCTCAATGATCATCGCGGCAATATTATCCGAGTGTTCTTGCAATATTTTCTCCGCCTCTTTGAGACATCTTCCCGAGCATCTGTTTTCACCACCCGAGGGAGGGCATCTGTAGCAATATGGGCTCGGCAGGCTGAAAGTCTCGAACATAAGAGATCTAAAGGCCGCGTTAAAGGCGCTTGGCCCGCTTACGCTCATAGCGCCCGCTGTATCCCCGTGGTATCCCCTGTCAAGCGACATAAAACGTGTTTTGTCCGGTTTCCCCGAAAGGGACCAATACTGAACAGCCATCTTCATCGCAACCTCTACGGCTGTAGATCCATTGTCAGAATAAAACACACGTTTAAGTCTTTTCGGAGTTATCTCTATGAGTTTTTCTGAAAGCTTTACGGCAGGTTCGTGAGTAAAACCGGCAAAAAGCACATGGTCAAGTTTTTCCGTCTGTATTCTTATGGCCTTCTGTATGGCGGGATGAGCATGTCCATGGATGTTACACCACCAGCTTGAAATGGTGTCGTAGTAGAATTTCCCGGAATAGTCAAAAAGTTTCATCCCTTTCGCTCTTTCTATGGGTATGGGGGGAAGTTCAACGCAATCCTTCATTTGAGTATAGGGATGCCAGTTGTAAGCAAGGTCTCTTTTTACAAGGTTATTATTCATTTATTACTCCCTTCGCAAGAGTACCCGGCCTTATTGCCGATCTTAGCGAACACGGATTCTCCTATCGGGTCAAACGCTTCGGTTCTTTTTGCGGAGTCTTTTTCATAAGGGACTTCTCCAAAGTCCTCCACTCCCGAAAACAATGTTATTATCCTGCGGTTATCATCTAAGACGGTTTCGTCGCCATCGGGCGAAAAACGATTGAAAATAAGGCCCTGTAATCTAATGCCTCGACGCCTTATCGCTTCTATAGATAAAAGCGCCTGGTTGATCGCGCCCAGCCTGTTTCCGATTACAAGTATCACATCCAGATCAAGAGATCTTACTATATCTACTGCAAGTTCATTTTCCGTTATAGGAACGAGCAGTCCTCCGGTTCCCTCGACAAGCACGATGTCAAAATTCTCCGAAAGAGCCCTGAAACTTTTCAGTATTTTTTTGGGAGAGATCTTCACCCCCTCCAAAGCCGATGCCAGATGCGGTGATGCCGCGAAATCGAACGAATAAGGTACCATAAGAGAGTAATATTTTTTCGGGATATTTTTTCGAGTTCCCGAGGCCTGCAAATGGCAAGAAATGTCGTCATTGCGGGAACTTTTCCCCGTCTGCACCCATTTCTGGGTTATTACCGATATTTTCTTTTTCGTAAGATACTCGGCAAGAAGTCCAGTAACAACAGTTTTACCTATATCGGTGTCGGTGCCGGCGATAAAAAGGCCTTTATGTGTCATCGAGGAGCCTCTGCTTTGCAGAAATACACATTATGAGTGGCGATAATCCCGCCGAATTTTTCCATATAGGTCCTTTCCATTTCACGAATAACATATTTGCCGAGAAAAGCTCCTTTTCCCAGACCTTCCCCGCGAGAACCGCTTTTTTTGATATTTTGCAGAAAATCCCAAATAGAGAAAAAATCAACACTGAAATTCTCCTCGAAAATCTCAGGTCTCAAAAAATATCTTTCAAGAGACGCTTTTACCTCAGTTTTTCCGATAAATCTGCTGGAACTCAGCCATTGGCGGGGCCCGAAATGTGTACCCATAACTTCTTTTAACTCTCTGAACGTTTCGGGGCCGTACATTGAAAAGCAAATAGTTCCTCCCGGGGCTAAATGTTCCAAGAAGCAGGACATTGCTTTATCCATACCGGAAAACCATTGAAAACTGGCGTTTGAAGTTATGAGATCAAACTTTTTATCCGTATCCATCTTTTCGGCGTCAGAAACTAAAAACGTAAGCCTGTCTCCGGACACTTTCTTCCGGGCCAGATCCACCATTTCCGGAGATATGTCGACCGCGGTCATTTCAACATCGGGATACTTTTCCTTTAAAAGCTCTGTGTATACCCCTGTTCCGCATCCGATCTCCAGAATATGGCTGAAATAATCAAGATCAATGAGCCCTATCAGTTTTTCCGCGCATTTCTTCTGTACAGCGGCGTGGTCGTCGTAAGTAACGGCGCTTCTCGAAAAATTATTTCTTATGACTCTTTTGTCCACATCAGGCGTCATTTCATTAACTCCCTTATCCGCATACATCCTCCAGATCATCGATGAAACTGTTCAATGTGTCGATACTGTGATGAAGGGTTATAGAGACCCTGAGACGCGATGTCCCGGGGGGAACCGTAGGAGGCCTTATGGGGGTAACCCACCAGCCTCTTTCCTTCAAGGCTTCAGACAGGAATAATGTTCTTTCCTCATCACCGACAATGATGGGAATTATCTGCGAACGTCCGTGTATCGTGTCTATCTTCGCTGTTTTTCTGAAATACGAAGCTTTTGAAAGCAGGTCTTTTCTCCGCTGGGGCTGGTCCCTGACAAGATCTATAGCGGCCATACACCCCGAAATAATTGAAACCGGGAGAGCTGTTGAATAGATAAAACTTCTGCACCTGTTTATAAGAAGTTCTTTTATTTCTCGGCTTGTGGCGATATACGAGCCAAAAACCCCCAAAGCTTTACTGAAAGTACCCATAATAATGTCTACTTGGTCTGACAGTCCGAGTTCACCCGCGATGCCGCTGCCCTCCGGCCCGAAAATACCCGTGGCATGCGCGTCATCGAGCATAAGACGACAATTGTATTCATTTTTTATCCGAGCTATATCTTCAAGCGGCGCTTCATCCCCGTCCATACTAAAAATAGATTCGGTTACAATAAGGGCATTTTTGAAACTTTTCCGATACTTCGTCAATAGAGACTCAAGATGCTCCGTGTCATTGTGCCTGAACCTGAAACATCGAGCGCCGGAAAGCTTTATTCCGTCAACTATACTCGCGTGATCTATCCGATCCGAAAAAACACAGTCGCCTCTTCCCACAAGTGTGCTTATAACTCCCAAATTGGCCTGGTACCCGGAATTAAATACCAACGCCGCAGGTTTATTTTTGAATTCGACAATTCTATCCTCGAGAAGATGGTGATGCGATGTGCTTCCTGTCATGAGCCGGGAAGATGTTGTCCCAGCTCTGGTGTGAAGAGCCTTGTTCATGGCGTCTTTTATGCTTGGTTCGCTGGAAAACGCGAGATAATCATTCGAGGAAAAATTTACATATTCCTTTCCTTTATGCAGAATATTTCCATTTTCCAAAAAAAATATTTCGGAAAGCTTACGCTTTTCGAGAATGGTCTCTGTTCTTAAAAAAGTGTTTTTTATCATTTCTTCCATAAGGCGATGGTTTCTTTTATCAAAATTTCATCCTGTTCCTGGCAGGCACCCGGAACGGTTAGGTATCCGCCCACCATCATTCCGTCGGCGCCGGCGAAGAATATCATTTTCGCAAGGTCTTTCATCACTTCTTCCCTTCCGGCCGCCACCTTTATTGCCGGATGCTTCAGGATTATCCGGAAGATAGATATTATTCGCAGAGCTTCATTTACCGTGATCACCGGCTGTTTTTCCATAGGGGTTCCCGGTATAGGCATTAGAAAATTTATAGGGACCGAATCAACCTCCATTTCTTTAAGAGCAAGAGCCATCTCTATTCTGTCCTTCCAGGACTCCCCAAGCCCGAAGATCCCCCCCGAGCATATCTCCATTCCCGAGTTTTTAACTGCAAGTATGGTTCGTATCCTGTCCCGGTATGTATGGGTGGTAACGATATTGGGATAAAAGTTTTCCGATGTCTCGATATTGTGATGATATCTTTTAAGCCCGGCGGATTTCAGGATACAGAGTAAATTTTTTTCTATTTCCCCAAGTGAAGCGCAGGGTAAAACCCCTTTATCGGGGAATTTTTTTACTGCCCCGGCGATTATCTCAACTTCGTCTTTGGAAGGGGCCTTACCACTTGTTACAATTCCCACTCTTTTTGCCCCCGCTCGGGCTCCTTTCACAGCGCCCTCCAGAATCTTCTCTCCCGAAATAAGAGGATAGGTGGCGACACCTGTCCTATGACGGCAGGATTGGGCGCAAAACCGGCAGTCTTCACGGCAAATCCCGGATTTCGCGTTGACTATAGCGCAAAGATCAAGCTGTAAAGGTCGATTTTCTCTCCGGATCTTGTCGGCCTCGCCCATCAGCTCGTCCAGCGGCATCTCAATAAGGTCGTAATATTTTTTTCTTTTCATTGTAAACCATTCTACCATCTAAAGTTTACAATCGCAAGAGGTACGTAAGGCATTCGTAAATTTTTTAACTATAGACTGTTAGATAAGGCGTAACATTTCAGTTCTCCGCAGAAAGGTAGCGTCCCCACGCCCGTCTTTGCGAACCCGCCGAAGGCGGGTGAAGCCCTTCGTATCGTGATAAATGCTGTGGCTCAGGATTTCGGCAGACTTTGCATAGGGCCGAAGCAATCTCAATAAATACAATAAGTTATGAGATCACTCTGTCGCCCCCTTCGGGGGCTCCTCGTGACGACGGCGGAGGACTTTACTGCGGAGAACTGAGGTGATACGATAAGGCGTCATAGAGACACTCCTGATACGGTTTTAAGCGGACTTGTATTGCAATATAATTTTGAATTCAGTTAAAATGTTGCTGCGGATAGGGACTATGTGATCCGTACAGGGAGGATCCGCACCGGGCGGACCCCGCCCAAAGTTCTTTTTACTTTGCTTCGATCAAGGCAGGCGGGGCATGAGAGCCCTGGTAGGATTACATAGTCCCGATCCTAAAGAGGAATAGATGTACAAAGACGGTACTGTTTAAATTAAAACAGTATGAGTCATGTTCCCAAACTATGAACTATCGACTATGGACTTTGGACTATACTGGGACTTAGTTATGAGCCAGTGGTGGGATCGGAACGGGATTTTCGGAAGAGCGTCAAGCGGGTAAAAACCCGCGTCTTCCGCATCATCGCCTGCTTTTACATTGTAGTGCTGAGCTTTGTATTCTACGCCTATCATAAGCAGATAGCCGTAAAGAGGGCTTAAATGTGTGGTGACTCCCACCTGCCTTAAGGCCGTACCATCTATATTCGTTTCCTCTTTAAGTTCGCGTTTCCCGGCTTCTTCCGGGGATTCTTCCTGTTCGAAAAATCCGCCGGGCAAAGCCCATGCTCCTTTTGAGGGCTCGATACCCCTTTTAATGAGCAGGATCCGGCCGTTGGGGTCGGAAACAAGACACGATATTACTGGAAGGGGGTTAACGTAGTTTATCCACTTGCATTTTTCGCAGAAAAGTCTTCTCCTGCCCTCTATGTCCGTCATTTCAAGAGCTCTGCCGCAGAATGGACAAAATTTAAACGGTTTTACTTTCACTTGAATATCGCTCCCGTCGATGCGGATGTAACTTGCTGGGCGTACCTGTAAAGATATCCTTTTGTCACTTTACATTTCGGCTGTTTCCACGCCGAGAGCCGTGAGGCGATCTTTTTTCCGGAAACCAGAAGTTCAAGTTTCTTTCCGGGAATATCAATTTTTATTCTGTCCCCGTTCCTTACGGCGGCGATCACTCCTCCTTCGGCCGCTTCCGGCGAAACATGGCCTATGGCCGCGCCGCGCGTGCCTCCGGAAAATCTTCCGTCGGTTATGAGGGCAACATCTTTATCCAGCCCAGCGCCCGCCAAAGCCGCGGTAGGCCCCAGCATTTCCCGCATTCCCGGTCCGCCTTTCGGTCCCTCATACCTTATTACGACCACATCACCTTTCTTGATCTTGCGGGACATTATGGCGTCCATGGCGGAATCTTCGGAGTCAAAAACTCTCGCGGGCCCTTCATGCCTGAGCATATTTTCGGCCACAGCTGATTTTTTAACTACCGCTCCGTCCCTGGCGATATTTCCGCGAAGGATAACTATTCCACCGTCTTTACTGTAAGGCTTTTCCACCGGTTTAATTACGTCTGTATCAAGATTTTTGGCAAGAGCGGCTATTTCCTTTATATTCTTACCCGAAACCGTCTTTACCTCGATGTTAAGAAGCCCTTTTTTGCACAGTTCAGACATTACAGCAGGGATACCGCCGGCGCGGTCCAGGTCTTCCATGTGCTGGATCCCGGCGGGAGATATCTTGCAAAGATTAGGGGTTCTTGAGCTGATCTTATTGAATACATCCAGACCAAGCTTTATTCCCGCCTCATTGGCTATGGCAGGCAAGTGCAGAACGGTATTTGTTGAACTTCCAAGCGCCATTTCTACCGCGATCGCATTCTCAAAGGCCTTTTTATTCGCTATGTCTCTCGGCTTTATCCCTTTTTTTACAAGATCCATAACTGTCATACCGCTTTCCTTGGCAAGACGGTATCGTTTTGCCATTACCGCAGGTATAGTTCCGTTTCCCGGAAGGCTCAGCCCCAAAGCTTCGCTTATGCAGTTCATCGAGTTTGCCGTGAACATGCCCGAACATGAACCGCAGCCCGGACAGGCCTCTCCTTCTATCTCCCGCATTTCCTTTTCGCTTATCTTTCCCGTCGAACGCGCTCCGACTCCTTCAAACACAGTTATCAGGTCGATGCGTTTATTTTTATGCCACCCGGCGAGCATGGGCCCTCCGCTTATCAGTATTGACGGGACATTTATTCTCAACATTGCCATTAACATTCCCGGTATTATTTTGTCGCAATCGCAAACGAACACCATCCCGTCAAAAGGATACGCGTTTCCCATTGTTTCAACCGAATCGGCAATTATTTCGCGTGAAGGAAGCGAATATTTCATTCCTTCATGCCCCATCGCTATTCCGTCACAGACACCTATTGTGTTGAACTCCATGGGCGTTCCTCCGGCGAGTCTAACTCCTGCCTTGACCGCCTCGGATAAACCGCCGAGATGCGCATGTCCGGGGATAACCTCATTAAGAGAGTTAGCAATTCCTATTATGGGTCTTTTCATCTCTTCGTCCGTGTAGGCCAAAGCCTTAAGAAGTGAACGATGGGGCGCCTTTGCTGGTCCCTTTTTCATTCTGTCAGATCTCATTTTTCCTCCTCGTAATGTAAATATATTTTTCCGTACCCTTGCCCTGAGCGGCTTAAGACCCGTATGCCATACCTTTCAGATCTTCCACATATCGTTGGCTTGAAAAAGCGGCGGTAGCTCCGTCGCCTGCCGCCGTAACCACCTGGTGAAGGACTTTGCTTGTACAGTCACCGCAAGCGAAAACACCGTCTACGGAAGTTCCCATGGCATGGTCGACTTCGACGCTCCCCCCTTTACCAAGATCTACTATCCCTTTTAAAAAACTGGTATTTGGTACCCACCCAACAAAAATGAAGACCCCGGAAGAGGCCAGATGGGACTTTTCGCCCGTTCTTACGTTCTCAAGAGTTACCCCGGTAACGACATCTGAGCCTTCAACCCCTGTTACAACAGATTCCCATGCAAAATCTATCTTTCCCGATGCTTTTGCCCTTTCCTGTAATATCATGGCGCTTCTAAGGCGGTCTCTTCTGTGCACTATTGTCACCTTTTCGGCAAAACGAGTAAGGTATATTGCTTCTTCAACGGCCGTATCCCCTCCGCCTACTACCACCACATTCTTGCCTCTGAAGAAGGGGCCATCGCATGTCGCACAGTAGGAAACGCCTTTACCCGTAAATTCTTTTTCCCCCGGGACTTCAAGTTTTTTTGCCCTTGCTCCGGAGGCAACTATTATAGAGAAGGATCTGTAAACGCCTGAGTCTGCCTCAATTATGAACGATCGTTCTTTTCCTGAACCTGTGATCGCGATGGACTGTACGGTTGATCGTAGTGTTACAAGCCCGAAACTTTCGGCTTGTTTTTTAAAAACCGCTACCAGATCATACCCAGCGGTCTTTTCAATCCCGGGATAGTTCTCTATCAGATCGGTCATGGTAGCCTGCCCGGGAACGGAAAAACTTTCAAGAAGCAAAGTATCCATTCTTGCTCTCGCGGCGGAGATCCCCGCTGTAAGCCCTGCCGGGCCTCCTCCTATTATAACAATGTCCTTTATCTTTTCTTTCTCCATGCTTATCTCCCTTTTACAGCTGTATGATATGTCCCGCTTTCACAGGAATATAATTTTCATGAAATTTACCCTGAAAAATCCTGCGGGCTTTATCTCCGGTACAATGAGAAGGGCCCGCTTTTGAGACCCCCATATCCAGTAAAGTCCCCATAATATTTGTGATATCCTCCCGGCTTGTTTTTTCAAGATGGAACCCGCCAAAAACCATATAGACCTTCTTAATTTTCATGCTTTCTTTTACCGATCGGACCATTCGCAGGATCCCGGGATGAGCGCATCCCGTGATCATTGATACACCCTTTTGTCCCCTCACTATAAGAGCTCTTTCCGCCAGGCTCTCTCCCTTATATTCCGCCTCTATTTCACGGGTAACGAAAACGTTTTTGGATATTTCAGTTAACCTTGAGGGGAAATAAAGTTTTCCACCGAGGTCTTTCACTCCCGCCTTAAATTCATCGCTGAAGGATCGGCAGGCATAGACCTTTATTCCCTTGCGGGAACGTAAAATTTCCCATAGCCCGCCGGTATGGTCCCAGTGGTCATGAGAGATAACAACAGAACTTATTTTTCCGGTATCGACCATAAGACGGGACATATTCCTGATAAGCGGTTCAGCTTCGGGGCCGGTGTCAAAAAGGACCTTTCCTCCCACAAGGCATGAAAAACCCCAGCCTGATTCAAGTCCTTTCCGAGCCTTGTTGTCATAAATGACTTTCGCGTACATAGCACCCCTTTTTAAACTATATCCTTTCCCCAAAGATATCGGTCCCGATCCGCACCAGATTAGATCCTTCCTCGATAGCGGTATTATAAGAACCGGACATTCCCATGGAAAGCCATCTCATCTCGACCCGCGGTATACCGGCTTCGGCTATCTTGTCGAACAACTTTTTCGTTTCTCTGAATAACGGGCGTAATTCCCCGGAGTCCTCGCTGAAAAAACCCATTGTCATTATCCCCATTACCTTTATCCCGGACAATACCGATATCTCTTTAATGAGATCTTCGGCCTTTTCCGGGAAAACCCCATGCTTCTGTTCTTCCCGTCCGCTGTTTACCTCTATAAGGACCGGCATTACATGTGAGATAGCCCTGCATCTTTTGTCTACTTCACGAGCTATGTCTGACGAATCTACAGTTTCGATCAGATCAAAGACCTCCACCGCTTTTTTGACCTTGTTTTTCTGAAGATGGCCTATAAAATGCATTTTTATTCCCGGAGGCAGAATGGAACGAAGAGGAATGGCCTCCTGAACGTAATTTTCACCGACTATTTTTATTCCGGCATCTACGGCGGTTATTACTTCTTCCGGGGTCCGCGTTTTAGCGGCGGCCACTATCTCCACGCCGGAAGGGATTTCCCCCATAAGTCTTTTTACATTGTCTGATATAAGGGTCTTTGTCATATGTTCTTCTTGTCAGGAAGCATATTTTCAAGCCTGGATATATTGTTCGTCAGAGATCGCGAGTCGGGAAAAAGCGTCTTTATTCTTTCCAATACATCAAGGGCCTTGTCTACTTGTCCGTTTTCCTCATATGCCTTCGCAAGCAGTGTCAGAACATGCCTCTCATCGAATTTGTTATGCGGAGCTTTTTCTAAAAGCTGAACCGCGCGTTTAAAGAATCTTATGGCCGCGGGCATATCTTCACGGTTTTGATACATAACCATGCCCATTTCAAACGCGATCTCCCAGGAATCGGGGTTATGAGCCATTCCCTGCCTCAAAAGAGTGACGGCTTCTGAAGTTTTCCCGAGTCTTCTTGCCAGATAGTAGGACGTTACGGTATAGGCCATTACATTGTTAGGATCGATTTTTTGAGCGTAATAGAGCCATGGTATTATTTCCTTGATCTCTTCTGTACCCATATGGCTGTGAGAATCAATAAGGAGCTCCCCCGATATCCTCAGGAGAGGATCCATATAGCCGGCATGCTGTTCTTCCTCGTGATCATCGTGTTCATGATCATCGTCATGCTGATCGTGACGCGTTCCCATGAAATCCGTGAACGTGCATTCTTCGTGTCCGTCCTCATGGCCCATTATCCCGCGGTGAAAATATACATCCGCCTGCAGAAAGGCCAAGTTAGAGACGATACCGCGGCTTTCTCCAAGTATCTTCATTACGGCCGGCATATCTTGTGAAAAATGCCCGCCGCCCGAATGATAAAATGAGTCGATCCTGAGAGCTAATAGAAAACACAGACAGATCCCGGCAAGAAGCGCGATAATACTTTTAGAACTCAAAGTTCTCTCCTTTTGAAAAGAGCCCCGGAAATAACAAGAAGAACTGAACAATAAATAAATGCGTAGAGAGCTATTGACGCTAAAAGTCCCGGGGACAAGGCATCCCAGGCATGTACTACCCTGACCCTGATATCAAAAAACTCAAAATGAGGCAAGACATAGTATATGATGCCTCCCAAAAAAGACATTGCCCCGATCGAATGTATGTAAAGATCCCTCATCTGAGATGAAAAATTGACCATTGCGATGTACAGCATCAAAGAGACGGTGACAGTTGCAGACAATGTCAAAAAATTGGAAAAGAAAACCGCGAGAGCGCATACCATTCCCATGAGCAAGATACCGAGCAAATAGCTCTGTGCCGGTAAAACAAATGATCCCGATAGACCGCTTGAAAGATAGAAATACAAGAAAACCAGAAAAAACAAAGAGAACGATACTACCGAAGCGGTAAAACTTCCTAAAAATTTGGCGGTTATGATCATTTGCCTGCTTATGGGTTTGGCGAGAAGAGGATAGACCGTGTGTGAGGAAAGTTCCGAGGGAAGCTGTCGTGACGATGTAAGTATGGCCACAAGCGCGGAAAAAAAGACAGATATGGAGTACCCCATATCTACCATATACCGTGAAATTCCCTGAACCCCGAAAAAATCCTGTGACGCGAAAAAGGCCAGAAACCCTCCGGTAAGCATAAAAAGAACATAAAAATCCTTTTTACGTAAAAGTTCCCTGATCGTACAAATAACAATGGCTCCGAGGGATCTCATTCTCTATCTCCTATAAGCTGCAAAAAATAATTTTCCAGAGTTTGCCCTGAAGATTTGCCTCCCAAAAGATCGGTCACAGGTCCCTCTGCCACGATAGAACCTTGATCTATTACCCCTATCTTGTCGGCGACAAGCTCTACCTCCGAAAGTTCATGGGAAGAGAAAAACACGGTCTTTCCCCTTTTCCTTAAAACGGAGATCACCTCTCTCATTTTTTTCCTGGCTACGGGATCTAAGCCTCCGGTGGGTTCGTCAAGTATCAAAAGATCGGGATCGTTTATGAGCGCCTGGGCGAAACTTACTTTTTGCAGCATTCCTTTTGAAAAAGTAGAAAGCCGCTTGGAGGCTTTCTCTGAAAGACCGACTATATCAAGGAGTTCAGGAACCCTTTTTTTCAGTATACGTCTTTCTACACGGCAAATATCCCCGTACATCATGAGAAGCTCCGAGGAGGAAAGAAAACCGTAGTAGCGGGAATTTTCCGGCATGTATCCTAATCGTTTACGCGAACTCGAGAGAGACGGGGATGATCCAAAAACGCTTACATTGTCTCCCCGGGAGGGTATGATCCCTAAAAGATGTTTTATAGCGGTAGTCTTTCCCGCGCCGTTAGGCCCGATGAATCCGAACACCTCTCCTCTTGAAACCTCCAGACTGATGCTGTTAAGGGCCCGTATCCGTTTCTTGCTGACTCCGTAAAAATAGGAAAGATCTTTTACCTTAATTGCCGGTTCCATAACTCCCCTCGGGAAATACTAACGAATGCGCAGTGAAGCAGGCCTGTAAGCCGGGTTCTGTATCCGCTATAAGCGGACGGTAACCATCCATCTGGGCGGCGTATTACTACTCCGCTCAAGCAACCTACCCGGAAGTTTCAGTTGCGGTTTCCCGGAACAACGAGACTAGCCGCCTCGTATCGCAGGCCCGCTTTCGCGAGGCACCGGCGATTCCTTCCCTATTTGGTCTTGCTCCGCGTAGAGATTGCCCGTTTCACCTTTCCCCGCAGGGAAAGCTCGTCTCTGTTGCTCTGATCCTCACCTCTCGATGGGCGGGTGTTACCCGCTACGCTGCTATTCGGAGCCCGGACTTTCCTCTCCACAGTTCGTAACATAGAACAAAACTGCCGGAGCGGCCACCCGGCCTGCTTCACATGCTTCTAAAGCAAACTTACAAAAGAGTTTTTGCATCGAGGGCGCTATTAGCCAGACGATCCGCTTCCGAATTTTCCTCTCTGGGGATCTCCTCGATCTCGACATTTTTGAAAAACCTGAAAAGACTTGATGCTATATCAAAAAAGATCCTAATCTTAGCATCCTTGACCCGGTAAGATCCCTTAAGCTGTTTTGCCACAAGCTGGCTATCCGTCTTCAAAAGAACAGAAACCGCTCCCAGAAGAAACCCCTCCTGAAGGCCGTAAATAACGCCCAGATATTCGGCAACATTATTTGTCGTTACACCCACATAACGCGATATTTCCGCAACTTTAACTCCGGAATCTGAAAATACCACTCCTCCTATCGCCGACGGCCCCGGATTTCCGCGGGAAGCGCCGTCCACAAAAAGGCATAATCTGGAATTGTCCTTAATTTTCGGCATAAAGTATCCTGGAACAATTCTCGCAAAGAACAATATGTCTGCCGAGTTTTGATTCGTCGATTATCTGCGCTCTGAGATGCATATTGCATTCTCCGCAAAATTCTCCGTCGATCACGGCTACGGCTGTTCTGCCCCATTTATCCAGTATCTTCTGATATTGGGTCAAGACATCCGGATCTATGTTAGAGGACAAAAGTTCTCTTTCGTCTGAAAGAGCCTTCATTTCCGATCTGAGTGTCTTTTCAAGTTCCGCCATCGAGGCCTTTTCCGATTCCGCCGCGTTTTTTTCGTTCTCGAATTTACCTTTTTCCGTATCAAATCTTGCCTGAGCCGCCTCTATTTCGTCAAAAAGAGCTAAAAGCTCGTCTTCGACGATCGAAATGTCAGCCTTTATACTTCCAATTTCCTGCTTGAGGGACAAAAACTCCTTGTTGTTCTTTATTCCATAAAGATCCGCCTCGTATTTGACGACCTTCTCTTCTTTTGTTCCAACCTCGATCTCTTTTTGGCCTTTTTTAACCTGTAGTTCTTTAAGTTCACTTTCCGCCTGCCTCATTCCGAGTTTTTTGCTTTCCAGCGATCCGTCAATGGAGGCGATCTTTGACGGCATTTCTTCTAATTCAGACTTTACGTCGAATATCTTCCCATCCAATTCTTGAAGGGACAAAAGTTTTTTAAGTTCGTCGCATATATTTTCTTTTGAGCTTTCCATAACCCCCCATTTTTAAATTACGCTAATCAAAAGCCGCTATTAGACATATGGTAAATGGTGGGCGCAGGGGGACTCGAACCTCCGACCTCATGCATGTGAGGCATGCGCTCTAACCAGCTGAGCTATGCGCCCTGAAACAGCAAAATTATATCAGAAATACCCGTGCGGAACAAGGCCTTTCGGAGTAATACGGGTTTATTCGAATCGGTATTGTTACGAAATTTCCGATACAACAAAATAGTCCCGATCTGAGAGAAAAATCTGCGGAGGATAAAAAACCCGTAACCTGAAAACACAAGATGATCTTTCCTGATACGAATTTTTTTGGTGGGGGCACATGGACTCGAACCATGGACCTACTGATTATGAGTCAGTTGCTCTAACCAACTGAGCTATGCCCCCTTTCCGACGCGCATTCTATCATAAGCGGGAAAAGAGTTCAAGAAAGTTTTATCTATAAAAACAAAAGGCCCGCTATGCGGGCCTTTTGATAGAACAATGTAACTTTGTTCTACTTTTTTTTCTTTGCAGCTTTTTTCTTCGCTACTTTTTTCTTTGCAACCTTTTTCTTCGCAACCTTTTTCTTTGCTACTTTCTTTTTCGCAGCTTTTTTCTTTACAACCATTTTTCCCTCCCTTGTGTTTGTTAATAAACTATTTTTTTATTGTCGCTTTGTTAAAATATACATTAATTTTTTTTATTTGCAAGAGTTCAGCGCAAAAAAAAATAAATTTGTTTTCAGTATTTTTAAAACAAAAAAATAATTTTCAGGAAAATATCCCAAAAACACGACTTTTAAAAATTCGGAAGCTTGTACCCCTTTAATATAAGGCATTTCAGGGGTAAACTAAATCCGATTTAAAATTCGCATCATGTCGGGATGAGAATTATACATTGAGAAAATAATTACGCGTCGCGGAAAAAATTCCGCTATGACAGAACTTTACGGAGCTCAACGTCAGATTTCTCGAAAGGAGTTACGAACTCGGCAGCGACCCCGAAGGTAGGCAGCATCGTGGAAACTAAACTCTCGCATCTTACCACTCTGGATAAAAACCGGAGAAACATATTTTTTTCACGGATTTCAATGGTGCAGTCCAAAAGTTCACCTATTAAAAGCTCAGTCAAAGTTTCGAAGTATACCCCTCCAAAACTGATATTATGCGTTATTGAATTCCCGGAGACGCTTTTCCTGGGAGAAAAAGTACGATAGCTGATGGCAAGAGCCATTTTTACCCTGTTATAAGCTCTCTTTTCGTTTGTTATCATATCAATTCGGATCTATTTTTCGAAGCATTAAACACCACGAGGTCTATTCCGGAGACCTTATCTATTTTCCTGTCGATAGAAACACCCTTTATCTCCGAGACGACCGCCTCGATGGTAATGAATGTGTGATTTCCTTTTTTCAGACATCCGGTAAGTGATGCCTCTTTTTTTCCAAAGGACGCGTGAAGATGTATACGGGGTTTCCCATTCCTTGAAGTTATTGTTCCAAAGCCAATAACTTCACGTCCATCATCGAAAGAAACAAAGTTCGGTTCGGGCGGCAGCTCGGGTTCTTTGGGACCGCAAACAAGTTCTGCCGAACGTAAAGCTCCAAGAATATTGACCGAAGCCAGAGACACTTTCTCTTTTTCGGCCAGAAGAGAGAGTCCCGCGATCACATCGTCACCATTATCAAATCTTACAAAAAACACCCGGCCTGCAGTTCCGTGCGAATACTGCAAAACGCATACCCCCTCTTGTTCCAGTTTTGATAATCTGCCCGATCTTTACATGTACCTTTCCGGGGTCCCTTCCACCTCTTTGCAAACCGGGTCATACTTTTCCGGATGCCGTCCGAAGCATGTTCCAAGGCTTTCGAACAACGCGACCTGGTCCAGGTCAACATGGCGCTGAACTATGGCCTTTTCTGCCGTCATGTAGCGTACTTCGTTTCCTTTTACTTCCGCGACGGTCACTCCTGTCACACCCTTTACAAGCAGGTTCACCGCGGCTGCTCCCGCTTCCTTCCCAAAATTTACATCATACGCGCTTGCCCGTCCGCATCTTACCAGATGTCCCGGAGAAACAGCTCTTACCTCGGGTATTTCGTAAAGTTTTTTCACATACATATGTGTTTCTTTCATGAAATCTTTGATAGCAGGGTCATTTTTAAGCCTTTTAGTGAGCTCCTGGCATACGTATTTAGCGGCGCCAGCGAGTTTTTTATGGCCGAAAGCGTCTACCCCCGCGCCTTCGTCCACTATCTCTCCTCCCGACGCGTCTCTCAGCCCTTCGGCAACCACTACAAGATAAGTTCCTTCGAAAACATCGCTCAGGAAAAATCGGTTTGTAAGTTTCTTCTTTACGTCGGCGTACAGAATATCAAAGTCTACGGGGATCTCGGGTAAAAGTATCGCGTCAACATCAGCGGCAATACCTCCGCGAAAGGCGGTATGTCCTGCGTATCTTCCGAAAACCTCCATTACTATGACCCTGTTATGAGTGCGTCCGGTCGTTTTTAGTTCATCGGCATATACCGCTATCTTGTTTATGGTAGAATCCGCTCCGACAGAATATGTTTGCAGATCAAGATCCATTGTTTTTGGAACATGCACACAGGCAATATCATTCTTATGAAGATCCACCATAACACTTCCCGAGTCATCTCCCCCGCTTATCACAAGAGCGTCAAGATTGAATTTGTTGAGTCCCTTTTTTATTCTGTCATACCTTTCGGTATCCTCGATCTTCTTTATTTTCACCCTGGAATGTCCCACCGCGGAACCAGCCATTGAGGCGTTAATAAGGTCAGCCCTATCCGGAGTAATTTCAGTTATACCCGTAAAATCTATAAGATTGTATAGTCCCGCGTAACCGTTCGGGATCGCGTAACATTTTATCCCCATGCTATACGCCATTCCGGCGGCTCCTTTAACAACCGCATTAAGGCCTCCGCAATCCCCTCCGCTTGTTAACACTCCAATATTTCTAATCTTCCCCATGGTCCTCCTTTACAAAGTTTTAATGAATTGTCAGATACATCAGCTGAATAATATTACGCCTATAGTAATAAAAATCAACAAAAATCCTCAATAAACGCTAAAAATCTCTCAAAAATAGCCGGCAAGGGATCCAACAAAGACCGACCTGTTCTTCTGAAGAATTATTTTGAAAGTCTTTGCGCTTATAACGATCTTCTTCATATCCTTATCACCGTCGCGCCAATCGCCAGATGTTAACAGAAATTCAAAATTGTCTCCCTGTTGTCTGACCGAACTTATCTTATAGGGTTTGAATTCCATGAACCTGAAGTCCATTTTTGCTTCTTCAATCGTATATTCCCTTAACTCCGGATCGTCGATAAGAGAAAACATCGTATAGTAATCCTCTCTTGCCCATGCGTCTATAAAATCCGATACAACCCTTGTTCCTTCCGGACATATGTCAGTTCCTGTCCCTTCTCTTGAGGCAAACGCCGAAAAGGGAACGCCCATCATAGGAGTACCGCTTCCTCTGGGATCTTCAAAAACTCCGTATGCCGCATCAGCGGTAAAGATCAAGCTAAGCACAAGGATTAGGATAATCCCCCTCCCAATATAGATAGTAACAGACCTCTCTGGATGCATTTTCATCTAAATACCTTATGGTTCTGAACAACTCAAAGATCGTCTTGATACACAGTATTTTCCAGCTCCCCCACTCCTTCTATTTTTACAACTACTTTATCACCGATCCCCATAGGCCCTATACCTCCGGGGGTTCCTGTAGCTATGACATCTCCCGGGAAAAGAGTCATTACGTTCGATATGAAGGAGACCAGTTTCTCTACACTGAATATGAGATTTGAAGTCCTGGAAAACTGTCTGATATTTCCGTTGATCAAAGTTTTTATCTCAAGATCTTCGGGATCTATGTCTGTATCAACACATGGCCCCAGCGGAGCAAAGGTATCATAACTTTTTGATCTTGTCCATTGACCGTCTTTCTTTTGAAGGTCTCTGGCGGTTACATCATTAAAGCAGGAATATCCTAGGATGTATCCTTTTGCCGCTAAAGGAGCGACCTTGCGGGCCTCTTTTCCTATTACTACCGCCAGTTCTCCCTCGAAATCCACCCTGTCACTCACCGTGGGATGCATTATCCTGTCGTAAGCGCCTATTAGTGAAGATACGGGTTTCAAAAAAATAACAGGTTCATCGGGAACATTCATACCAAGCTCTTCAGCATGGTCAAAATAATTTAGACCTACGCACACTATTTTGGAAGGCCTCACGGGAGGAAGCAGTTTAATTTCATCGAGACCGAAAGATCTTTCGGTTTTTCCGCTTAAAGAACCAGTCACCGAATCGCTTTCGATGCGCCCTTTGTATTCCGCCCCCTCATACAGAAACCTTACAATCTTCAAGTAAATATGTCCTCACTCCGAAAGGAGTAAGATCCTTTCGAAGAACTCGGAACGATCAGCGCTTTTCCACGCTTATTCCTTTTTCGTTTAAAGAAGAAAAAAGTCTGTCTATCTCCGGCTGCTCCCCGTTAATTATAAGATACGCCCATCCGCTTTCAGTGGAAAAAGACGCTTCCATTATCTTTATCCGCACATCAAATTCTTTTATCATATTGCATATTATGGGTTCATCTTTAAGTTCTCCCGGGATGAACAGTTCTATCTTTATCTCCATTTTACATCTCCTCTTTTTTTATGCCCTGTTAATGTTCATTTACAAGAGACCTTACGAAAACCCAAGATCCAAAAAATTTTTAAGTTTTTTCGCTCTTATCGGGTGGCGGAGTTTTTTCAGAGCTTTTGCCTCGATCTGTCTTACTCTTTCACGGGTAACACTAAAAATTTTTCCGACTTCCTCCAACGTACGGGGATATCCATCACCTATGCCAAAGCGTAAAGTCAGTACTTTTTGTTCTCTTTCTGTCAGAGTGTCGAGAACCTCGTCCATCTGCTCTTTCAACATTGCGTATGCGGTAGCATTTGCAGGAGAAACCGCCGATTTATCCTCAATAAAGTCTCCAAAATTTGTGTCGCCTTCATCTCCAATAGGCGTTTCAAGGGAAATAGGGTGCTGGGCTATCTTTATAATTCCGCGTACTTTTTCCACCGGGACCTTCATAGCCGAGGCTATTTCCTCCGGGGTAGGCTCCCTCCCGTTCTCCTGCACTAAAGACCTCGATACTCTGACCAGCTTGTTAATAGTTTCCGTCATGTGTACCGGGATACGTATTGTCCTCGACTGATCGGCTATAGATCGTGTAATGGCCTGTCGTATCCACCATGTGGCGTAAGTACTGAATTTGTAACCTCTTTCATATTCAAATTTATCTACGGCTTTCATAAGCCCCATGTTGCCCTCTTGTATCAGGTCCAGGAAAGAAAGTCCCCTGTTCGTATACTTTTTTGCAATACTCACAACAAGACGCAGGTTGGCCGCGACAAGCTCCTTTTTGGCTGAAATGTATTCGCCTTCTATTCTTTCAAGCTCGTTTACATCACCAGCCATTTGTTCCGGAGTTCTTCCTGTGCTCCTCTGGATCCTTCTAAGCTCTGACTTAAGGATAGTTCGGTCTTTTTTATTTGATTTTTTCTGTTCAAGTTTTTCCAGCTTGATCTTGAACGAACGAGCCTGGTTCAGTGTCTTAGAAATATCTTCGGCCACTCTCTCAACAAGAGAGATTGTTACTTTTAGTTTGAACATAAGAGACAAAATGCTCTCGTTTTTAGTGGAAAGCTTTATACGTTTTATGAGGTCTCGTTTCACCTTTTCCAGTTTTTCCAGATTCGCCCCGGGAGGGACATCAAGGACATCGTCAAGATTGTAGTCGTTGTCCAGCGAGTCTTCGATCTCGTCAAGAAGCATGTCCCGGCCTATCTTTATCTTAAAGACTATCTCTTTAAGGCTTTTTTCGTTGCTTTTTATTCTTTTGGCAAGATCAAGTTCCTCTGTTCTTGAAAGCAGTGGTATTTGCCCCATTTGTTTCAGATACATTTTTACAGGGTCGTCAATCTGGACAAATTTGCGGGTCTTTGCCTGCTGCTGGTCCCTTTTGACGGTAAGATGTATTTTTTCCAGTTCTTCTTCGGATTCCACTACTTTTATGTCTGCTGAGTGAAGAGCTGTCATTACCTCGTCTATCTCATCCGAGGAAACCACATTGTTAGGGATAATATCGTTAACTTCATCATAACTCAGATATCCTTTATCCTTGCCCGCTTTAATGAGCTTTTTAACTATAGCTTCCCGTGCGTCTGTTTTGGTAATTTCAGATGCTTCCGGAACGGCCGCATCTGAGGGAGTGGATATTTTTTTAGACCTTTTTGATTTTTTTGGACGCCCCATTTTCAAACAACCCTCTCTTTGTGTATTTGATCTATCATTCTCAACGTATCGTTCATGCCGGATATATCCGCGTTCACCTGGGCTTGTTTTAATTTTTCTGCCAGAGATTTAAGCCTTTCTTCCCGGTTCTCTTTTTTCAGGCAGGATATGCAGTCTCTTACCGCCTTGTCCGGATCCTCAATAATGTCTACCTTGGCCATTGCCTGCAACAGAACGTTCCGCGCTCGTTCATCATCGCGTAATCTTCCCAGAAGCTTTGCCTGGTTAAGAGTGGTATCGTTCCCCAGGTCAAAAATACGCTTCGCCTCTGACATTATTGTCCTGACGGCAGGATCGCGAAAAGCATCCGAACCGAGTTCTTTTTGTACAAGACTGAATCTTTTCGCGCTGGCAAGGGAAAGTCCCAGAATATATAGTTCGCTGTTCCTTACTGCTTCCGGAAGAGAATATTTGCCTTGAGGTTTTTCGTATCTATACGGCCGGTCTGATTTTATCTTGCCCATTTCCACCCTCAGAGAAGCCTCATGTATTCCAAGTTTCTCCGCGAGAGTGCGGATGTAATCCGATTGGATAACGGCATTGCTTATCTTGGCTATTGTGGGAAGCATCCCGTCCACTATGGCGCCGATATCTTTTTTCCCTTTTTGCGCGAATAAAAGGTCCAGCTTATAGTCAAATAAGGTTTTGGCGTCCTCAACGACGGCATAAAAAGATGCGCTTCCTTCTCTTGAAACAAAACTATCGGGGTCATCCCCCTTCGGCAAAGTGGCCACCTTTACCTTTAAACCGTTTTCAACTAATATCTCAAGACCACGCAAGCTGGCAGCCTCTCCTGCCTGGTCGGAATCGAAGACCATTACAACCGTATCTGTGTATTTTTTCAGTATATCGACCTGTCGTAAAGTAAGAGCGGTGCCTGAAGTGGCCACAACGTTAATAACCCCATGTTGAAACGGCATTATAACGTCGAGATATCCTTCGACAAGAACGGCATATCCTTTTTCTCTTATTCCCTTTTTCGAGAAGTTAAGTCCATACAATATATTACTTTTACTATAGACCGGGGTTTCCGGAGAATTTATATATTTGGGGAGTCTATTATCCATTACCCTGCCGCCGAAAGCGACAATGGTATCTCTTTCATTATATATCGGGAAAATTATCCTGGAACGAAAACGATCATAATCGTTCCGGCCCTTGTCGCTTGGCACGGTCAGTCCGGCTTTACGCAAAATCTCTACGGAGATCTTTTTGGAACGGCAATACCTCGAAAGCGATTCCCATTCGTCCGGGGCGTAACCTAACCCGAAAGTTGAGACCGTTTGGCTGGTTATTCCTCTGGAATTGAGATATTTAAGAGCATTTCTGCCCTTTTCGCCATTAAGCATATTGCGATAGAACGCTCCTGCAACTTTGTTGGCTTCATATACGCGGGTGGAAACCGACTCTCCTTCTCCGCTTCTATTGGTTGTTTCAGGAATCTCAACGCCTGCCTTGGATGCAAGTACTCTTACAGCTTCTGGGAATTCAAGGCTTTCATGCTTCATAAGAAAATCAATGACATTGCCTCCGGCGTGACAGCCGAAACAGTGATATATCTGTTTGTCCGGGCTGACAACAAAAGAAGGGGTTTTTTCGTTATGAAAAGGGCAGCACGCCTTGAAATTCCTGCCCGACCGCTTTAGCTGTACATAATCGGACAGGATCTCAACTATATCTGATCGGTCGAGAATATTGTCTATAGTCTCTCTCGGGATCATTCCCATGTAACTATTTCCTCCTGTATCGCCTGAATCCCGAACACTCCAGAAAATTGAGTTTTTCCCGTTTCTCAACGGCATCGAACATCAGGTTCAGTCCAAGATTGTCACTTGGGATATGCCCGGCTATAATATAGTTGATGAACTCTGACTTTGCTATTTTATAGCTCTCCTCCTTGCAATGCATACCTATGACGGTTTTTACCCCTGACTGATGAAGCCTGGAATAGAGTTTTGACGGCCCTCCTGTTCCTCCTGTCATGTCCACAAAGATCTTTCCTGCGGGATCATCCTCTTTTCCCAAAAGTATGAAGGGTCCCCCGCCATAACGCATGCCTTCCTGATATTCAGGAAGAGCCTTGAGCAAAGAAAGAACATTTGAAAGTTTTGCTGGCTTCTTCTTATCGAACATCTTCTGCAAAAATGTTGTAACGCAGTTATCCGCAACGGTATGCGCGCACATAAGAGGGATACCGAGCAATTTGGCCGCATCGAGGACCCGGGTATGGTTAATAGGTGACAACCCCCTCGCGACCTCTTCTTTTCTGTCCCGCATAATACCGGCAGCCACTTCCCGGGAGAATCCAAATTTGGTTTCCCACAAGTCCGACTGTATCCCCATTACCTTGTCAAGTTGAGCCAAGGCCCGGGCGGACGGGTGATGAGATATTACCAGATCTATGTTCATTCCCTTTTCCATAAGCCGGTCGGCAAGCAATAGTTCGTCTACCCCTATATCGATTCCTACCATTACATCACTCACATCCTCTTCCCCTGATCCGTTTATTATTCTTGTATCGTAATAAGGATGTTCAAGGCTTTCTTTATCAAAAAATTTTTTGTCCAGCCCTTTTGCTGCGGCATACTCTTCCTTGGCCCTTTTTCTCTCATCTTCAATCGCTTTTTCCGGCCTTGGATCCATTTTTAAGGCAACCTCTATCATTGATCCGTAAATTTCCTTGAGTTTCATTTTTCTCCTTTTCCGTGTGTGTAAACCCGGTCTTCGTTCAGGATCTCTTTGAAAACGTCCTTTTCCGGCGTTTCATTTTCGTTGGAAACAAACAATCCGTCAATTGCTCGGTATAGGACAGCGTCAAACTCTATAAATGACCTACACGTCCGCGACGCCTCTGCCGCCGAGTACCACAGATAATCTATCGGGGTAAGTAAGAGCAGAAAACCTATCATCCCGAAAAGAACAAAAGCCCTCAGGGATGCGACTACTACCCCCCCCGTCTTTTCCAGCAATGAAAGCTCTGACCCAAGTACCACGCTGAAGATCCTTTCGACGAATTTCAAAACAACAAAACCCGCGGTAGCGATAGCAAAAAAAGAAAGCGGTTTTGCCCATCCCTGAAGCATAAATCCGAAAATCGCTTCAGAGACGTATTCATAATAACGGACAGATCCATATAGTATAGCCACCCATCCGGCAAAAGACAATATTTGCGCTCCCACCCCGGTCCGGGTTCCTTTGTACACCATTCCGATAAAAAGGAGTACAAAAACAGCATCAACCCAATTTATCTGTTTTAATAGATCAGGCAAGTTATCCACCTCTCAAGAAATGCGAGTATATCATATAAATGTTGGATAGTCAAATCTACGTGGATTTTAATGCCAAAGCGGAAATTTCGGCATATTTTTAAATCTGACTTTATAGAAACTAACAATATTTTTTTGTGCTATCTGGCTTTTTTTGTAATTAATTTCACAAGATGTCGTTATTTCACTGTGTCACAGGTATTACAATAGGCTGTGATGATTAATGTTGGAAAAAAAGGACAGGTTACTTTATTCGTATCACCTCAGTTCTCTGCAGTAAATTCCTACACCGTCGTCACGAGGGTATCACCTCAATTCTCTGCAGTAAATTCCTACACCGTCGTCACGAGGGTATCACCTCAATTCTCTGCAGTAAAT
>JBAYES010000017.1:0-33332 GCA_041667545.1 Candidatus Omnitrophota bacterium | reverse complement strand
GGAGATTGATTCGGCCCTATGCCAAGTCTGCCGAAATCCTGAGTCATGGCATTTATCACGATACGAAGGGCTTCACCCGCCTTCAGCGGTTTCTCAACGACGGACGGGAGACACTACATTACTTCAGATAACTGAAATGTTACAGAGATAAAGGGGACAGGTGTGGGATTGAGATGGGGACGGGTGTAGGATTGCGGTGGGGACAGATGTGGGTTCAGATCTGGGACAGGTGTAGGATCAAATTGAGAACCGTCCCTGATATTTTAAAAGCTGTGGATATCTTTGTATCTATTTATGGATAAAAGGGTTAGGGTTAGAATTCCTCTTCGTAAAGTAGTTCTCTTTTTTTATGGACCCTGGGGTCGGCCAGATATTCATCAAAAGTAGTATCCATTCTATCAATGTACCCCCTTGGAGTTATTTCTACTATCCTGTTGGCTACGGTATTTACAAGCTGGTGGTCGAAGGAAGAAAAAAGAATGGGCCCCTTGAAACTGTCCATTCCTTTGTTCAGAGAGGTTATCGCCTCAAGGTCCAGATGGTTTGTGGGTTCGTCAAAAATAAGAACATTTGCCTGGGCCAGCATCATGCGCGACAGCATACATCTTACTTTTTCTCCTCCTGAAAGCACTGTCACGGGTTTAAAAGTTTCTTCCCCCGAAAAAAGCATTCTCCCCAAAAACCCTCTTATAAAATTCTCTTCCGTATTCTCGGAATACTGCGCCAGCCAGTCAATAATGCTGATCTTTTCGGAAAAATATTCCGAGCTGTCTTTCGGGTAATACGCTCTCGAGGTCGAAACCCCCCATTTGAAACTTCCGTTATCCGGCGTCATTTCCCCTGCCAGTATCTTAAAAAGCGTGGTCCTTGAAAGATCTTCATGCCCGACAAAAGCTATTTTATCTTTTCTCCGCACTGTTAAGCTGAGATCCGTGAACATGGTTTTCCCTTCTATTTCCTTAGAAAGGTTTTCTATGGTCAGAATGCTGTTCCCCGCTTCTTTTTCATAATCGAAACTTATATAAGGATATCTTCTTGTTGAAGGGATTATTTCTTCTAATGTCAATTTTTCAAGACTTTTTTTCCGGCTTGTCGCCTGCTTGGATTTTGACGCGTTCGCGCTGAATCTCTTTATAAAATCCTGAAGTTCTTTTCTCTTGTCTTCGGTCTTTTTGTTGAATTCGGTCCTTTGTCTTGCTGCAAGCTCGCTGGATTCCATCCAAAAAGTAAAATTCCCGGGGTATAGCTGTATTTTATCGTAATCTATGTCGGCCACATATGTGCATACTTTGTCTAAAAAATGCCTGTCGTGAGAAACCACTATGGCGGTATTATTAAAACTGCACAAAAACTCTTCGAGCCACATTCTTGTATCCATGTCAAGGTGGTTGGTCGGTTCATCCAGGAGAAGGATATCGGGGTCCCCGAACAGAGACTGCGCGAGAAGCACCCTTACCTTTTGTCCCGCATCCAGTTCTTCCATCTTTTTGTACAAAAGCTGTTGAGCTATACCAAGGCCTTTGAGCAATTTTGCCGCATCCGATTCCGCGTTCCATCCGTCAAGATCGCTGAACTCCGACTCAAGGTCTGCCGCTCTCATCCCTTCCTCGTCGGAGAGATGTTCTTTAGAATATATCTCTTCTCTTGCCACAATTATCTCATGAAGTTTTTTATGGCCTCTCAAGACCGTATCCATAACCGTGAATTCGTCAAAAGCGAACTGATCCTGCTTAAGAACCGATATCCTTTCTCCCGGAGTGACGAAAACATCCCCGGAAGAAGGCTCTATCTCCCCCGCGAGTATTTTAAGAAAAGTGGATTTCCCCGACCCATTCGCTCCTATAAGGCCGTAGCAGTTTCCCTTTTCAAAAGTTATATTAACCCCGGAAAAAAGCTTTCTTTTGCCAAATTGAAGAGACACTCCTGATGCTGATATCATTTTCCCTCTAGTATAGACAGTTTTTTCTGATACTGCCTGGTCATAACGCGCCCTTCCGGGCGAACAAAACAGAAAGGACTACCCTTGGTAGTCCTTTGGCTTTTACATTACCTGCTATGTCTTTCGGTGTTCCTTCGTATCGAAGAAGCTCAAACTTTGCTGTTCTTTTTTTTCGGTCCCGTAAAACCCTCCTTTTCGTCGTGTTTTTAGGGTTCTGCAAAATAGCGTTTTCACGTCGTTGCGAGGGAGCGAAGCGACCGAAGCAATCTTATAATTTGTTATGTATGCGGAGATTGCTTCGGCCCTATGCTAAGTATGCCGAAATCCTGAGCCTCATATGTTCCCACGAGACGAAGGGCTTCGTCACTCACTTCGTTCGTTCCTCGCAAAGACGGTATAAAAGTCCATTTTGCAGAACTCTATCGTGTTTTACGGGATCATACCTTGTGTTCACAAGGTTTGTTGGTCCCGCGGACGCTCCTATCGTCGCGTCCTTTGGGATCAATTTTCGCTGTTCCTTTTCATCGGTGGTCCCACGGACGCTCCTATCGTCGCGTCCTTTGGGATCAAACTTTGCTGTTCCTTTTCATCGGTGGTCCCACGGACGCTCCTATCGTCTCGTCCTTTGGGATCAATTTTCGCTGTTCCTTTTCATCGGTGGTCCCACGGACGCTCCTATCGTCGCGTCCTTTGGGATCAATTTTCGCTGTTCGCGAAAATTGGCGGGGCGGACGGGGCTCGAACCCGCGACCTTCGGATCGACAGTCCGACGTTCTAGCCAACTGAACTACCGCCCCCAAAAAGTGAGATACTTATATCACAGAACTTTTTCTTCGTCAAGTAAGGGCGTCTCGCGAGGCGTCCTTACTTGACGTTCCTTTTCATTTGGTCCCGTAAAACCCTCCTTTTCGTCGTGTTTTACGGGATCAAACCTTGTGTTCACAAGGTTTGGTGGTCCCAAGGACGCTCCTATCGTCTCGTCCTTTGGGATCAAATTTTGCTGTTCTTTTTCATCGGTAGTCCCACGGACGCTCCTATCGTCTCGTCCTTTGGGATCAAATTTTGCTGTTCGCAAAATTTGGTGGGCGCTATAGGAGTCGAACCTATGACATCTACCTTGTAAGGGTAGCGCTCTAAACCAACTGAGCTAAGCGCCCTGTTTTCGCTGTTCCGCAGAACGGTCATTATATCCCAGCCGGGGCCGGGAGGTCAAGCTCTACTCTACCGTTACAGATTTTGCCAGATTTCTTGGCTGGTCTATGTCGTACCCGAACTCCTCCGCAACGTAGTACGCCAAAAGCTGAAGAGGCATAACAACAAGTATGGGAGAAAACATTTCTTCTGAATCCGGTATACGGATTATATATTTTGCCTTCCCGGAAGGCAAAGAGTTGTCTCCTTCGGAAAGCAGGGCTATTATTATCCCGCCTCGCGCGCTTACCTCTTCCACATTTGATATCATCTTATCGTGGGTGTCCGCTCGCGGAGCAATACAGACTACCCAGGGGTTTTCGTCTATAAGAGCTATGGGACCGTGTTTCATCTCTCCCGCGGGATATCCTTCCGCGCTTATGTAAGCTATTTCTTTAAGCTTGAGCGCTCCTTCTAAAGCGTTCGGATAATTTACGTTCCTTGCCAGATATAAAAAACAGCTTTTATTGTTCCGGGACAGGTAGTAACTGCGGAATTCCCTTGCGCATGCGGCGATAGCGTTTTCTTTGTTCCTGTACTCCCCAAGCAGTTTTTCCGCCAGAGCGGGCAATTTCACAAGTTCCGTTAAAAATCCTTTGACCTCGGGGCTTTTAACTTGTTTAAGCGCCGCCATGTAGTAGGCAAAAAGATACAGCACCGCAAGCTGTGCGGTATAGGCCTTTGTAGAGGCCACCGCTATTTCCGGCCCGGCATGCGTATATATAACTCCTTCCGCTTCACGCGATATGGAAGAACCCAGGACATTGCAGATGGCAAGCACTCTGGCTTTGCGTTTTTTTGCTTCTCTTAATGCCGCAAGAGTATCTGCCGTCTCTCCCGACTGTGAAATAACTATGACCAGGGTGTTCTTGTCCACAATAGGGTCTCTATACCTGAACTCGCTGGACTGGTCTACCCACACGGGGATCTTTGTTATTTTTTCCAGAATGTATCTTCCCGTAAGCCCGGCATGATATGCTGTCCCGCAGGCCGCTATAACTATGTTCTTTGTTTTTTTTAACGCGCTGCCCGTAATTTTTAATTCGGGGAAGACCACTTTCCCGGAAGAAGATATTCTTTCTTTAATAATCTTGCTGAGTACCGCGGGCTGTTCGAATATCTCTTTGAGCATAAAATGCTCATATCCTGCTTTTTCCGCCTGGGAGATATCCCACTTCACGGAAACCCGCTTCTTCTTGACTTCCTTGCCGTTTTTCCCGTAAACTCGCGCCTTGTCTGCCGAAAGATCTACCGTCTCACCGTTCTCAATGTAAATAGCTGTTTTTGTATGGTCCAGCACCGCGGGAATATCGCTTGCTATAAAATTTTCCTTTTTCCCTATACCCACAATGAGAGGGCTATCCTGCCTTGCCCCCACTATTCTGCCGGGTTCTCCCCTATGAATAACAGCCAGGGCAAAAGATCCCGAAAGTTTTTTAACGGCGCTCTGCACCGCCCTCAGCAGGTCTCCTTTGTAATGATCGGCTATCAGGTGAGCTATGACTTCTGTGTCGGTCTCGGAAATGAATTTGTATCCTTTTGACACCAGAGACTTTTTGAGGCCCTGGTAATTCTCTATTATTCCGTTGTGGGCTATCGCTATCTGTGTTTCGGAATCAACATGAGGATGCGCGTTTAAGTCGTTAGGCACCCCATGGGTAGCCCATCTTGTGTGCCCTATTCCTGCTGTTCCTTTAACGGGGTTTCGTTTCAGGTCTTCGGCCAGAACTTTCAGCTTGCCTTGCTTTTTCCGTACGGCCATGTTCCCGCCGTCAAGTACGGCGACTCCGGCGGAATCGTACCCGCGGTATTCCATGCGGGAAAGGCTTTTCAGAATTATATCGACAGCTTCCCTTTTCCCGGTGTATCCTACTATTCCGCACATTTTTCAAAACCCTACCCGTTAAACTTCTCCATCAGATTCATGATGTCGGTTCTCGCGCATCTGCTTATGAGAGAAGCCATGTAAAGCAGCACCGAAAATTGCCAGCAATCTTCAGGTCCGAGAAGGAGTGTTGTGTTCACATTCTCTTTTCTTTCCAGGTTCTTTTTGTACTTTTCCGCCGTTTTGGCCAGAGAAGCTTCTTCAAGAGACAATTTGTCCACAAGATTATTGTATTTTAGAGAAGGGAATCTTATCCCTCTCATCAAGAAGAACATCTGCATGGTGCCCTGTTCGACGTCGAAATCCTCTTTAAAGTCAAATCCTTCGAACTGAGGAAGATCTTCGGGGAGAATTATGAGGGGCTTCTCTATGGTAACTCTTCCTTTGCGGATCACCGTATGCCCTTCATTAACCGCCGATTCCCCGAGAAACACATACGGCACCTTTGTGGAATCGAAAGTAGGCAGGGCTTTGGCCCTTCCTCTTACTATCTCTGTTTTTTGCCGGGCCTTTTCCCAAAGTTCTTCTATGTCCATATCTCTCCTATTTGTCCGCCTACTGGCAACCGCGAGTGGTTCATGGCGTCCCCAAGGGGATTCGAACCCCTGTCGTCAGAATGAAAATCTGATGTCCTGACCAGGCTAGACGATGGGGACGCTGAAGTGCTGTATTCTACAAAATACTTGTCCGGGTTTCAACCCTTTTTTTATTCTTCGCTCTCTTCCGCGTCATTTTCTGTTTCCGGTTCTTCTTCCGCCGCGATGTCTTTTCCCGGGGCTTCTTCCTCCGCTCCCTCTTCTTTTTCTTTCGCCACAACACTGGCGACAGAAGTAAGTTTGTCTCCGGGCTTGAGAGAGATAACCCTTACCCCCTGCGCGGATCTCCCGACATTGCTTATTCCAGCTACCGGGACCCTTACGACCATTCCCTGCTGCGATATCAGCATTATCTCATCTTCGTCTTTAACGCTCTTTATCCCGACAACGTTCCCGTTCTTTTCGACCACTTTCAGGTTTATGACTCCTCCTCCCCCTCTGGTCTGCAGCCGGTATTCCTCAAATTCCGTTCTTTTTCCGTACCCTTTCTCAGTCACGGAAAGAATAGTCCCCTCTTCTGCCGCTTTGACCATTCCTATAACCCTGTCTTTCGCTTTCAGGTTTATCCCTCTTACTCCCTGCGCTCCTCTTCCCATAACCCGAATATCTTTTTCGTTAAATTTTATAGCTTTTCCCATCCAGGTCGCCAGCACTATCTCGTCGTCTCCTCCTGAAAGGCTCGATCCAATAAGGGAGTCCCCTTTGTCCAAAGTTATGGCTATGATCCCTCCCTTTCTGGGATTCTTGAACGCCGTCAGTTCCGTCTTTTTTATTTTCCCTTTCTCCGTGGCCATTACCACAAAAACCCCCTCCGTAAATTCCCTGACGGGGACGACAGAAGTTATTTTTTCCCCGGCGGTAAGGCCCACAACGTTGATTATAGGCCTTCCTTTCGTCATTTTACCGGCCTGCGGTATCTCGTGGACTTTGAGCCAGTGAAGTTTTCCCTCATTCGTAAAGACCAGCATGTAGTCGTGTGTGGAAGCGACAAAAAGATGTTCGATAAAGTCCTCGTCTTTTGTTTTCGCTCCCGTCACTCCTTTCCCGCCTCTTCTCTGCTTTCTATAAGCGCTTACAGGAAACCGTTTTATATAGCCTTCATGGCTCATCGTTATAACCATGTCCTCTTCAGCTATCAGGTCCTCTATGTCCATATCTTCGGCGGCCGCGGTTATCTCGGTCCTTCTCTGGTCTCCGAATTTTTCTTTTATTTCAAGGGTTTCCTCTTTTATTATGGAAAGTATCTTTCTTTCGCTGGCAAGTATTCCCTTTAACTTCTCTATCAGCTTCAAAAGCTCCAGGTATTCTTCTTCTATTTTTGACGTTTCAAGATTGGTTAATTGCTGCAGCCTCATCGCGAGTATCGCTAAAGCCTGTCTTTCGCTTAACGCGAATTTTTTCATGAGATTCAGTTTAGCTTCCTGAGGATCTTTAGATTTTTTTATTATCCGGATAACTTCATCAAGGTTCTTTAACGCTATTTTCAACCCCTCAAGTATATGCGCTCTTTCTTCGGCCTGGGCAAGATCGAACTTGGTCCTTCTGATTATTATTTCTTTCCTGTGCCTTATGAACTCTTCCAAAACCTGTTTAAGGGTTAACACCTGCGGCTGTCCGTCGACAAGCGCCAGCATTATTACCCCGAAGGTCTCTTTCATCTGAGTATGCTTGTACAAAAGGTTCATCACAACCTGGGTGTTCTGCCCTTTGCGGACATCTATAACGATTCTCATCCCATCCCTGTCGGATTCGTCCCGTACATCCTGTATCCCCTCTATTTTCCGGTTCTTAACAAGATCTGCTATCGAGGTTATAAGCCGCGTCTTGTTGACCTGATAGGGGATCTCCGTAACTATAATGGCTTCTCTTCCTCCCTTTTTCTGTTCTATATGCGCCTTGGCGTGCATCTTTAAAGAGCCCCTGCCTGTTCTGTACGCGCTTTTTATACCGTCGATACCGCAGATAAGGCCTCCAGTCGGGAAATCCGGCCCCTTTACTATTTTTAAGAGATCTTCTATTCTGCAATCGGGATTATCTGCCAGATAACATACTGCGTCCACTATTTCACCTATATTGTGGGGGGGGATATTGGTGGCCATTCCCACAGCTATCCCGCTTGACCCGTTAAGCAGCAAATTCGGCAGCACCGCGGGCATAACGGAGGGCTCTTTAAGAGAGCCGTCAAAGTTCGGCCTCCATTCCACCGTCGCTTTCTCTATGTCTTTTAGTATCCATTCGGTTATGCGATGGGTTCTCGCCTCGGTGTACCTCATCGCTGCCGCCGCGTCCCCGTCAACCGACCCGAAGTTCCCCTGGCCATCCACAAGAGGATACCTCAAAGAAAAATCCTGCACCATTCTCACCAGAGCGTCGTAAACAGCGCTGTCCCCGTGAGGGTGGTATTTACCAAGCACTTCTCCTACTATCCTTGCGCTTTTTTTGTATGGTTTGTTGTATATTATCCCCATGTCCTTCATGGCATACAGTATCCGCCTGTGCACGGGCTTGAGTCCGTCCCTTACATCCGGCAGAGCTCTCCCCACTATTACGCTCATAGCGTAATTGATATAGGAGTCTTTCATTTCATTTTCAATATGTATCGGTATTATTTTTTCATTTCTCGTATACATGTTTTTCCTTTCCCTCTCCGGGCAGGGTTTTAAGCTTATATGTCAAGGTTCTTTACCTCTTTCGCGTGTTCCACTATGAAATTTCTTCTGGATTCCACATCATCTCCCATAAGAACAACGAACATCATGTCCGCCTCGACCGCGTCTTCTATGGTCACTTTCTGCAGGGTCCTTCTCTCCGGATCCATGGTAGTTTCCCACAACTGTTCCGGGTTCATTTCTCCAAGGCCTTTGTATCTCTGTATGGTAAGCCCTTTTTCCCCTTCTTTGAAAATGTGATCCAGCAGCGCTTTTAAAGAATATATCTTTTCGTTTTCGTTTATTTCGAAAATGGGTTTTATTTTTTTCTTCCCTTCCTTCTTGCTGCCATCGTCTTTCGCCTTAAAATACAACTCTTCCTTTTCGGGGGCCTCGCGGTCATAATCCGCCACATCCAACCCGTCCTTCCGTATTTCGTTGGTTATTTTCTCTATTTCTTTTGCTTCGTAAAACTCCTGCACGGTTATGGTCTCTTCCTCTCCGGGCTTCTCTTCGTTGTCCTCTTCAAGCATTTTTATTTCTTTTTCGCCGGAGTCCTCTCTTTTCCCTTCCTTTTTACTTCCTTTCTTTTTGTTCTTGAGGGTGAACTTCTCAAGGTCTTCGTCTGAATAAAGAAACTTCTCCTCTCCTTCCATTTTTATCCTGTACATTGGGAGTTTTTTCGTTTTCTCGTCGACAAGCGAAAGATATTTTCCGAAATTAATTCCTCTTCTTTCTATCCCGTGTGATATTTTTTCCAGTCTTATCAGAAGTTCCAGCAACCCCTTCAGTTTAGCCGGAGTCATCTGTTTCTTTTCCTCTACGTTCTCTATTTTCAAGTTTGTCGTTCCTTCTTCTATAAGGAATTCCTTCATCTCTGTTTCCGTGTTTATATAGCTCTCTTTTTTCCCTCTTTTTACCCTGTATAGAGGAGGCTGCGCTATGTACACATGTTCTTTTTCTATTAATTCCTTCATCTGTCTGAAAAGAAACGTCAAGATAAGCGTTCTTATATGAGAACCGTCTACATCCGCGTCGCACATCAGTATTATTTTCCCGTACCTGACCCTGCTGACATCGAACTCTTCTCCTATCCCGGCGCCAAGAGCGGTTATCAGCGTCTTGATCTCCTCATTGTTGAGCATCTGGTTTACGCGGGCTTTCTCCACATTCAGGATCTTTCCTTTTAAAGGAAGTATGGCCTGATACCTCCGGTCTCTTCCCTGTTTTGCGGAACCTCCCGCGGAATCCCCCTCTACGACATAAAGCTCCGTGAGCATTGCGTCCCTTTCCGAACAATCGGCAAGTTTCCCGGGAAGCGATCCGCTGTCAAGAGCCCCTTTTCTTCGGGTAAGATCTCTGGCTTTACGGGCGGCCTCTCTAGCCTGAGCGGCCATTACCGCTTTTTTTGTTATTGAGGACGCCACGGGAGGGTTCTCTTCAAGGAAAGCTCCCAAAAGTTCGTTGGTCGCCGCTTCTACTATTCCCTCCACCTCTGAATTCCCGAGTTTTGTTTTTGTCTGTCCTTCGAACTGGGGGTTAGGTACCTTTACGTTTATAACCGCCGTCAATCCCTCCCTGACATCGTCTCCGGACATAGAGTCTCCTTTAAGGATCCCCCTCGCTCTTGCGTAGCTGTTCAGCGTCCTTGTCAAAGCGGACTTAAACCCTGTAAGATGAGTCCCCCCTTCCGTGGTGGGTATATTGTTCACAAAACTGTATATATTTTCCCCGTAGCTTTGGTTGTATTGCATCGCTATTTCTGTCTGGACATTGTCTTTTTCTTTCGCGAAATAAATTATCTTTTTATGAACGGGAACCTTTTTTTCATTAATATACTCTACAAACGAGATTATCCCTCCCTGATAATAAAATTCCGTTTTTTTATCTGTTCTTTCGTCAGTAAGAGTTATCCTTACCCCCTTGTTGAGGAAGGCCAGCTCTCTGAACCTTGTCACAAGAGTGTCGTAACTGAATATGTTTGTTTCTGTAAAGATAGTCTCGTCAGGCCTGAAAGTCACGGATGTTCCTGTGGACTGGGATTTTCCGAAGGTTTTAACCTTTGACGCCGTCTTCCCTGTCTTATATTCCTGAGAATGTATTTTCCCATCTCTTTTTACTTCCACTTTCATCCATTCGGAAAGAGCGTTCACAACGCTTACCCCAACTCCGTGCAGCCCTCCCGAAACCTTATATACCCTGTGGTCAAATTTCCCTCCCGCGTGGAGAGTGGTCATTACAACTTCCACCGCGGGTTTTTTTTCTTTTTCATGAATATCTACCGGTATCCCCCTGCCGTTATCTCTTACTGTAATACTTTCATCGGTGTGCATTATCACGTCTATCTTATCGCAATAGCCTCCCATTACTTCATCTATAGAGTTATCTACTACCTCATAGACCAGATGATGCAGTCCCTTTTTTCCCGTATCCCCTATATACATGGCGGGCCTTTTTCTGACAGCCTCAAGCCCCTCCATTACCTGTATTGTCGCGGCATCGTACGTTCCGGAGTCTCTTTCTTTTCTTTTTTTCTTTTCTTTTTGTTTTTCCATTTTTCCCTTTCCTTTTTTATCGGTCATCCAGCGACCCTATGCGGAACCTTATGTCTTGCGGTTTTTTCCTCCCGCCATACTTCTCATTGAACCTTGAAAGTATTTCCCTTTTTTCAAGGGTAAGCTTGTACAGCCAGGAAGTGTCCTCTACTATCACTATCATTGTCCCGTTCTTCAGGCTTACCGGCTTTGAGTGTTTTTTTATTTTTTCCCCGACCGCGTGCGCCCATGCGTCCCTGACGGCGCATCCTCTGCTGACTTTCTCCTTTTCCCATTTGGTTATAAGTTGTGACAAGACCTTACTTACATGGCCTGTACTTTTATCTCCCATCCCTCTCTTTCTCCGCTTTCTATTCAGCAAGCTGCATTGGAAGGACTACATAAGTAAACTCTGTCCCTCTTCTTATTACTCCCGGTTTAGTAGATTCGCTCACTTCAAAAAGTATATCGTCTTCTTCAAGGTTTTTGAGAACATCTATAAGATACCTGGGGTTGAACCCAATGTCGATTTCTTGATCTCCCGAAAAATCAATATCTATTTCTTCCGTTACTTTCCCTACATATGCCGTTTCCTTCTCTATTATCATCTTTTTTTTCTTAATACTGAATTTTATGGCCATTGAGTCCTGGTCGGTAAAAATACTTGCCCTCCTTGTGGCGTTCAAAAAAGCTTCCCTTCCTACAACAACCTCACTCCCCGATCTTTCCGGTATGACTTTTTTGTAGCTGGGGTATTCTCCTTCTATAAGCCTGGAAATGATTACACTTGTCGGAAGTTCAAACATTATCTGGTTATCGCTGAATTTCACCTGGACTTCACCTTCATCGGACAACATGCGCTTTATTTCCTGTATTGTTTTTGTCGGAACAATAACAGACCTGTCAACCAGCGTTTTTTTGTCCAGATCTTTTTCTATTGTGGCAAGTCTTCTTCCATCCGTTGCTACCATGGTTATTTTATCCGATTTAACTAAAAGCAATGTCCCGTTAAGAACATACCTTGTATCGTCCTTGCTTATCGCGAAATCCGTAAGGGTTATCATTTCTTTTAGTGTCTTTTGGTCTATTGAGACCGAGTCATGGTCCTTGAAAGCCGGCAGGTTCGGGAACTCCTCTTTGGGCAGACCTATTATCCGGAACTGAGCCTTTGCGCTCTTTATTGTTACATAGTTGCTTTTTTTCATGGAGATAGAAACGGGACTTTCGTCCGGAAGAGCCCTTATTATGTCAAAAAATTTTTTCGCTGGTATCGTTATAGCGCCGTCCGCCGAGACCTCCGCTTCAATTGAAAAACTTATCCCTATGTCAAGGTCTGTCGCCGTCATCCTTATTTTTCCGTTCTCCGCTTCAAGAAGAACGTTACTCAAAATAGGAAGACTGCTTTTTTGTGAAACAGCATTCTGTACTACTTGTATCCCTCCAACCAGAGTTTCTTTTGAAATTGTAAATTCCATACCCCCCCTTTCTCCTATAGTACTGGTTCTGCTATTATCTTTTTAAAAAACAGCAGTAATAGTTGTAATAGGACAGCGTTTTTTTGTGGATAACAACAAAAACCTTTTTTAAAAAAGAACTTATAAAAACCCATTCCTGTGGATAACTCTGTATAGTATTCTAACAGGCAGATCAAAAGAAAGACAACAGTTATCCACAGGCTCTGCCCTTAATTTTTAATTGACTGGCTTAATTTTTCAATAATGTCTTTTGTGTGGTCGTTCAGCTTTATTTCCTTGTTTATTTTATCACAAGCGTGCATAACTGTCGAATGATCCCTCCCTCCGAAAAAGCCTCCTATGTCCGGAAGAGAAAAGTTGGTCATCTCCCGGGAAAGGAACATAGCTATCTGCCGCGGGTAAGAAACGGAACGAGACCGTTTTTTCGTCTTCATCTCAGCCTCATTTATCCCAAAAAACTCGGAAACTTTTCTTTGAATAAGGTCTATGGATATATTTCTGTTGCCGGAAGAGATCATTCCCTTAAGGATTTCCTTTGCCAGCTCCGCGGACATTTCCTTGCCGGTCAAGTGAGAGTAGGCTACCACCCGGATAAGAGCTCCTTCCAGTTCCCTGATATTAGTTTTTATATTTTCCGCAAGGAAATACAACACTTCCTGGGGTATCTTTATTTTCTCATTCTCGCATTTTTTTTCAATTATGGCCGACCTGGTCTCAAAGTCAGGGGCCTGAATGTCCGCGGTCAGGCCCCAGGAAAAACGGCCTACCAGTCTTTCCTCAAGACCCGGGATCTCCTTGGGAGAGCGGTCACTGCAGAAAACAAGCTGTTTATGGGAATCGTAAAGAGAATTAAAAGTGTGGAAAAACTCTTCCTGGGTAGCTTCTTTTCCGGAAATAAACTGAATGTCGTCAACGATCAAAACATCCACCGAGCGAAAAGTGGAACGAAATTTTTGTGTGGACTTGGTTCTTATGGCGGAAATAAGCTGATTTGTGAAATCTTCGCTGGTTATGTAGAGGATCTTTATTTTCGGATACCTTGCCAGAATCTCGTGAGCAAGAGCTTGCATAAGGTGGGTTTTTCCCAAACCCACGCCCCCGTAAATAAACAGAGGATTATATGCCCTGGAAAGTTTATCGCAGACAGCAAGAGCCGCCGCATGAGCAAAACGATTGCTTGGGCCGACCACAAAATTATTGAACGTATAATTTTCTTTTAGTCCGAAATCTTTTGAGCGGGACTCGGGAGAGGGGCGAGCCGCGGAAAAAACGGACTTAAGCCACCCTACCGGCTGATCTTTTTGCTGGGGGTCGGGAACTGTTTGTTTTGGGGATGCCCCTCTCGAAGAAGGAAAAACAGCCGCGTCGAGCCCGGAAATATCAGTTACGGTAAAAATAATTTCTACCGGTTTTCCGGCGGCGCGAAGAAGAGCGGTCTTCAAAATATCAAGATACTTGTCTTTCAGCCAGGATTCATGAAATTTACTGGGAACACCAAGAGTAACAGAATTTTCGTTCTCGGATACTTGTGATATAGGAGAGAACCAGGTATCGAACATAAGTTCATCCGATTCCGCTTTAAGGAAAGAACGGGTTTTTTCCCAAAGGTTCTGCATATTTGCCTGAAAAGAGAACAGTAAAAGATATCAACAATTTAACAAAAGTTTTCCACAGGGATTTACGGCGATATCAACAAGTTATCCACAACCGCAAAAAGAACAAACAATGTAAAAACTCTGACGAAAATCATTATATAGGCAAAGAAGAGACGATGCAAGAGAAAAATCACCCTGCCTCAAACGGCATTCTTAGAGTTCTGTGAAATGGGCTTTTTATAGGTAACGAGAAATAGCGTTTTCACGTCGTTGCGAGGGAGCGAAGCGACCGAAGCAACCTCATAATTTATTGTATTTATCGAGATTGCTTCGGCTATTTACTAAGTCTGCCGAAATCCTGAGCCATGGCATTTATCACGATACGAAGGGCTTCCCCCGCCTTCGGCGGGTTCGCAACGACGGTATAGAAGGCTATTTTGCGTAACTCTAAGGAGGTTCCTGTTCTCCGGATCCGAGAGGAATACGTTCGCCACGCTTCTTCGCGGGAAAAGAGAAAAGAAGTCTCTACGAGAAATTCTCCCGACCGGAGAAGAAAGGAAAAAGGATCACAGGAAGATTGACACCAACTCGAGGGAATCGGGAGCTCGCGCACGCAGGCTAATTAACTTGACTTGATAATGAGGTATGATATAATCACTGTTTTTAGAGGCGCGTTTTTGAGTACAAATTTAAGGAGATATAGGTGAAGAAGAATCTTACAAGGAAATCTAATTTGAAAAGAAAAAGAAAACACGGCTTTCTTAAAAGGACAAGCACCAAAGATGGAAGAGCTGTTCTATCCAGAAGAAGGAAAAAAGGATGTAAAGTCCTGTCCGCGTGAAGATGAAACATCTTCGGAAATCCGCTGAATTCGCCGATATCCTGAGGAACGGCGGAAAGATCAAAGAAAAAACGATCACGGTGTTTTACCAAAAGACCGGCTTGCCGGGAAGCCTGACCCCCGGGATAATAGTATCAAAAAGAACCGAGCCGCTGGCCACAAGAAGAAATTATATTCGCAGAACGATTTACGCTGTTTGCAGAGAAGCGGCCTTATTGTTTGAGAAAAATACCGAGGTAGTTGTCAGGGTCGATGGAAAGGCCACATGCCGAGGACGCAGAGATCTGCGGGAGACATTGAAGAAAGACTTGGAGGCAGCTTTAGCAAAAATAAGAACACAGGAAAAATGACCGAAAAAAAAGCGTTTCATAAAATAGCGGAAAACATAAAAAAAGCGGCCATTTGGATGCTAAGAACATATAAAAAAGCGATAAGTCCTTTGCTGGGAAGCAGTTGTAGATTTGTGCCTTCTTGTTCCCAGTATGCAAAAGAATCTTTGGAAGAATATGGTCTTTTTCTGGGAACCCCAAAAGCCCTATGGAGAATATTGAGATGTAACCCTTTTTCCCGTGGAGGGTATGATCCTGTTCCGAGAAAAAACCCTGGAGAGGAGAAATAATGGAAAAGAAAATGATACTCGCTGTAGGATTATCTCTTTTGATACTTTTTGGGTTTCAAGTGATAAACCCAAAGCCTACCAGAAAACAAACGCTTCCAACCCCGTCTCAGCAAACAACTTATGATGTTTCTTCTCCGCGAGAAGGAGGAGAAACCATAAAAAAAGGACTTCCTTCAAAACAAGCCGACCAGACGGTTGAAAGAGAAGAAACAGCGGCGAGGTTGTCAACCGAAAAAATTGACCTTGTCTTTTCAGACATTGGCGGCAGTTTAAAAGAGATCCATATAGTAGCGGAAAATGATCCGCAGGGAGAGAAGGAACTCCTTTATCTACAAGAAGATCCAACAAAAAGAACCTTTGCGTTGAGATCCGAGCTTTTAAGCGGCTTGGACATTGCCAAATACGATGCGCGAAAAGGAAGAGATTTTGTAGAGTACACTTATGTAGAGAAAGATTGGCTGAAGATAACCAAAAGATTTTCTTTGGTAAGCAACAATAATGTAATCGAGGTAGAAGTAAAGATAGAAAACCTTTCTTCGGGAAAAAGAGATATATCATACACGATCGTCGGTCCGGGGGCCATACAGTTAAAAGACAGTGTTTCGGGCAGAAACTTTTTAGAGGTAAACACTTTGATAGATGGAAAGATATGGAAGGTAACCAAGACAAAAGAACCCCAGGCAAGAAAAGGACCGGCAATTTGGACAGCTCTGAAAAGTAGATATTACGGGCTTATAATGAGGCCGGGGGTTGATGCCCGGGAAGTTGTTGTTCGGGGAGAAGGGCAAGCTAACCTATTGACAGAACTTAACTTCGGAGGATGGGCGCTTTCCCCGGGCGCGGAAGTAAAACAAGAAAGCATTTTTTATGCGGGCCCTCTTAACGAAAAAGAAATATCCAGCGTAAGCCAGGATATGGCGGCAGTCGTAAACTATGGTTTTTTTGGCGGAGTAAGCAAAGTGCTCCTGGTGATATTAAAATTCTACCACAGTTTGGTCAGAAATTGGGGGATCTCTATAATCCTTTTGACCCTTACCGTAAACATTTGCCTGTTCCCTCTTGCCGTAAAAAGTTTCGCGTCTATGCATCAGATGAAAAAAATACAGCCTCATATAATGAAACTTAAAGAATTGCACAAAGACAATCCTCAGAAACTGAACAAGGAAACAATGGAACTGTACAAGAAGAACAATGTGAATCCTCTTGGCGGATGTCTTCCCCTTCTTCTGCAGATGCCGATTTTTATAGCGTTATACCAGGGGCTTATACGCTCCATAGAGCTTAAAGGAGCTTCTTTTCTTTGGATAAAAGACTTGGCAAGACCCGATGCAGTGCCTATCCCGGTTACCTTACCTCTTATCGGGAACAGCATAAACATTTTACCCCTGCTAATGGTAGTGACGATGGCTCTGCAACAAAAAATGACGCAAGCAAGTACCGCTAAAGATATGACGGAAGAACAAAAAAACCAGCAAAAAATGATGATGTTAATGATGCCGGTAATTTTCGGGTTCATGTTCTACAATATGCCCTCGGGACTTGTGTTATACTGGCTAACCAACACTATCTTGATGACAACAGGACAAAAGATCATTAGTAGACGCTTGGAGGCTTAAGCATGAATAAGAAAAAACCACGCACAGACAGCATAGAAGTCGAAGCAAAGACGACGAAAAAGGCCATAGAAGAGGCGTTAAAGAAGCTGGATGCCACAGAAGAAGAAGTGACCATAGAAGTTCTCAAGGAAGAACAGAAAGGGCTTTTTGGTATGCAGGGCGCCGAAGCCGCAAAAGTTAGAGTGAGAATAGATCGCAACCCCACTCCCCCGGATCACAAATAACTGTTTCTACTAAAGTATAACCACCCCAAAGCCGTAAAGTTTCCACGTGGAAACTCTCCGGCGAAAAACCGTCCGGCGGTCGTACAATTTGTAATGTTTCAGTCTTTCGCAGGAACTCCGCGTTCCACCGCCCGTCGTTGCGAACCCGCCGAAGGCGGGGGAAGCCCTTCGTATCTTGATAAATGCCATGGCTCAGGATTTCGGCAGACTTAGTAAATAGCCGAAGCAATCTCGATAAATACAATAAATTATGAGGTTGCTTCGGTCGCTTCGCTCCCTCGCAAAGACGGGAAAACGCTATTCCGCAGAACTCTATCCCTCTAAATAGGGTTTTGCAAAATAGACTTCTATACCGTCGTTGCGAACCCGCCGAAGGCGGGGGAAGCCCTTCGTATCGTGATAAATACTATGGCTCAGGATTTCGGCAGACTTGGCATAGGGCCGAATCAATCTCCCTTCGAAATATTTTCATATTATGAGATCACTTCGTCGCCATGTACCGTACGGTACATGGCTCCTCGTGACGACGGTGTAGGAATTTACTGCAGAGAACTGAGGTGATACTACAATTTTCTGTGGTAAAAACCGTTCGGAAAAATTTGACATTTAAAGGAATCTGTGGTATATTCAGATAAAATTTATAACCGGCCCTTTCCAACCAAAGAGAAAAAAGAATGAAAAAAATCGCATTTTGCAATCAAAAAGGCGGAGTGGCAAAAACCACATCGGCCATTAATATCGCGGCTTACCTGGCTCTTCATGGGAAAGAAACACTCCTTATCGATCTGGATCCGCAGGCTAATGCTACCAGCGGAGTCGGGATAAACAAACGTGAAATCACGCATAGTGTGTACAATGTTCTACACGAGCACATTCCCGTGGATACGGCAATAACTCCTACTGACATAGAAAAGCTCAAAATAATTCCCTCAAGTATAAGCCTTACCGGAGCTGAGGTTGAGCTTGTAAATGTCATGGGGCGCGAATACCGATTAAAAAAAGCGCTTCAGGAAATGAAGGCAAGCTTTGATTATGTAATATTCGATTGCCCCCCATCTTTGGGGCTTTTGACAATAAATGGCCTTGCCGCGGCAGATTCTGTTATAATTCCAATACAGTGTGAGTACTATGCCCTGGAGGGATTAAGTCAGCTTATGCAGACGCTCGATCTCATAAGGGACAATCTTAACGAGAGCCTATTCATAGAAGGCGTTCTCATGACCCTGGCGGATTATAGGACAAATTTGACCAAAGAAGTTATTAGTGAAGTCAGAAAGTATTTTGGAGACAAGGTTTACGACTCTATTATCCCGAGAACTGTTAAGCTTACAGAAGCTCCGGGTTTCGGAAAGCCTATTGCGATCTACGACCCGGCTTCCATAGGAGCAAAAAAGTATGAAAATGTAGTTAAGGAAATGTTGGGAATAAAAGATGTTGTTGAGAAAGAAGAAGATACTTCGGAGAAAGAATTATGTCCGGAACCCGTTTTAAATAAAGGAGATGATACTAATGGAAACCAGGAATGTGGAAAAGAGACTGGGCAAGGGGCTTGAGGCGCTGATCTCCAGCGACGCGGGAAAGCCAAAAGAAAGAGTTGAAAGAGCAGAAACCAAGAATGTCATGCCGAATCCTTTCCAGCCCCGCAAAAAGTTTTCCAAGGGAAAAATGGAGGAATTAGTCAATTCTCTAAGAGAGAAGGGGATTATTCAGCCCATTTTAGTGCGATCTAAAGGTGAAAAATACGAAATTATTGCCGGAGAAAGAAGATGGAGAGCGGCGCAAGAGATCGGATTGGAAGAGATCCCGATAATTGTAAAAAGAGATATAGACGATGCGAATTCGCTTGAGATCTCCCTCATAGAGAACATTCAGAGGGAAGAGCTCAATACAGTTGAGGAAGCTACTGCCTACAAAGAACTTATAGAGAAATTCGAGTATACTTTAGAAAAAGTCGGCCAGATGATGGGAAAAGATAAAACGACTGTATCTAACAGCTTACGAATACTAACGTTATCTCGAGAGATCCTCGACCTCATCGAAGAGGGCAGAATATCCGCCGGCCATGCCAAGGCACTTTTGTCGGTACAGAATGAAAAGAAAAGAAAAAAAGTGCTGCAAACCATTCTTAATAAAGGACTTTCCGTTAGAGAGGCGGAGTCTCTCGTAAAAAGGATCGGCGAACCCAGAATAACTGCGAAAAAAACCAAAGATCCCGAGACCGCGGGAGTGGAAGAACAGCTCCAGCATAAACTCGGGACCAGGGTTTCCATTTATCAGGGGAAAAAACGAGGGCGCATTGAAATACAGTTTTTTTCCAATGAAGACCTGGAAAGACTTTTGCGAATGCTGCTCGCCGCAGGGGCTTGATCCGAAAGCCGTATCCTCGGAGCTTATCGCAGAACCGTACTATGACGACCTGCCCTCAAGAGATATTGCCTGATCCGGGGAGGGGAGAGAAGTGTCCGGTTTTGGCTGATCCCACACCGAAATGGTAAATTCTCAAGACAATATTGCGTTTCGGATGTTCTTAGGGTAAACTGGCGATGTATGAGAGGTACGGTTGGGGATAAGAGCGGGGGAATGGGACTGTTTCACGAATGGTGGGAAAAGAAAATTCCTATCAATAGACCGGCGAAACCATTATATGTGAAATTGACCTATTAGCTGATAAAATCTTCAAAAACGCGCGTATTGTCGTACAGATTGCGACTTCAATGGGTGCATTAGGTTCTTTTCGACCAAGGATAGGGGATTTGATTTTGATATTATTCCGGGAAAAATAAAGTTATTATGAGCAAATATTCCATTATTGTCAGGAGGGTATTGGATAAATATAGATCTTTATGGGCCGGAGATAACCGATTTTTATGATCAGAAATATCCGGCTGCTTCATTCCATATAACAAGGCCTAACACCAATGGCTTTGGATATGGTGACCTTCCCCCCAAAAACCGTGCCACTTGAAATTAGAGTGGGGGTGTGTTAAAACCTAATTTAAGGAGGCGCGGAATGAAGAGGACAAGGTATTCGGAGGAGCAGATAATTAGGATCTTGAAAGAGGCGGAAGCCGGAGCAGTATATATCCACACTATACACAAAGAAAGAAAAGCTGATACTACTAATTCTTCCTTTTGTTAGAAAGCCCGCACTTTAGTCTACGACAAGATAACACTATTAACCCGCTAAATTCCTTGACATCCGGAGGGGAAAGGGGTACCATATAGCGACGGAAGAGCCTTTTAAACCGGTCCCGAGAGGCCAGAAAGGGAGACGCTATGAAGAAGAATACAGGGAGAGGCCTGCTTGTCTTATGACGGGGAGGCTTTTTTTGTGTCCGGGAACAATAAAAAGGCGGGAAAAACACAATGAAGGAAAGTAAAGAAGCAAGAGTGATGGACAAAGAAGGGATAAAGAGGATCTTGAGAAGGGTATCTCATGAAATTGTGGAAAAAAACCAGGGGGTTGATAATCTTGCCGTGATCGGGATCAAATCCCGGGGAGCTTTTCTGGCGGAGAGGATAGCGGAGAACCTTGAAAAGATAGAAGGGAAAAAAGTGCCTGTAGGAGCTATCGACATAACTTTGTACAGGGATGACCTTACTGAAGTCGCCGAACAGCCGGTTGTCCATTCTACCGAGGTAGGGTTTGATATAACGGGAATGAAAATAGTGCTGGTGGACGATGTTCTTTTCACCGGACGCACGGTACGATGCGCTCTTGACGAACTTATAGATTTCGGAAGGCCGGCCAATATACAGCTGGCGGTGCTTATAGACAGGGGGCATAGGGAGCTGCCCATAAGGCCGGACTATGTCGGAAAGAACCTTCCTACCGGCAGAGACGAAATGATAGAGGTCCGAATAGTCGAGGTAGATAGCGACGAGGAAGTGGTCCTCGTCAAAAACAGCGGAGAAAAGAAAAAATGAAAAAAACCGAGCCTTTGAAATGGACAAAAAAACATCTCCTTGGAATAGAAGATCTGTCCGGCGATGAGATAACAATGATACTTGACCAGGCGGAAGGGTTCCGGGAGGTGCTGGCAAGGCCCATACCTAAAGTTCCTACGCTTAGGGGAAAGACGATAGCGAATCTTTTCTGCGAACCTTCAACGAGAACAAGAGCCTCATTTGAACTGGCGGCAAAAAGACTTAGCGCGGATACGCTCAACATAACGGTATCCTCTTCGAGTTTTCTTAAAGGAGAAACTCTTAAAGATACGGCCAGGAACATAGAAGCCATGCAGACGGACATGATAGTGATAAGGCATTCCTGTCCGGGAGCGCCGCATTTTCTGGCCGAATGCGTAAAAGGGTCCGTGATAAACGCGGGTGACGGGCCGCACGAGCATCCCACACAGGCGCTTTTAGACGTAATGACAATGAGACAGAAGCTCGGCAGGATAAAAGGACTGAACGTGAGCATAATCGGGGATATCGCCCACTCAAGAGTGGCTCGAAGCAATATACTGGCTTTAACCCGGCTGGGAGCCAATGTAACTATCTGCGGGCCGAAGACCATGATACCCGCTGAAATAGAAAAAACCGGCGTCAGGGTAACGTATAAACTGGAAGAGGCTCTGGCAAAGGCCGATGCGGTCAATGTTCTGAGAATACAGCTGGAACGGCAGAAAAAAGGCGTGTTCCCGAGTATAAGGGAGTACATAAAAGGGTTCGGAATAGACAAAGAAAAACTGGCCAGATATGCCGGTAAAAAAATGTTAATACTGCATCCAGGCCCGATAAACAGGGGAGTAGAGTTAAGCCAGGACGCGGCCGACAGCGAGCATTCGGTCATACTCAACCAGGTAACTAACGGTGTCGCGGTAAGAATGGCCGTGCTTTTCCTTGTAAGCCAGATAAAAGGATCCGGGAAAAATTTTAAATAAAAAATAAGAGGAGCCCATGAAAATACTCATAAAAGGCGGCAGGATAATAGACCCCGCCGCGGGAGTGGATAAAGAAGGCGACATCCTGATAGATAAAGGCAGGGTGGTTAAAACAGGGGGAATAATAAAAGATCCTGCCGCGAAAGTGATCGCGGCTGCCGGCAAGATAGTCTCCCCCGGGTTTATAGACATGCATACGCATTTGAGGGAGCCCGGTAGAGAAGACGCCGAAACCATCGAGACAGCTTTGGAATGCGCGATAAGAGGAGGCTTTACCACGGTCTCGGCTATGCCGAATACAACGCCGACTTGCCAGACCGCGGCTGATGCCAGGTTTCTCATAGAAAAAGGAGAAAAAACAGGGAAAGGGCATATTATCCCGATCGGGGCCATTACAAAAAACCGGATGGGAGAAGAACTTACGGAAATGGCGGAGTTAAAAGAAGCCGGCTGTCTTGCGGTATCAGACGACGGAGATTCCGTTAACGACGCGGGCGTTGCCAGAAAAGCCATGGAGTACGCTTCCATGTGCGGGATGCTTGTTATTTCCCACTGCGAAGATAAAAGTCTTGTCCGGGAAGGAACAATGCACGAAGGGTACTGGTCCACGGTTCTCGGTCTCGCGCCGATACCCGCGGCGTCAGAAACAACTATAGTAGAAAGAGATATCTCTCTCGCGGAACTTGCCGGAGCCAGGCTGCACATAGCCCACGTGTCATGCGCCCAAAGCGTAGAGATAATCAAAAAAGCAAAAGCCCGGGGATGTCAGGTTACGGCCGAAGTGACGCCGCATCACTTTTCTCTGACAGACGAATGCCTTAAGACCTATGACACGAACCTCAAGGTGAACCCGCCTTTAAGGACGAAAAAAGATGTGGAGGCTCTCAGGAAAGGCCTTAAGGACGGGGCGATAGACGTTATCGCTACGGATCACGCGCCTCATCCTGAAAATGAAAAACAGAAAGAGTTCGATCACGCTCCCTTTGGGATGATAGGCCTTGAGACCGCTCTGCCGCTTTCGGTGATGAATCTTGTGGATACAAAACATCTCACCTGGCCGGCTCTCATAGAAAAACTTACTTCGAACCCGGCGAAGATACTGGGCCTTGACAGGGGAACTCTCAAAGAAAACGCGCCGGCGGATATTGTTATAATAGATCCCGGAAAAGAGTGGGTTTACAGCAGGGAAGAAATACGGTCTTTGTCCCGGAACTCTCCTTTTGTGGGGAAAAAGATGAAAGCAAAAGTAATATGTGCTATAGTAGATGGCAATATAGTTTTCGGATAAGAGAGAAGGAAAGAGCGGCAGGCGGAAATGGGAGCAACGGATAAAAAGATAAAAGCTATCGTAATTTCTAACCGAAAGATCTGCGACAAACACTACCTTTTAGAGATAAAAGACGATATTCTTGGAAAGAAATCGGTTCCGGGACAGTTCGTTAACGTGTTGGTAGATACGCGGGCGACGGACCCTTTGCTAAGAATCCCTCTGGGCGTCCACCGGATACAGAGACAAGGGATATCGCTTTTCTATAAAGTGGCGGGCAAAGCCACCGAGATGCTTTCGGAAAAAGAACAAGGAGAGAAAGTAGACGCACTGGGTCCGCTCGGGAACGGGTTTAATTTACGGGATAGCTCCGCTTCGAAAAACAAACAGCATATTCTTGTTGCCGGAGGACATGGAGCGGCGCCTCTTTACGCTCTGGCGGAACAGCTTTTAAAAGCAAAGGACGAAGTCCTGGTCTTCATCGGCGCATCCTCAAAAAAATGCGTTGTCCTTGCGGATCATTTCAGAAAACTGGGCTGTAAGGTAGGGGTATCGACCGATGACGGAACCGCCGGAACTAAAGGCTATGTGACATGTCTTTTAAAGGACTTTCTTTCAAAAAGAGATGCGGCGAAGACTTCGGATATTTACGCCTGCGGGCCCCGGCCGATGCTGTCGCAGATCTCGCGGATAGCCGCATCCGCGGCAATAAGGGCGCAGGTATCGGTGGACCCGTATATGGCTTGCGGCACCGGCATTTGCCGGGGCTGCGCGGTCCTGACAACGGCGGGATATAAACTTGCGTGCAAGGACGGGCCGGTTTTTTATTCCGACGAAATAGTCTGGGAAAAAGACAAAGGGTGTTCCTCGTGAGAGATCTTTCTGTAACCATCGGCAAAGTAAAATTCGCCAGCCCCATATGGCTGGCTTCGGGGACATGCGGCAGCGGCGAGGAACTGGAGGAGTATATAGATCTCGGCAAGGTGGGGGCGATAGTAACAAAGACCGTTACGTTTGAAGAAAGGGAAGGCAACCCTCCCCCGAGAGTAATAGAGACAGCTTCAGGAATGCTTAATTCCATAGGCCTTGAAAATAAGGGCGCCCGGTGGTTCAGGCAAAACAAATATCCCGTGCTGAAAAAACGGAAAACAAAAACAGTTGTAAGTTTTGCCGCGACAAAAGAAAGCGAGTTTGTTGAATGCGCCCGGGAGCTTGACGGGAAAGATTTTCCGCATGCTTTAGAGATGAACCTGTCATGCCCTAATGTCGCCCACGGCAGAAGGAAGGGCCTTCTGGTTGCCCAGGATAAATCGGCCGCCGCAAAAACGGTCAAGGCGGTAAAAAAAGCCATAAGAAGGCCCCTTATAGTCAAGCTCTCGCCGAACGTGACCGACATAGGAGAAATAGCAAAAGCCTGCGAAGACGCGGGGGCCGACGCCGTAGCGGCGGTAAACACATTCCAGGGCTTGGCGGTCGACGCGGAAAAGATGGAGGCATATTTCGCCCGCGTAGTGGGCGGGCTCAGCGGGCCGGCGATAAAACCGCTGGCGCTAAAGGCGGTAAGAGACGTCTACCAAGCTGTAAAGATACCTGTTATAGGAATTGGCGGGATAATGACCGGCAGCGATGCCGCGGAGTTTTTGTTATGCGGAGCTTCCGCGGTAGAAATAGGCACCGCGACGTTAAGAGATCCCTTCGCGCATGACAAGATATTCGACGAGTTTAAAGAGTACCTGAGGAAACACAAAATAACAAAAGCGAGAAGCCTTACGGGCAAATTAAAAGAAAGGGTTTAAGTGATGAGGGTCGAAGACAGGCTTATAGTGGCTCTGGATGTAGAAACATATGAACAGGCTTCCGGGATGGTAGATGCTTTAAAAGTGGAAGTTGGAATATTTAAAGTTGGGATAGCTCCGTTCACGTCTTTCGGGGAGCGGATAATGGACAAGCTGTCTTCTTTGGGGAAAAAAATATTTTTGGACCTGAAAGTACATGACATCCCCAACACAGCGAGGAATGCCGCCAAAGCGGCGGCCGAAAAGAACGTCTTCATGATGAATTTTCACTGCATGGGTTCCGAGGCCATGATGACGGCCGCAAGGGAAGGGGCCGAGGCCGGCAGGGCGGGCGGGCCCGGGCCCATACTTCTGGGAGTGACAGTATTAACGAGCATGGACAAAAAAGCCCTGGAAAGCCTTGGGTTTGATAAGACAGTGGAAGAACAGGTGATGGATTTCGCCCATTCGGCTAAAAACGCGGGCTTTGACGGCGTTGTCGCTTCGGCGAACGAAGCGGAGAAAATTAAAAAAGTTTTCGGGAAGGATATAGTTGTTGTGACCCCCGGCATAAGGCCGCGAGGGAGCCGGGAAGACGATCAGAAAAGGGTAACTACCCCGCTTGAGGCCCTCCGGAAAGGGGCGGATTACATCGTTGTTGGCAGGCCCATAATAGAAGCTAAAGATCCGAAACGCGCCGCGGAAAAGATACTTGAAGAGATGAGGGAATACAAGTAACGGAAAAAATAAAAAACAAAACCGGGGAGAACGATATGCAGGAAATGGAAATAATGGAAATGTTCAGAAAAACCGGCGCGTACAAGCAGGGGCATTTTAAATTATCGAGCGGGCTTCATTCGGGGGCATATCTGCAGTGCGCTCTTGTTCTACAGAACCCCATAATAGCGGAAAGGCTGTGCTCGTCCCTGGCCACAAAATTTGCCGCGGATGCCCCGGACGTGGTCATAGGACCGGCGCTGGGCGGAGTGGTTATAGCGTATGAACTTGCCAGGGCTCTCGGGGCCAGGGCCATTTTTTCCGAAAGAGACGCTTCGGGAACGATGAAATTGAGAAGGGGGTTCAGGGTGTCGCCTTCACTCAAAGTCCTTATCGCGGAAGACGTTCTTACCACCGGCAGGTCCGTAAGGGAAGTTATAGATCTGCTTAAAGAAGACGGGGTTACTCCCGTAGGTGTAGCCGCTCTTGTGGACAGGGCCGGAACAAAGCTTGACTTTGGGGGTATAAAACACGAGGGTCTCATAAAATTGAGCATACCGACTTTTGATCCTTCGAGCTGCCCGCTTTGCCAGGAAGGGATATCTTTAGAAAAACCCGGGTCCAGAAAAGAAGAGAAACCATAAGCAGTTTTTAAGGAGGACATCGTAATGGAAACCAGCATAAACGGCATCATAGAAAAAATAAAAAAGGAAGGCGTTGAAAAGGCGGAAGAAGAGGCGGCAAAAATACTTGAAGACGCCAGACGGGAAAGCGCGAAGATAGTAGACGCCGCGCGGAAACAGGCTGAGGATATCACGGCCGGGGCGGACAGGGACGCGGAAAAGCTTAAAGCTAACGCCGCGTCGGCAATAAAACAGTCTGCCAGAGACGTTGTTCTGGGCCTGCGCGAGGACATAACCTCTCTTTTTGACAGGATAGTTAAAAGGGAGGTGGGCGGCGCCCTTGACGGATCGACAGTCAAAAGGATGCTGGAACTTTTAGCGTCAAAATTCGCCCCGGGAAAGAGTGAAGAAATAGAGGTGATGCTGAGCGAAAAAGATAAAGACGAGCTCGGAAAACATTTTGCCGCCGCTTTAAGCGGAGAGATGGCTTCCGGCGTCACGCTGGTTCCGTCCAAAGAAGTAACAAAAGGGTTTCGCATAGGGGCCAAAGACTCCGGGGTATATTACGATTTTACGGATGAGGCCATAAGCGAAGCGCTGAGCTCCTATCTCAATAAAAACCTGATAGCTATATTATCCGGCGGCAAAAACAATGAGTAGTGAGTATTATTACCTGACGGCATCATTGCCGCATCTGACTTTTAAGACAGAACCGCCTTTTTCAAAAGAGCGGTTCCTGGACGAATGCGAAAAGTGGCTTTCCCGCGGCGATCTCGAAAGCCTGCTTGCCGCTGACAATGCGGAAGAAGCCAGAGCCGGCAATTCTCAGGTACTGGCGAAGTGGAAAGAGTTCGACCTGTCCCTTAAGAAGGAGCTTGCCGAGTACAGGAGGGAAAGAAGAGGGGGGACGGAAAGAAAACCGGGGAATCTTGCGGGCAAAGTTCTCTCGGCGGCCAACCCTCTTGAGATGGAACTGAGCCTTGAAAGGGCAAGATGGGACTATCTGGACGATCTTGCCGTGGGACATTTTTTCGATATAGGCAAATTGATAGTGTATTACTTACAGCTTGGGATACTCGTAAGGCTGGCAAAGTTCGACAAAGACAAAGGTGAAACTTACTACTACGAAATGGGCGAGGTAAAATATGACAATGCGCTGCGGTAAGATCCAGTCGGTTAACGGGAACATGGTAACGGTAAGGCTTGAAGGCGACATAATCCAGAACGAGGTAGGGTATGTGCTCAACGGCGGGCAAAAACTGAAATCAGAGGTCATTAAGATCTCCGGAGACATAGCTTTCATGCAGGTGTTCGAGAACACAAAGGGAATAAAGGTAGGGGACACTGTCGAGTTCTCCGGCCAGATGCTTTCCGTACAATTGGGGCCGGGGCTTCTTTCTCAGGTGTACGACGGGCTTCAGAACCCTTTACCCGAGCTCGCGGAAGAATTCGGATATTTCCTGCCGGCGGGAGTGGAAAGGGACGCAATTGCAAAAGACAAGGAATGGCCTTTCGAACCTTCGGCGCAAAAAGCCGACAGGGTAACGGCCGGCACCGTTCTGGGACATGTACCCGAGGGTATTTTCGATCACAAAATAATGGTACCGTTCTTTATGAACGGAGAGTACACGGTAGAAAGTATGGCGGCGAAAGGAAGTTACCGCGCGGACAGCGAAATAGCGTCCGTGAAAAACGAAAAAGGAGAAATTTTCAAACTGTCCATGATGTTCGACTGGCCCGTAAAAATGCCGGTTACCGCGTACAAGGAAAAATTACAGCCAAAAGAGACTCTCGTAACCAAAATAAGGATACTCGACACATTGTTTCCCGTGGCAAAAGGCGGAACGTATTGCATTCCGGGCCCTTTTGGCGCGGGCAAGACGGTTCTGCAGCAGATAACCAGCAGGCATGCTGACGTTGATATAGTCATTATAGCCGCTTGCGGGGAAAGAGCGGGAGAGGTCGTTGAAACTTTAAGGGAATTCCCGAAGCTAACAGACCCGAGAACCGGCAAATCCCTTATGGAAAGGACAATAATCATCTGCAACACTTCAAGCATGCCTGTCGCCGCAAGGGAAGCTTCGGTATATACCGCAGCGGCAATAGCCGAATATTACCGCCAGATGGGCCTTAATATACTGCTTCTCGCGGATTCAACTTCCAGGTGGGCGCAGGCAATGAGAGAAATATCCGGCAGGCTTGAAGAGATCCCCGGAGAAGAGGCATACCCGGCATACCTGGAATCGCGCATAGCGTCTTTTTATGAAAGAGCCGGCCTTATAAAACTGCATGACGGCTCTCTGGGCAGCCTTACGATAGGCGGAACGGTAAGCCCCGCGGGAGGGAACTTCGAAGAGCCGGTAACACAGGGGACGCTTAAGGTTGTCGGGGCTTTCCACGGGCTTTCGAAAGAACGCGCGGATGCCCGAAAATTCCCGTCTATAGACCCCCTGGAAAGCTGGAGTAAATACCCCAGTTTTATAAACGATGATGACAGCGCCCTTGCCAGAGATATCCTGCGCCGGGCAAAAGATGTCAGCCAGATGATGAAAGTCGTGGGCGAAGAAGGGACCTCTACGGAGGATTATGTGTTCTACATGAAAGGAGAGTTCCTCGATGCCGTATATCTTCAGCAGAACGGGTTCGATGAAGTGGATGCCGCCACCGGCAGGGAAAGACAGAAATACGTGTTCTCGAAAGTCGTCGAGGTCCTGAAAAAAGATTTCAGCTTTCCCGATAAACAGGCCTCGAGAGAGTTTTTCCACAATCTGAGGTATAAGTTCATCGACTGGAACTATAAACAATGGGATAGCGGAGAATTTAAAGAAAAGGAACAGGAATTAAATAAAATGATCTCTGAGAAAAAAGAAATCTGACGGAATGAACGGGGGAAAGATGAGAAAAGTCTGCACAAAGATACTGAATATAGCCGGGAACGTAGTAATGGTAAAAACCGGCGGCGTGGCTTATGAGGAACTGGCGGAGATATCCACATCAAGAGGGGTCTCTCTGGCGCAGGTGATCCGCCTGGATAAAGAAATGGTGCATCTGCAGGTCTTTGCCGGGTCGGGAGGGATATCAACGGGCGACGAGGTAAGGTTTCTCGGTAAACCCATGGAGGTAGGGTTCACGCACGATATGCTCGGGCGTATTTTTAACGGCAGCGGGAAGTCCAGAGACAACGGGCCGGAGATATCGGAAAACACAATTCAGATAGCCGGCCCGGCGGTGAACCCGGCAAAAAGGATCATCCCCAAAAATATGGTCAGGACCAATATCCCGATGATAGATATTTTTAACTCTCTTGTAGAAAGCCAGAAGCTTCCCATTTTCTCCGTTTCGGGAGAACCCTATAATGAACTTTTAGCCAGGATAGCCCTTCAGGCGGAAGTGGACATAATAGTTCTCGGCGGAATAGGTCTGAAATACGACCAGTATATGTATTTCAGGGACACTCTGGAAGAAAACGGCGCTTTGTCCAGATCGGTATTTTTCATTCATACCGCGGGCGACCCTGTGGTAGAAGGTCTCATGATCCCGGACCTTGCTCTGGCTGTCGCCGAGAAATTCGCTCTTGAAGGCAAAAGAGTGCTCACACTGCTTACCGACATGACCAACTTTGCCGACGGGCTGAAAGAGATCGCCATAACAATGGAACAAGTGCCTTCTAACAGGGGGTATCCCGGAGATCTTTACAGCCAGCTGGCTGCAAGATACGAGAAAGCCGTGGATTTTGATGGCGCCGGGTCGCTGACGGTCCTTGCTGTTACCACAATGCCCGGCGACGATGTAACGCATCCCGTTCCCGACAACACAGGCTACATTACGGAAGGACAGTTCTATCTGAGAAACGGGCGAATAGAACCTTTCGGGTCGTTAAGCCGTTTGAAACAGCAGGTTAACGACAAAACCAGAAAAGACCACCGAGCCATAATGGACGGTATGATACAGCTGTACGCGCAGTACCGGGAAACGGAAGAAAAAAGGTCTATGGGTTTCAGGATGAGCGACTGGGACAAAAAACTTCTTAAATACGGAGATCTTTTCGAGAAAAAAATGATGGACCTTAAGGTGAATATTCCGCTTGAGGAGGCCCTGGACAGCGGGTGGCAGATACTGTCGGAATGTTTTAATCCCGAAGAGACAAGTTTCAGGGCGGACCTGGTAAAAGAATTCTGGCCGGGCAAGTAAGAAGCACCCTGCAAAGAGAGAAGAAATGGCGAAATTGCGGCTTACAAAGAACGAACTTAAAAAGCAGAAAGATTCTCTTAAGCGGTTCAGGCAGTACCTGCCCACGCTTATTCTTAAAAAACAGCAGCTGCAGGCCGAAATAATCAAGCTTAACGGGGAGATAGACAAAATAAAGCAGGAGAAAGCCTTCTTGAAGGCCGAAGTTTATAAGTGGGTAGATGTTTTCGCCGAAAAACAGGACCTGAAGGATATAATTTCCCTTAAAACGATAGAGACCGAAAAAGGCAACATAGCCGGGATAGATATACCGGTTTTTGTCAAAGCGGTCTTCAATGAGGCAGAATACGATATTTTAACGTCCCCGCTCTGGCAGGATTTCGGGGTAGAAGCCGTAAAAAAGGAGATTGAACTTAACTCGCGCATAGAGGTGCTAAGGGCCCAGCAGGAAGCGGTGAGGGAAGAGCTGAGGATAACGACACAGAGAGTGAATTTGTTTGAAAAAGTGATGATACCCGAGACAAAAGGAAAAATAAAAAAAATACAGGTGTACCTGGGGGATATGCAGACGGCTTCGGTCGTTACGGGCAAAATAGCTAAAAGCAAGATAATGAAAGCGGAAAAAGAGAAGGTGCCGGTTTGATAGAGAAGATGAAACAAATAACCATGCTGGTTTCCGAAAAGGAAAGAGAAAAGTTTGTCTCTAAGCTTCGAAAGGCAGGCGTTCTGCATGTAAAGCATGTTATCGCTCCGGAAGCTCATGAGATATCTTTTATCGAAGATAGGATCTCCAGGATCAAAAAGCTGATAGAGCAGGTGGAACCTTACTGCGACGGCAGGCCCGACAGGAGGAGGTCTTCCCTTGAGAGAGATGTTCTAAGCTGTGCCGATGATGCCGATGAAGATCTTAAACTAAAAAGAGAGACAGAAGAGGAAATAGAGAAGTTGAAAAAAGATAAGCTGTGGTTCGCGGAGTGGGGGCACATAAAAAGAGAAGATCTATTAAAGGTCAAAAAATCCGGGGTGAATATCAGGCTGTATGAATTGCCGGTAAAAGAAACAAAACAGGTATCCGGCAAGCTCCACATTATAGGGAAGAGAGGAGCAACAGCCCGCGCGGCGTTCATAACAGGAGATGTTGCGGAAGAACTTCCATTCCGGGAAACAGCCCTTCCGGAAATGTCAGAGAAGCAGATAGAAATAGAACTTTCGGTATGCGCTCAAAGAACAAAAGCAATAGAGGAGAGGTTCAAGGACAGGGCCAGGGCCTTGCCCGCAATGCGGGAATGCCTGCATAAACTTGAGACAGAAATGGCCGCTCTGCTCGTCAGGTTCGGGATGAAAAGCGAAGGAGCTTTCGCTTATGTTCGGGGTTTCGTTCCCGAGAAAAAGATCCCGCGGATAAAACAACTTTGCGAAAAGCTTGAGGCGGGATTCATTTCGGAAGATCCGGACGATCCCGACGAGACGCCCACACTTGTGACGAACCCGGGATGGATAGAGATAGTCAAACCGGTTTTCAGTTTTATGAACACCTTGCCCGGATACGCGGAGTTCGATATAAGTTTTGTTTTTTTGATATTTTTCAGCCTGTTCTTCGCTATGCTAATAGGCGACGCCGGATACGGCCTGGTTTTTATCGGCCTCGCGTATCTCGCGAGGAAAAAATTGCCGAAAGCGCCCCGGGAACCGTTTTTCCTTATTTATCTGCTTGGCGGGTGTACCGTAGTATGGGGCGCTTTGACCGGCACATGGTTCGGAATAGAAGCCCTGTCAAAAGCGCCTGTTCTGAGAAGTGTGGTAATAGAAAAGATCGGCAGCTTTTCGGGGGACAATCAGAACTTTATGATACAGATATGTTTTATTATCGGGGCGGTACATTTGACCCTGGCCCATATAATGAAAATAGCGAGGCAGATAAATTCGCTGAAAGCCTTATCCGAAGCGGGATGGATAATGATTCTATGGGGAATGTTCTTTTTGGCCGGCAAATTCGTGTTGGCGGGAGATTTTCCGGCCGCGGCCGGGTGGCTGCTCGGAGCGGGAATAGTTCTTGTAATGTTCTTTACCGCTCCCGAAAAAGGTATTATAAAAGGGATGTTATCCGTACTGGCTCAGCTGCCTTTAAGCGTCATAAGTTCTTTTTCGGATATAGTCTCTTATCTAAGGCTTTTCGCGGTGGGAGTAGCTACGGTTGTAGTTGCTGACAGTTTCAATAAAATGGCATGGCCAGGGGCTCCGGCAAGTTTTATAGGGGGTTTTCTTTCCGCCTTAGTGCTTTTTCTGGGACATTCCCTTAATATCGCGCTTGGATGTATGGCGGTTATAGTACACGGAATAAGGCTGAATATGCTGGAGTTCTCCGGGCATCTCGGCATGCAATGGTCGGGGAAAGCGTACGAGCCTTTTAAGGAGTGAGAGAGGTTGCCGCGCTCACTTCGTTCGCTCGCAATGCCCGGGTGGTTACGGCCGGGACAACGTCATTGCGGGGATCCGGAGAGGACCGGGAAAACGTCATTGAGGGGAGTCTGAGGAGGACCGGGAAAACGTCATTGCGGGGAGCCTGAGGAGGATCGGGAAAAACGTCATTGCGAGGAGCCGGAGAAGACCGGGAAAAACGTCATTGAGAGGGGCCTGAGAAGACCGGAAAAACGTCATTGAGGGGAGTCTGAGGAGGACCGGGAAAAACGTCATTGCGGGGAGCCTGAGGAGG
>JBAYES010000016.1:10000-33663 GCA_041667545.1 Candidatus Omnitrophota bacterium | reverse complement strand
TTATTTTCACCATCGCGATGTGTGTAGCGGAAAGGCAGAACATTTTTATCCTATTCGGCGGCGAATCAGCTCCAGTGCTCCCACATACCCTTCCTACTGTTTAGTTTAGGGACGGTTCTCAATCTAATCCTACACCTGTCCCAGATCTGATCCTACACCTGTCCCCAGCTCAATCCCACACCTGTCCCCAGCTCAATCCCACACCTGTCCCCATCTCAATCCCACACCTGTCCCCACAGTATTGTCATGCGCGGGTTGACTTACAGCAGGAAGGGCATGTGCTGCGCGCTTCGCTGCTTCACCTGTTATTTTCACCATCGCGATGTGTGTAGCGGAAAGGCAGAACATTTTTATCCTATTCGGCGGCGAATCCGCTCCAGTGCTCCCACATACCCTTCCTACTGTTTAGTTCAGGGACGGTTCTCAATCTAATCCTACACCTGTCCCGCATGGTTATGGGGAGAGAACGCTATGCTCCTACCAGGGCCCCGCCGCCCGGTGTGGATCCTCCCTGTACGGAGCATAGCGTCCTCTCCCCATAGCAAGAAAAGTAAGGCATAATACCGAAACGATATAATAGATCCACATTGATATCCTGAAGTAGACCGGGTCGTATTCGAAAACCGCTTCACTCGCTCCGGCCGGAATTTTCACGGCCTTGAAAAGCTTGTTCGCCTTGATAAGCGGAGATTTATGGCCGTCAACCGACACCTTCCAGTATTTGTCGTACCCGTCGCTGAAATATAAATATCCCTCGGACTCGGCGCTGAAGGTCACTTTTACACGATTAGGGCCATGCTCATCCACAGAATACGAAAAATCCGGGTCATAACCGCCATTTCCGGGATAATTTTTGCGAAAAGGTCCCCATCCCGCAAAAAGACCTATATCATCGGTGTAAAGCGTGTTCTCGTCAAGTTGGCCCGACTCAAGCAGGGGCCAGTACCTGTCGTCATCGACATATTCCGCGCTGCCGTAAAAACGGAAGATCGGCGCTGAAATAGCCAGGTCCTTTTTCAATTTTCTTCTCACAGAAGGGAGGTTATCATAAAAGTTTTCAGGATCGTAAAGCTTTACCATGCGGTCATATTCCTTAAACCTCACAAAAGTGGGATCGTCTATCCTGTACAGATCGCTCAGGCTGATGAGAAAATCAGAAGTCGGGACATCGAAAGACGGCCTGTAAAAGATATATTCGTGTATCCCGGGTATTTGTTCGGCCGGTATCCCTCTCGAAGCTTCGCCATAAAAGGCAAACTTGTCGTTCTCGATGGTCTCAAGCATCTGAGTCCTGAGACGAAGAACATTCAGGAAGGCCATGACAACTCTCCCCTTTTCTTCCCATTCCTCGCTTTTTTCAACTGCCGAATACCCCAGGTCTATCCCTCTCCGTATAAAAAAAACAAGGTCTTTTATATTTGGAAAAGAAAAATAAAAATTGTTTTTGAGGGCGAATTCTTCTGTAATTATCTCCATGACAGCCAGATACGCCCGCTTTTTTTCGCTATCCCAGCTTTCAAAAGAGTAAAGACCTTCTCTCAAAAGATCTTCCGGTTTCAATGAAACCGCAAGGTCCTGAAGAGGGAAAATCCCGTCTTTGATCTCCTTTGAGATCTCCTCAAGATCGGCTTTTATATATTCTTTGTCAAAATGTACCACCATGCCGGAATCGAAAGCCGTAAACTTTTCGTAAAGAGCCGGCTTGAAATACCTGAACTGGTCTTTTATATACAGCTTGTCTGTTCTTTTCTCCGGCATAATGATGCCGCTTCTTTTTTCATTGAAGTAGATGTTCTCCCTTGGAAGCGTGAAGGCAGGAAGGGATATTACAACAAAACCCGCAAGATCCAGGACTATTAACAGCATAAAGATCGCGCATACCGCCCTGAAACTTTTCCCCCTTTCCAGCATTCTACGGCATAATATGACCGCGGAAGCCGTTATGCCGAAAAGAAAAGACGCGTACAAAAAAGCGAAATAATAGGAAGACTCGTTCCGCATCATGACGACCTTTTGGTTTTTTCTTTGACCCGGTCAATAAGAACGTCCATACCTTGCCCCGTGAAATACATCATAACAAGAAGAAAGAACGGCTGAAAAAGCTGCATATGTCTTGAGAAGATGAGGAATGGGAATACCAGCTTTCCCGCGGGGCCCATTTTAATATGCCCGCCGAACATGAGGAACAGAGTTAAAACCAGGACTATTAAAAATACTTTCTTTAACCTTCCGGATGAAAAGCGCATACCGGCAAGAGACAACAACAAAGGTATCAAACCGATATAAAGATGCCCTTCCGAAATATGTTCTTTTTGAGCTTTCGCCGTTGCCCGACTTGCTATCCTTGCCGGAAAAAGAAGGCCCTTAAGATCCTCAGGCAGGGCAGCCTTACCTCCCGCCACTTCCGTATACGAAGAGCTTTCGGGATCGCCGTCCCTTCGCAGAACGGGCACAGACCTGTCTTTTTCAATAAAAACAGAAAGGACCTGCAAAGACAGCGCGGCGGTGATAACAAAACCCGCTGATAACAAAAGTAATTTTCGTCTGTCCTTAAAAATACCCATAACCCCGGCCGGTTTCGTTAAAACAAGGGCCATCGCAAAGATCTGCAAGAAGGTAAGGGTATACCCGGCCTGGTAGCTTGTTATGGACCATCCCGTGAACAGAGCAAGGCCTACCGTGTTATACAGATCGATCCGTCTCAAAGACCTCAAAAGGAACATAAGCGCCCACGGGGTCCACATGAAAGAGGTCATAAGACCGCATTGCCGCATCGCGGATATGCCGAAAGAAGAAAACAAAAAAGCGGCGAAAACTACCAGATTGCTCATCAAATACCGGTTGACCTCTCTGAAACAGAAATAGACACCCAGAGAAGACAGAAATATACGCAGGACAAAATCCCAGTGATACATACTGAAAAGCGAGGCTTTCATAAAAACATTAAGGCCCGCCACGAACAATGAAGGGATCTCAAAAACACGGGCTATCCCGACATTATAGTAGAAAGGCTGTCCCGAATAGCTGTAGGGATCCCAATAAGGAAATGTTCCGCCAAGAATGGAGTTGTAAAAATATCTCATGAGACCGTAATACCATACGGTGTCATGGGCGAACATTCTGGTCTCGGTTAAGAGAACGGGAAAAAGACACATTATGTAAACGGATCCGATAAAAAACAGGCCCAATGTCTCCATACGGGATATCCCGGAAGTTTTCGGTTTTTCCATTATCAACCTCTATACAAAGTTTATGTGTTCCGGCGGAGTACCGCCGGGACTATCCGGAACAAGGCCTTCTTCCTTAACTTTCCAGAGAAATTCGTTCACCTTATGCTGCAGGCAAAGACAGCCGCAATCCCTGTTAGCGTCGAACGGCGGCGAAGATATGCTATTCATCACATCCCAGTATCTCTCGCTTTTCCATATATCCATAAAAGAAGTATCACAGATATTACCTATATGGAACTTTTTGTACTTGTCATTAAAGAACATACCGCACGGCGCCACAAGCCCCGTCCCAGACATCTGAAGAATAAAAGGGGGCCCATAACAACTTGTGTAGATCCGCTTGGGGCCTCCCAGTATCTTAGACCACTTCACCTTCACAAGATATTTCTCATCGGAAAAACTCTCCGCCCTCTCAAGAAGTTCTGAGAATTTTTCATACCCTCCGTAATCCACTCCCAGTGACCCGTCCTCGTCGTCACTGCAATGTTTTATAACGAGATAATCCACCCCAAGGCGCTTGCCCAGTTCCGTGAGAGGAATGACCTGGTCGGCAAAATCCGGCATGAATACCATCTGTAGTCCTATGGTTACCGAAAGACCATCTTCTTTTTTTATTTTCACACATTCTTCGATAATAGAACATACCTTGTGATAGTCTTCCTCCCTGCATCCCATTATTTCCGCGTACCTTCCGCTCTCTCCCGCTGAAATGTTGAACCTGAGATAAGTAAGATCTTTAAGCATTCCCGGAAGTTTTTCTTTTTCGAGTAGGACGCCGTTGGTTCCCACCGCCATATCCATGCCGTTGGCTCTACCACGCCTTACAGCGTCATAGAAATGCGGAGAACAGGTACTTTCCCCGTCGGAAACAAAACTTATAGCCTTTACGCCTATGTATGAAGCGTCATCAAGGAACCTGAAAATAATGTCTTTGGTGAGATTCCGTGGCTGGTTTTCCTGAAGAGTACTGTAACAATACACGCATTTATAGGTGCAAGCCCTTGTCAGAGCGCAGTCTATGGTTATAGGGGCTATTCTCTCTCCTTTAAGCCACGCGTTAACTCTGTCGGCATGCCACATCAATTTTGTGCTGTCGAGGATAAGATCCTTGTTATTTTTCACCGCATTTCTCCCGTGTTTCCCAGGCTTTTGTCTTTTGAACCAAAAACCCGCCGGTTTTATATGTTGTAGAAAAGTATATCTCCTTTAAAAGACGACAATATGCTTTCATGACACGTATGAAAGACCTCAAGCTAAGCGCCTTGGATCCACCCGAAGAACGTTTAGAGAGACAACAAGGGACTTCCGCGAACAAATATCCCTTTTTCACGGCTTTCACCAGAGCCTCTACCTGATAAAAAAATCCGGACTCCCCGCATTTGATATCATCGAAAACAGCCCTTCGGTAGACCACAGTTCCGTTGGTATAATTCAGGGAAAGTCCGAATGAAAAATTTATGACCGACAGAAAAAGTTTTGAGACGCATTTTCTGAAAAAACCGCGGACATTCCTGTTAACCACATAGGGCACAATAATATCGACATGTCTCATGAGATCAACGTATTTAAAGATCTCCGCCGACTCATTTTCAGCATCCCCCGGGAGCATTACAACCGAATCCTTAACGGCGCTTTTAACACCGTCCCAGAACGAAGCGCCTATTCCCATCGGCGAAAGATGCGTAATAACTCTTACCTTTTCGGGATATTTCTCGGCATATCCGCGCATTATACCCGGGGTTCCGTCAGAACTTCCGTCATTAACAAGTATCAGCTCCCCGTCTATCCCGAAAGTTGAAAACCCTTCCAGAACATCGAGGACCGCTTTCTCTATATTGTCTTCCTCGTTCAAGGCCGGCATTATAACGCTTAGAGATATCATAGAATATCCTTACTCCTTTATTTGCCCTGAACCGGAATTTCCTCCGGTTCAGGGTTTAATTGTTCTGTATACCGCTTTTTTTATATCGTCTTTGCCGCGATAGAACCCCTTCTCAAGCGCGTCGCATGCCGGCGTAGGCGTATCGGGAAGCGCCACCCTTTCCACCGGGCTTTTAAGAAAGGTAAAGGCTCCTTCTGATATCAGAGAAGATATTTCCGATGAAACTCCGCAGGTTTTCCAGTCAAGCGCGGCAACTACCGCCCTCCCTGTCTTTTTCACCGAATCCAATATCGCGGCCCTGTCCAAAGGAGCGAGAGTGCGAAGATCTATAACTTCAGCCGATATCCCCTCTTTTTCAAGTTCTTCTGCGGCGGCCATAGCCTCTCTCACCATAAGGGAATACGCCGCTATTGTCACATCTTTCCCTTTTTTTCTGATCACGGCCTTGCCAAAATGAACTATGTAGGGCTTTCTGGGAACAGGGCATTTCGCGCTATATAGCCATCTATGCTCTATAAAAATAACCGGATCATTTCCGGCTATAGCGGAAAGAAGAAGCCCTTTGGCGTCGTATGCCGTGGATGGACATGCTATTTTAAGGCCCGGTATATGCATGAACAGGCCTTCAAGCGACTGAGAATGCTGGGCCCCCGAGCCCCATCCTTTTCCTATTATGCATCTTATAGTAAGAGGCACCGACTCTTTCCCTCCGAACATGTATCTCCATTTTGAGGCGTGATTAACTATCTGGTCCATAGAAAGGAGCATAAAATCCATACGCATATGTATCAGGACAGGCCTCATGCCGGCAATAGCCGATCCCACGGCAAAACCGGTAAAGGCATTCTCGGAAAGAGGAAGGTCGAAAACACGTTCCTTCCCGAAAACTTTCTGAAGGCCTTCCGTAGTCCCGAATATCCCCCTGGGCGCGTCAACACCTTCTCCCATGACAAAAACCCGTTCGTCTACCTTCATTGCCTGGGACAATGCCTCTTTTAAGGCCTCTCCATAGGAAAGCTCTCTTTTTCCATCCGTTCTTTTTTTATGAACGAAACTATCAGCGACCAATTTTGTCCATGGCATATTCTATTCCTTGGTTCTACTACTCATCCACAACATCCGACAATAGATCTTTTTCCGGCGCGGGCGGACATTTTTTCGCGTAATCAAAAGCGCTCTCTATCTCATTATCTATGCTGCGCGTTATTTCTTTTTCTTTTTTCGCCGTCAGAATACCCGCGGCAAGAAGTCTCTTTCTGAGAATAACCACCGGATCCAAAACCAGCCATTCTTTCAGATATTTCTGGGGAGGAAAATCAAGTTCGGCATCGGACTCCGGCCCCACATGGGTCTTATGTCTGTACGTCCTGCATTCTATTAAAGAAGGCCCTTCCCCTTTACGGGCTTTTTTCACGGCATGGCAACAGGCCGATCTTACAAGTTCGGCGTCGTTACCGTCCACCCTTACCCCGGATATCCCGAAGCATTCTCCCCTCTTGTAGATATTATCCACAGGCTGTCTCTGGGAAATATGGGAATGCACAGCGTAAAAATTATTTTCACAGACAAAAAGCACCGGGAGTTTTTTCAGCGCCGCGAAATTCATGCTTTCAAAGAAAACCCCTTCGTCTACAGCTCCGTCCCCGAAAACCGCGCAGGCAACCTCTTTTGACGCTTTCATAGAGAACGAGAGAGCCGCTCCCACTGCCAGGGGTATATTACCTCCGACTATTGCCGTCGTCCCCGATACTCCTTTCCCGGAGTCGATAATATGCATCGACCCCCCTTTTCCTTTTGAACATCCTTGTTTTTTTCCGTAAAGTTCCGCGGCAAGTTCCTTTAAATTGCCTCTTTTAGCAATATAAAGACCGTGACTTCTATGCGTGCCGAAAACCCTGTCCGCCTTCTTGAGAGCAAGGCATACTCCTGCTGAGACAGCCTCCTGCCCTATGGAAAGATGAACCGGAGTCCTCATCTCCTGCTCAGGGTACAAAGCGCATATCTTCTCCTCAAAGCGCCTTATCCTCAGCATTGTCTCAAATAATTCCAGTGATTCCTTATTCTTCATGCCTGATCTACTTCATATAAAATTCACGTGCGCGGGCGGGTTTTTAAGTTTCCACAAATAAGTGTTTATCTCATCGAGACGACACAGCTCCCTGCATTTTCTCGCGTCCATTCCGCCGAGAACTTTCATCACCCTCTCCCGTTTCCCTCCTTCCCATATATCGGAAAACTTCTCACGTGTTATGTTCCCTATGCAATATTTTTTAAGGCCCAGAAAAGTGCTGCAGGGATATACGTCTCCGGCCGAATTTATGTACGCCCAAAAAGGCAGCCCCAGACATCTCCGGTAGGACTTTTCCCTGAGCTTCCTCTTAATGGCGCTTTTTCTGAAGATTACCGAAAACCCGTCGTCAGAAAACTTCTCCAGCTGTTTTTCTAAACGTAAAAGCCCTTCATAATCCACCTCTGTTCCGGCCTCGTTAATACTGAGAGGGTGCTTGGAATATGGTTTTACCGAAAAATAATCCAGTCCTGTGTCTCTCGCGATAACAGCGGCTTTTTTGACCTCTTTGATGTTCTCGTTCAACAGCAGGAACTGCGCTCCTATGGTAACCTTGTACCCGTTTTTTTTCTTTATTTTGACGGCTTTAGCTAAATTCTCAAGAACCGTGCCGAAACACTCTTTCCGGACACCGTGTATGAGAGAATATGTTTTATCTGTCGCCGCGTCAAGGCTCACCCTCAGCCAGCTCAATGCCGGGAGTACTTTCCCGGAAACATCTTCGGTCATAAGAAAACCGTTGGTAGCTATGGCCGCATCAACTCCTTCTTTTCCGGCAGATATTGAAAACTCGGATATTTCAGGATGAAGAAAAGGCTCGCCTTCGCCCGATAAAAGAACGCTTTTAAGCCCCTTTTTGGAGGCTATTTTCACAAATCTTTTCCAGGATGTAACATCCATGAACCTGGCTTTGTGAGATGTGTAGTCAAGGCCGCAAAAGATACACCTCTGATTACATCCCCCCGCCGGAGCAGCCTCTATATATATCGGATAAATGTCTCTGCCTTCAAGCCAGTCGTTCACCCTGCCCACATGATACACAAGTTTATGACTGTCTATCCCGTATCCGCCCTCGCTCATATATTACCGCCTTATATCTTTTTTATCCGTCCCTCACCCGCCGGGGCCCAGTCTGAGAACATTCTTAAAAAAATGCGATATTCCGGCGACAAAAGCCCCCTTCGGGGTGCATAAAAACCGTCCGGAAGGCCCGTTCTTAATAAACCCGCCATCGAGCATACCTTCCAGGTTTTGTGTGTACTTCTCCTCGGCGCCGTAAAACGCCTTCAGCTCTTCAAGACTCAGCTTTCTTTCGGGAGATCTTTCTATTTCCATCATCATACGGGATGAAACGGACCTGTCCAAAATATAGTAAAAAGTAAGGTAGACGAAAAAGAACGAAAAGAATAAAACTGTCCCGTAAAAAACAAGTACCGCCCTTTCCGACATAAATGTCCCTACAAAAGAATTGAATTCACCGGATCCTGTAAACCAGCTCTCCGAAAAAATAACCGCCGGCAGGAGTATAGCCCATATTTTCAGACTGAGCGCCCCATGGTAAGCAAGTTTTCTCACCCCCGAAGCGAACGCCAGTCTATTCCCTATGATAAAGGAATAAACGCAGTGAATTATCATCGCCGCTAAAAAAACCATCACAACCGCCGCTATAGAACCTGCCATACCTTCAACCATCCTATCCGTGTAATTATTTACCCGCTCTATCCCGGCCATTATTCTCAGCGTCCCGTGAAAGGTTCATGTACCCTTTTAAAAACCTGAAAATACGAGCTTGCGCGCTGGCCTTACGGGTATTGGAATATAATTCTCCTTGCTCCCGGAACCTGTCAAGAAAAAGCATATCCCGCAGCTCATCCGAAAATTTTTCCTCAAGACTATATTTCCCCTTGATCTCTTCGAGCGAAAGGCCGCTTCCACGGCTCTTGAATATTTCCACAAGCATACGCACCGAAATGGACCTGTCTACGACTACCAGAGAATGGAAATAAAAATACCAGAGAAAAAAATAAAGATATATCTCCGCGCCCCTCTCAAAAATAACGCCGCCGAGAGACCCTTCCCCATAAAAGAGCGCTTCTTCGGGAAGAACGGCCAGGAAACCCGCGTAACCCGCCCCAAAAACCAGGGCTGTTATCAAAATACTTCTGAACTTACGGGAAGGGTTAAAAAAATGAAATATCAGCATATGCGCCGCGAGGAACATACTAAAAAAGATCACAGAGAGAATAAATACCGTCAGCATACAACTGTCCCGCGTCTTTATTTTTTTCTGAATATGTAAAAACTTCCTATCTGTCTCTCAAGTTTAAAATATTCCGACAATATTGCCATTCTTTCCTGGCCGAACCTTACGGGAGATATAACCTGGTCCAGTATCACATATCCGAGGTCAGGATCAGAAAAAGCGTAGCGAAGATCATTTACGGTCGATATCCTCATGAGAGCCGTTGTCGCCGTAGAATCCTTAAAGGACGTACCTCCCTTTTTGAGATAGTAAGCGATATCCGCTCTTGAAGCCACGACGGTTTCAGGCCTGACCCTGTCCTTCAGATATTCCACCGTTTCCTTGAACCCTCTTTCCCCGTAATTCTGATAAACTTCCGCCGTAATATAATCCGCTTTGGCCTGGTTGACAAGAAGCGCGGAATTTATCACAACAACAAAAATAACGAGAGTTACCGCCGTGTTCGCGGCTCTGGCCCCCTTTCGGGATGCCATCAGAACAAGAATGACAGCCAGCAGCACCGGAAAATAATAATATACCAGAAAATGCCCATTCAGGAAAGAAGACATCGGACGCCACAAGGCGAGTAAGTAATCCCCAAGTTTGAAATAATGGTAGAAGAGAAGCATGCAGGCCGGGATGAACAAAGCCGACGCCTTTCCCCAAAAAAATATATTGCCCCTTCCCGCCCTGCCGACAAGCTTAGATATCGCGTAACCGACAATAATAAAGAACACGGGGTAGGCCGGGTATTGATATTTCATCATGTCCATGCTCGGTTTGAAAAATTGGTACGGGATCCAGATAAACAGGGCCGCGGACAAGATCATATCGATCAAACCGGATTTTTTGTCCTTTATAAACCGATATATCCTCTCCGCGGTAAAGGCCGCTATCAGAACAAAAAAAGGAGCCGAAACCCAGTATACCGGCCAGCGGAATGAAGTCAAAAGTGTTCTCCCAATTATGTCTATGTTCCTTGCGGAAAAAGCGATACTGCCCTTTCCTATCAAAGTGAACTCCACAAAGGCAAGAACATCCGTACCTGTCAGAAAGCAATAGACATACCATGTAGACCAGAAAAGCGCCGTGCCGAAAACCGCTATGCCCAGGATATCGGCCAGCAGCTTGTCGGGCCTCCGCCCAAAAAGGCGGCAGAATATTATCCCGGCAAGCATAAGAACGGGCGCTATTATCTTGGACCAAAGGCAGAGCGCGAAAATGATTCCCAGCTTGAGGCGCGAAATAACAAGGTTCCGGGGCCCGTTCGATGAAGTTTTTTCGTAAGAGACGAAAAAATATACAAAAACCAGCATCATGGTCGTAAGGATATTATTGTCGGCGTTAATTATCACCGAATGCTGTACAAGAAGCGGGTTAGAAATGAAAAGGATCCCGCTTACGGCTATACCGGCCCTCCCTTCAAAAGTATCAGTACCCATAAGCTTGCGCGCTATCAGAAAGACCAGTAACAAAGACGCGAGATAATGGAACACCCCGTATATCCTGAGAGGGGCCTCCCCGGATCCGAAAACTTTCTGCACAGCGGCATGTGAAAACGTATACAGAAGAGGATGGCTTATCTGCTGCCCTCCTTCGGGAACATCAAGAAAGGTCCTGGGGCCTATCCGGCTGAACTTCCGGCCCATTGTCGACTCTTCGACCTCATCAAGATTGAACGGCTGTTCTATAACGGAATTGAACGATAGAGAAGCGGCCGTTACCGCGGCCATAAATATAAAGATCCAGAAAATATGCCTCCGCAAAATTTCCGGAGAGAAAACGCTAAACATCGCTTTGCCTTTCAATTACACTATCGAGGAAATAATGACACAACATGGCATGCGCGGTCTCAACAATTCCGTACGACATATCCGCTACAAAAATATTTACGTCTCCCTTTTCCTTTAAAGGATTGTCTTCCTTGAAACCTGAAAGAGTCACGACCCGGCATTTCTTTTCTCGGGCCTCGTCCGCGGCATTCAATATGCTGGGAGAAGCTCCGGAACTGCTTATCGCAACGAGAACATCGCCCTCCTCTGCAAAAAATCCTATCGGAATGGAGAAAACATTCTCATATCCATTGTCATTGGAAAGACATGTGAGCTGGGACGGATCGTTGAAACTTACGGCTTTTATTTTGCCGTTCTTCCAAAAATCTACCGCCATGTGGCTTGCTATCGACGCGCTGCCGCCGTTACCTATGAAAATGACCTTGCCGCCTGAAGAAGGAATATCGGCCATAAAGCCTATTATTCTCTCCATTGCCTCATCGGCAGCCAATTGATCTCCGCTTCTGTCATAGGCCTTCATATCCCGAATCCGTTCCCGAACTGTTTCCGCGTATCTCACTATCTTCATAAGGCCTCCGGAAAGATATTTATCCTACTTCAACAACGTAACGATGAATTTGTACAGGGACACCGGCTCGACCGGGGTCCTGTTCCCCACGATAAGCACCGCTAAAGCCCCGACCGCGTTACATATGAATGCCGCCTGGTCCAGAGACATTCCGGAAGCGACCGCAAGCGACGTCACTGAAAGACAGGCGTCGCCCGCTCCTATTCTATCTACAATCTCTTTTGAAAAGACCGGAACATCAAAAAACCCGTTCTTACCGTCATAAAAAAGCGCGCCTTTATGTCCTCTCGTGATCGCAACGGTTTTTGACCTGACCTTTCTCCGGAGTGCCGGGACAATGCGCGTCAGATCTGAAAATTTATCCTGCATGGCCATTCTTACTTCCGGCTCGTCTATGCATATATAATCCGCGCGGGGGTACTTTGTAATAAAATTGTAACCGGTATTAGCGCTATTGGTCTGTGTGTTCACCGCGAGGAATTTTGCCTTGTCACACACAAGCTTCACTATTCCGGGACTCATGAGGCCGTGCCCGAAATCAGACACAATAACAAGGTCGTATTTACTTATAACCGACCTTAAATAACTCACAATTTCCTTTTCAATAGGATCGTCAAGGATAAAGTCGTCAATATAACAAAGCTCGAACATTTTTGCCAGGAAAGACGGATCAAGAAAACGTTTTTTGACCACGGTTTTCATACCTTTTTTTTTGAAAAGCCTGGTCTTTATCCGCGGGTTTAATTTGCTTTTTATGAAATCGCTGTGTTCTTTCTCTCCGCCGGTCAAAGACACCAACTCTACTCCATCGACGAACCCGGCCACATGGTTGGCCACAGCAAGAGTTCCGCCGGCGAATTGCTCTTCATACAGGTATCTTGTAGCGATTATGTTATCCTTGGACGGCTTGCCCAAACCCGCGCAGTAACAGTACGAATCGATAATAACGTCGCCTATTACCAGCACTTTGAGTTTTTTAAAATCCCTGAGCGCCTCTATTATCCCCTCCGAAGTGTATTTCTTTTTGAACTTTTCAAGAAAACGGCCGGCATCATCGGGAAAAACGTTAAAATGTGTATTGAGCAGCGCGGTGGAACTAAAAGTAATATCATTCGTAAAATAGACATCCCCTCCGACGGACCTTACGGCATTTTCTTCGTCATAGATCTTTCCCGTAAGATCATCTTCCCGTTTGGAATATTCCCCTCCCTTCACATAGAGATGAGGCTTTATCTTTTTTATCGGCTCCACCGCCGTGGCTCCTTCATTGATAGCGACATAGTCCACACATTCGAGCGCGGCCAAAGATTCTGCCCTCAGCCTCTCATTGAAAACAGGCCGCCCCGGCCCTTTCCTGACCATTTTATCCTTGGTCAATGTCACAACAAGAACATCCCCCTGCATTTTAGCTTCTTCAAGATGTCTTATATGCCCGGGGTGCAAGAGATCGAATACCCCGTGGCAAAGAATGACGCGTTTTTTCCGGGATCTGAGGTTCCGAACTATGGGAATAATCCCGTCAACGGTCTTTATCTTCCGCGATGTTCCCTTTTTCTCAGCCATTTTTTCATCCTTTCTTTTCTGACAGGTATTTGAACCAGGCACGGGTACTTTCTTCAATAGATACCGGCGTCCAGACGGGAGCCCCCTTCCAATGATCTATACGTTCCAAGCATAGGGATACCCCTCTTTCGAATGGTACGAGCGCTTTCCATCCGAAGGCGGAAAATATTTTTGATGTTTCTGCATGGGTGCTGTCAGGCTCTCCCGGCCTTTTAGGGATATATACCTTTTCCCCGCCCAAAAATTCCGCGAGAGTATTTACGCTTACGGGAGAACCCGTGCCGACATTAAAAACCTCTCCGGTAACCTCCGACTCAGCGGCCATTTTGAAGGCCCGAGCCACATCTTTCACGAAAACAAAATCTCTTTTCTGCTCGCCGTCACCGACTATCGTAAAGGGTTTTCCGGCCAGTTTCTGGGCTAAGAACACACCCAATACCGCGCCATAAGCGCCTGAAGTCCTGGCCCGGGGGCCGTAAACATTGAACAATCTTAAAGACACCACTTCCAGTCCGTATACCTTGCCCCAGTGCATAACGTACTGCTCTCCGGCGTATTTGGTAAGAGCATAAGGATACTGCGGAGAAAGAGCGCATTCTTCGTATGTGGGCACATCAGGATCGGCCCCGTAACACGATGAAGAAGCCGCGTATACGAACCTTTTTATCCCGTTCGAACGGGCGCATTCAAGAACATTGACCGTACCATCAACATTACTTTTATGATACCTTACTGGCTCTTCTATCGAAGGCACAATATCGGCCAGAGCGGCCAAATGAAAAACCCAGTCTTTGCCGCTGAAATAAGGCGCGATGGACTGGATCTCGGTTATATCCGCCTTAACGACGTTAAGGTTCTCTTTATTTTTGAGACTTTCAAGGTTTTCAATCCTTCCTGTGGAAAAATTATCCAGGACCGTTACAATATGCCCTTCATCAAGCAGTAGCTCAACAAGGTGGCTTCCGATAAATCCCGCTCCGCCGCTGACAATAGCTTTCATCTCTCTCCTCTATACAGATCATATTCAAGAAAATAGATTATATCACCCGTATCCACTTGTAACAACCCACAAAACAGGACTGTCAAAACAGAACCCTGCCGGTTCAAGCCATTAATCTTCCTCAAGGGGAGACACTTTCGCGCCGGGATAAAAAAATTCCAATATTCTCTTGTAATCCCATCTTCTCAGGGATAACCCGAATGCGCACCATTGGCACATCCCTACCCCATGCCCCCAGCCATATCCGTTGAAATCATAAAAAAGCGGGTATTTCTTTACACGGAAGTTGGAACTTTTCAAAGTTTTTCTTCCTATGGAATTCAAAATATCCCTCGCGGGTATTTCAAACCACCTGTTCCGTGACCTCACCATCACATATTCCACACGTCCTGAAGCATCTCTTTTTCCGGACCTGATGTCATCTATACGATCGAATTCATGTCCCGAAGAATTCAACTTGGAAAGTATCTCTGTTGTCGGGATCCTGGCCCTCCACCTGTAGGGCGGCGTCCACCGGCAGTAGGGAGACCTTTTCCCCTTGAAATGTTCAGACCAAACTCCGCCCCAAACCTTTGAAATGTCGGCTGTATGGCCTCCGCAAGAAGCATGAAAATATCCGGGGATAAGTTCACCTCCGGCGTTAAGCACCTCCCCCCGGGTAGATACTACCGCGTTCGTAGTCCTGGCCCTTTCCGCGGATCTCCCCCCGTAAACCTGGGTTAACGTATCCGAGGTAAGATCATACTCTCTTTTCTTTCTTCTCCGGGATTCGAACAAGGCATAGCTTCTTGAAGCCACCGCCTGGGCCTTAAGAACTGACATGGGCCAGAAATTATAAACTTCCCTTGGGATCACTCCTTTAAGGTAATCTTCCAGTCCTACTCTATTTACCGCGTAAAAATGCTGGCCTTTAAGCGTAATATCGAGTTCTCCCCTATATTCTGTTCCGTTAAAATAAAACCCGCTTCTCTTCCCCGGAGAGATGCGGATAACACGTTCCTTAAAAACTTTGCCGGCCGCCAGTATCTTTCCTCCCGATATCTTTATCTCGGAATCCTTTCGAATATCCGCTTCAGCAAGGATCACTTTTCCGGACAATGGATCTATTATCCGGCATATGCCGGAAGAATGAATATCGGCTGAAACGGCATGACGGGCTATTCGTACGCGTATGATCGAACTATCTTCAGGGAAAGTCTGTTTCGATGAAGGCCTTATATAGAAAAAAACAACAAGCGTTAAAAAAAAACTCCCTGATATCAACAGGATCTTTTTTCTTCCGCCTGATCTTAACGGTCCTGACAACAAATTTGCCTCAAAAATTTGTCCGGCAACACAGCTCTCTCTATCTAAAAAGATCCCCGCCCGATATATCTTTTTTACCTATAAAATCAAGGGCTTTTTCAGTGAGTTCTCTGCCGCGCGGCGTTCTTCTTAAAAAACCTATGTTCAGTAAATACGGTTCGATAACATCCTCAATGGTATCTGTTTCCTCGTTCAGGGACGATGCCAGAGCCTCTATCCCTACCGGCCCCCCCTTGTATACACTGTGCATTACTTCTATAAGCCTTCTATCTATCCTGTCAAGTCCGCTTTTATCTATCCCATGCTCAGCCAGAGCCATTGATGCGGCCTCGCGCGTAATTTTTCCGTCTGACCTCACCTCTACCCAATCCCTCACACGCCTCAAAAGACGATTCGCTATCCGCGGGGTCCCCCTGGAACGGAGAGCTATTTCGGCGGCCCCTCCGGAATCTATGAAAATACCCAAAAGACCCGCCGATCTTTTTATTATCTTTTCAAGATCGTCCATGGAATAAAACTCCAAATGAAAGAACATCCCAAACCTGTCACGTAAGGGCGAGCTTAAAAGGCCCGACCGCGTAGTGGCCCCGATAAGAGTAAACCTTTTCAGGTTAAATTTGATAGTTTTGGCATACGGCCCTTTATCGACAAGAAAATCTATCTGAAAATTCTCCATGGCTGGATATATAAACTCTTCCACCACTTTTGACAACCGGTGTATCTCATCAATGAACAGCACATCGCCGTTAGAAAGGTTTGTAAGTATACCTATAAGATCCCCGGCCCTTTCTATAGCCGGACCGCTTGTCGCGGTTATTTTAGCGCCTTTTTCTCTGGCTATTACGTGGGCAAGAGAGGTCTTCCCAAGACCCGGAGGGCCCGCGAAAAGCATGTGTTCCATGGGTTCCGAACGTCTGTTTGAAGCTTCCAAAGCTATTTTCAAAGAATCAATAAGAGCTTGCTGTCCGATGAACTCATCCAATCCTCCCGGACGCAGCGATAGACCGGCTATAACATCGTCGTCACTTTCCGCCTGGCGGACAAGATCCTGTCCATCGTCAGTAAATCTTATTCTTTTTTCTTCAGGCATTTTCATCTCCCCGGAACTTTAATACGTTACATCGGTTTTCTCTGTCTATAAACTTCGTTTAAAAGTTCTTCGCTCGTCTTTATTTCAGGCATCCTTGCCATGGCTTTTTTCACCATTTCTTCCGCCTCGGAAGACCTGTACTGAAGCTGTTTAAGGATCTCGACAGCTTCTCTTTTTATTTCATCGTCCTGGGATCCGCGAGATACACTTTCTCCCGAAACAGCTTCCGAGACCTTTATCAGACAATATTTCCCCACTTTTCCTTTCAGCTTTGCTATTATCTCCGCCGCTTTTCTTCCCCCTATGCCGGGAAGAGATCTGAGGACTCCCTCATCGCCATTGTCTATAGCTAGTGCTATTTTTGAAAAATCTTCCGCAAGCGCCCTGCAGGCGGCTTTGGGCCCTATCCCCGAGACCGATATGAACTTCTCAAAAAACTCCTTCTCAATTTCATTGCAGAACCCTATCAAAACGGGTACTCCGGAAGATTGGCTCATCTGAATGTAGTGGTAGATAATAAGCCTGATCTCTGTTGCGGGCTGTTCCCCGGAATTCATGGCTCTCTGGACTGCTCCGGGCAGTAGGACCTCATAAAGAAGCCCGCCGCTTTCTATAACGACCGCCCCTTGCTTTCTCTCAATTATCTTCCCCGATATCCCCGCGATCATCTCTTTGCCCTTCCCCCTTACCTCTTATCTCTTACCCCTTCGCCCTCACCCCATCGATAAACACATAGCTGATTGCCATGGCCAGAGCGTCGCTAACATCCATCGGCTCCGGATCTTTGGTAAGTTTTAGTATGTCCTTTACCATTTCCCTTACCTGATATTTGCCCGCGTGCCCGTTACCTGTAATGGATTTTTTTATTCTAGTTGACGCATAGTTCACCAATTTCAAACCATTTATCCCGCATGCCAGGCAAACTACTCCCCGCGAATGCCCCATAAGTATCGATGTTGCCGGATGTTTATAATGCGAATACAATTTCTCAAGAACAAGTACTGAAGGTTTACTCTCCAGGATAACAGCGGTGATATTTCGGTATATGTCCTGTACTCTCAATGATATACCATCTTTGGGCGAGGTCAGAACGACCCCGGCCTGAACCATTTTTATTCCCTCTTTCCCGGCATCTATAACTCCATAACCTGTTCTCAACAATCCGGGGTCAACTCCAAGTATACGCATAATAGAAGATCTCTTCCGTGGGACGCGACAAAACTCAAAAAATGACACTACTATTGCTCTATCTGTTTTAGTATATTATCGGGTATATCAAAATTGCAGTAAACATTCTGAACATCATCGTTATCCTCCAGATCGTCCACAAGAGCCAGGATCTTCCGAGCTACATCCACATCATCCACTTTTACTGTGTTTTTCGGTACCATGCTCAGCTCTCCTGATTCAACCTCGATCCCCTTTGCTGTAAGAGCCGTTCTTACTTTGTCGAAATCCTGTACCGCGCATACCACTTCGTAAAATTCGTCCTCAACTTCCATATCTTCGGCTCCGGCATCGAGAATTATCTCAAAAAGCTGTTCTTCGCTCATACCGCCCTTCTTTATAGTAAAAACGCCTTTTTTATCAAACTGAAAAGCTACGGACCCGGCCCCGGCCATATTTCCGCCGCGTTTCGAAAAAGCCGCGCGTACTGAGCTGGTAGCCCTGTTCCTGTTATCTGTCAACACCTCGACAATAACAGCGACACCGCCCACAGAATATCCTTCAAAAGAAATATTCTCGTAAGATACTCCTTCGAGTTCCCCTGTGCCTTTCTTGATGCCTCTTTCTATATTGTCAGCCGGCATATTAGCGTCTTTTGCCTTTTGCACAGCAAGCCTGAGCCTGGGGTTGGAATCAACGTCCCCCCCTCCCTCTCTTGCCGCTACAGTTACCTCCCGTATAAGTTTTGTGAACAACTTTCCTCTTTTAGCGTCAAGAGCCCCTTTTTTGTGCTTTATGCTGGCCCACTTCGAATGCCCGGACATATTATCTCCTATGTTTATTATAGTTCACAGATCCCAATCCCGTACCCGCAGATCATCCTTCGCTATGGTACTCCCGTTTATTTTCGGTAATGACCTTTTGCGCTATATTTGACGGTAAGGGCTCATAATGAGAGAATGACATTGTGTAGGTTGCCCTTCCCGCGGTAAGGGATTTAAGCTCATTGACATATTTGTACATCTCTTCAAGCGGTATCTGCGCCTTCACTATCTGCATCCCTGTTTCCGTGTCCATTCCCTGGACCCTGCCTCTTCTGGAACTCAACGAACCCGTAACATCCCCCATGTTTTCTTCCGGTATTGTTAATTCCACGTTCATAACCGGTTCCAGCACCACGGGTTTGGCCTTGCCGCAAGCCTCCCTGAACCCATGCGCCGCGGCTATCTGGAAAGCAATATCTTTGGAATCGACAGGGTGGGTCTTGCCGTCATACACGGTAACTTTAACATCTATAACGGGGAATCCCGCTACCGCCCCTTCCTTCATGGCGTTGACTATTCCCTTTTCACAACTGCTTATGAACTGTCTCGGAATAGCGCCGCCCACAATCTCGTCCACAAACTGGAATCCTTCCCCCCTGGAAAGAGGCTCTACTTTAAGCCAGACCTCTGCAAACTGCCCTGCTCCGCCTGATTGTTTCTTATGCCGGTACTGCGAATCACCTTTCCCCATTATGGTCTCTTTGTAAGCTATCTTAGGCGTGCCTATTTCAACCTCGACCCCATATCGGCTTTTCATCCTCGATATCATGGTCTTTAGATGAAGATCTCCCATACCTGAGATTATCATCTCATGTGTCTGGGGATCGAGCTCCCACTTGAAGGCCGGGTCTTCCGCCGCAAGTTTTGTAAGCACCCCGGATATTTTGTCCTCATCGGATCTGCTTTTAGGTTTCACCGAAAAGCTGACAGCCGGTTCCGGAAAATTTATATCGTTAAACTTTACTTGTATTTTTTCGTCTGAAAGAGTATCGTTCGTATGTGTATCCTTGAGCTTCGCGACCGCCGCTATATCCCCGCAGACAACTGTATCAACATGTATCTGTTCTTTCCCCCTCAAACAGAATAATTGCCCCAATTTTTCAGAATTACCCCTGGATGTATTCCTGACGTTTTGATTCAGGGAAACTTTGCCCGACCTGACCCTGAAAATGGATATCTGCCCCGCATAAGGGTCGGAAATGGTTTTAAACACCTGCGCCGAAAAAGGTCCGTCTTCTTTGGGATCCACAACAAATTTTTCTCCATCTTTGTCCCCACCGATCGCCCCGGCCGGCACGCCGGGCATTTCGTCCGGACAAGGAAAATAATTCTCTATTACCATCATTATCTCATCCAAACCTATACCTTTTTCTACGGCCGCCGGTATCACCGGTATCACCTTGCCCGAGATCACTCCTTTTCTGAAAGCGGTTTTTACCTCTTCCGACGATAGTTCCCCCTGCTCAAGATACTTTTCAAGAAGTGAGTCGTCGGATTCGGCCACTCCCTCGGTCATATCGGCTGACATTTTGACGGCCCTCTCTTTGTCATCACCCTGCAAAGCCTCTATCCCGGTTTTTGTGAGAAGGTTAGCTACGGCTGAGAACTCGCCGCCTTTTCCGTTGGGATAGCATAACGCCACACATCCCTTTCCGAGAACATCCTGCAGACTTGCCATAACCTTATCAAAATTGGCATTGTCCTTATCCATTTTACCGACTACAACAAGTACCGGCAGTTTAAGCTCCTGCGCCAATTTCCAGAATTTCATGGTTCCCACCTGAATACCGCTGACCGCGTCAACTATCAGTATTGCCGCGTCGCAGGAATTGATCCCGGCAACAACTTCCCCGATATAATCCAGATATCCCGGAGTATCCACAAGATTCACTTTATACCCGTCTCTTTCATAAAAAGCCGCCGAAAGGTTTATAGAATTTTTCCTCTCTTTCTCATCATCAGAATGATCGCAGACCGTAGTTCCCGCGTCAATACTCCCCGGCTTTGATATCGCCCCTCCCTTGTGAAGCATGTTCTCTATGAGCGTGGTTTTCCCCGCTCCGGAATGAGCTATCAATACAACATTCCGTATCTTTTTCGTCGAAACAGCCACCAGATTACCTCCTTCGTTCTTGTTCGCCCCAAGTGCAAACGGTCCATCTATTCCAACTTACATCGATGTTTCTCGCGCCCCCCGCTATCCTTTTTACTTATCTCCATTCGGAACCTTATTTTTGGGATCGAACAAGAAACCCGCAATAAAAAACGATTCAATTCACGTTAAGGAATTCGGGATCGGAAAGAATGGGCTCATAATTTTCAGGAATGGGTATTGGAAAAGCCACTACCTCCCAAACTCCGGCGAGAGCCCGTTTGACGGTGTTCAAGACCCCTTCAACCGGGCCCAGGATCATGCCGGAAACGATGCCTTCTTTCTGGCTTTTTCTCATCATAGTTCCCGGAATTTCGACCACGGAATCGGCGATATTCAATACACCACGCACTAATTTGTCTCTGGATCCCTGCGCCGAAAACCCTGTTTTTAATCCATCCGCATAGACCCCTGTAGCCATGGCCATGGCCACAAACAATGCCGCTATCGCTAAAAAGTTTTTTTTCATACTACTCTCCTGCAAGTTTGGGTTTTCACACTTTTACGTTCAATCTGCTTTCCCCGGGCATACTGACATGCTTCACATCAGGCCGCCGCCGTATATCCGTTTTTCATTCAAAATCGTATATATCCTCTTCTACCTCCACAAAATCATATTCAAGATGTATCTTTGTAACGACTATCTCTCCTGATCCGTCGGTATAATGTTCTATCGTAAGGTTGTCTCCGGTCATAAGATCATAAAGATCTATTTCCTCATCCTCAAAGAATATAACTGTTTCACCTGAAACATTGAGCATTATTTCCTTTCCCGCCAGGTCACCGGCTTCCTCGTCTCCCTCTACTATCAAAGTTCCCGCTTCCGGATCCAGTGAAACTATCTCGGCTTTTAACACCATGACATCGCCCTGCTCTTCCTGAGCGAAAGAACCCGCATTGCCCGCGCATACCAGTAGCATTACCGATACCAGGACTCTTACGATCTTCATTTTCTCCTCCTTTGGAGTTTGCCGGGATGATGCTTGCTCAAACATTTTTGGCAAGTTCCCGACCCACATAGTATACAATACGGTCCGAAATATGTCGAGATTCTTATCTTTTCCATAGTGTCAAGAAAGTTGCTGACTTTTCTCAAGAAGCGATACATTTAGAGTGTTCCGGACAGGGCCTCGGGGAGCTTGTTTTGGATTGGTCTCCGAGCGTCCCTTTAGCAAGCTATCAGAGAAAGAGCGAGGAGCAAAACAGCTCCACGTGGAGAGAGCCCGGCCGCTGGAGCCGGGCGAACGTCCCTGGGAGGAACACTCTGAATGTATCGCAAAAGTCAGCAAGAAATTTTACACTATCCTTTTCGAGGCAGGTATCGTCTCTCCCTGAATTATGGGAGAGAGGGGGGAAGCGTCTATCCTTATGCCTCCGTCATGCTCGATCTTGAGAGTATACAGAATCCCCGGAACGAACATCGTTCCCGGAGCCTCTATTTGGGCATTCTTTATACCGGTATTCCTCTCCCCTTCCGGGCTAAGAGCATATGTCCAGAATCTTTCCCATATCTTTTTTTCAGCGTCTTCCCCGCTTTCAACAGAGTATCCTTCCGGGACGGAATTTATCTCGGTAATAGGGTATTCAACGGTTCTGGGCCCGTCAAGCACAAAAACTTTCCAGAAAAGATATACGCTTTTACCTCTAAATCTGTCTGCTTTTTCTATGTATTTATCCTGAAAACGGATCACAAGCGATTGAAATTGTATAAGATTCCCGGAAAATGTGAAATATCTGGGGGCGAGAGGTTCTCCGCTGACGTCATATTCCAGGAACTTTATTGTAGTTTTTGTGGTGTTCGTAGACTCGTCATAATTCACTCCGGTAACAAGCACTTCCGCTATTCGTGTGTCGGCCTTCAACCTTGCTATGACCTGCCTCAGAACTATGTTCTCACGGACAATTCTTGAAAATATTCCATATGAAAAAAACCCTATCAAAAAAACTATCAGTAAAGTCACCGATCTTCTGAAAAATTTCACAAAAAACACCTTCCTAATATTAACTCCGTGCAATCCGGCGAATGAAAAACGTGAAATCGGAAAATTCCCGAGAAAACACTTTTCACTTACTTCTCTACAAAAAAAAACCCGACCCTCATACGAGAGCCGGGTTTTTCTTCCCCGGAGATATTCTCCGGATCCGGTTGCGTTACAGTTTAACTACGTTCGCGGCTTCAGCTCCCTTGGGACCCTGTCGAATTTCAAATTCAACAGCTTGTCCTTCGTCCAGAGACTTGTAGCCTTCACCCTGTATCGCGCTGTGATGCACAAAAACATCGCTTCCCGATTCAGGAGTAATAAACCCATAACCTTTTTGGTTGTTAAACCATTTTACTGTTCCTCTTGCCATTTGTAACTTCCTCCTTTGGATTTTTCCCGATAATGAACGGTCATGAAAACCAAAAAACCACAGGGTGAATTTTTTCCATCCCTATGGTCAAAACTTCCACTCCCTGTTCATTATCCAACGCGCAAAAGTCCTATACCTTGCGCCCTTTAAGTATACTCTAACCCTTCACAATGTCAAGTCTTTTTTATAGTAAGGGCACGGCATGCCGTTCCCTTACCTTTATATGCCCTCATACCCACTATATCGCCTCTATGGTCGACGGCGGTTTTGACGTTATGTTGTATGTAACGCTCACTACGCCGGGAACTTCTTTCACTATTCTCCCGGATATTTTCATGAGTGTGCCATACGGCAAATTGGTCGGTTTGGCTTTTCTGGCATCTAAACTATCCCAGCACCTTATCTCGATCTGCCTTCCGAATTCCCT